>DATNIC010000016.1:0-33201 GCA_035604635.1 Binatia bacterium
GTACAGCCGCTCGGGACGGAATTGATCAGGCTCGTCGAGGCGATACCCAGCTTCGTTCAGTCCTTGCAAGAGCGCCTAGCGGCGGCGCAAATCTTCCTCAAGAACAACGCGATGGCCGGACAGCTCGCCTCCACGCTCGCAAACGCGGCCGGCGGGGTCGTGGCCGGCGTCGGACAGCGCCTGCTCGGCGGCCCGGCGCTGGTGGCCGGGATGATCGGAAACGCAGTACTGATCGTCCTGCTCGCGGTCGGGTGGATGCTTTCAGCGGATGAATTGGCGCAATTCACCTTGAGCTTGCTGCCGGCGGCCCCGCGCGAGGACTGGCGCAAAGCCTTGCAAGAGATCGGCACGCGCCTGACCGCGTACGTTGCAGGCATCGTCATCAACGGTGCGCTCGTAGGAGCCGCGATGGGTCTCTCGCTCGCGCTCCTGGGCATCCCTTTCGCCTTACTGCTCGCGGTCGTCGTCGCGGTTTTCCAAGCAATCCCGATGGTCGGCGCCATCATATCCGGTCCGATCGTTCTGGTCATCGTGCTCGCGACGAGCGGTTGGACGAAGATGCTCGTCGTCCTCGCCATTTTCGCGATCGTGCAGATCGTCGATCAGAACGTCGTTTCGCCGATCATCTTCGGCCAGCGGGTGCAGTTGAGTTTTCTGCTCATCATCTTCGCGACGATCGTCGGCGGGACGCTCCTGGGCATCGGCGGCGCGTTCCTCGCGGTTCCGGCAGCAGCCGTGCTTCAGGTGATCGTCGTGCGAATCGGTGCGCCGGCGATCCGCCGCGCCGGAGCGATCGCCGTCACCGAGTCAGCCGAATAAATCCGGCCTCCGACGGCTCAGCCGCCCAGTTTACTAACGCCTACCCACGCGCCTTTCGCAGGGTCCCAGCGCGTCACCATCAGGGACGAATAATTCAAGCCGCGTTGGGGAATCGCGCGGAAGTCGTACGCTCCGCTGATCCCTTGCCAGCGGAGGTTTTGCAGATACTCACGCAACTGCCCAGCGCCGACGTTGGTGCCGAACTTTCGCAAGGCGTCGATCACGATGAGGCCGGCATCCCAAGCGAGGGCGTGACCGTGCTCAGCCTGCACGCCGATCGCTTTGAACGCGTTGCGAAAGACTCCGACCGCCTGTTTGACGCGTCCGTTCGGCAGCTCGCCCGGCGCCAAGTCCGGTGCGCTGACGAACAGCAGTTCTTTGGGCATGAACGACTCGTAGGCTTTCATCTGCGCGTATGTTGCGTTGGAGACCGACGTGATGACCGGGAGGCTGAGCCCGGCGTCGCTTGCACCCCGCAGAACCGTCGCGACGGGAGTTCCGCTCGCCCAAACGTACAAGACCTCCGCTCCGGACGCTTTGATATGCGCGATCTGCGCAGCGACGCTCACGTCGTTCACGTTGAAATGCTCGCGCGTGACGATGGTGACGCCCTGGTTGTCCGGCGCGCTGAAGACGCCGTTGACGGCCTGCTCGCCGTCCTGTCCGCTCGCGTCGGTCGAGAAAATGAAGGCAACCTTCTTGACGCCCCGCGTGCGCAAGTAGCGGGCCGTAATAATTGCCAAATCGACGGTCGAGGCGTTTGTCGAAAAGACGTAGCTGCCCTCGGGCGGATGGATGCCCGGAGAAAGGCAAAGCTCCACCGGACCGCTGGTAAGAAGCGGCGCAGTCGCGCTGCACGTCCCGCTCAACGACGGTCCGATGACAACCGGCGCTTTCTTGGCGATGACGACGTTGGCCAATTGCACCGCGATCTGTGGATTGGATTGATCGTCGGCGACGACGAACTTCACGGGACGGCCCGCGACGCCGCCCGCTTTGTTCACCATGTCCTCGATGACGCCGAGGGCTTGCGCTTCCTCCTTACCGAGAAACGACGCTTGACCGGTCACGGAGAGGATGGCATTGATCTCGTACGGATCGGCCGCCCGGCTCCCCGTCGGCACCGCCGTGCAGAGGAATGCGGCGCAGACGGCGACGATCCATCCGGTCCGCGCGATCGTCACGCGGGAGTAAGCGCCATAACCGGCGCCGGTATGGGCTGACGGTCCAGCGACGGCGCCGGCAGTCCCGACGCTTTGTACGCCCACACGCCGATTTGATCGAACCAGATCCGGTTGGTCGCTTGCCGCTCGCGCGCCGCCCGCAGGCAGCCGTCCTGCTTTTCCTCGGTGTCCGCATATTTCTTGAGGATGACGAGCGGGAGGTCGCCGTGGCCGCCTTCCTCGGAATCCGCGGCGTCGGCAGCATCCCAATGCTCTAAGGCCTCATCAGCCAGACCGAGTTTTTGCCACATCTTGCGCGAGGTGCGCGCTCGATCGCCGATGCGCTTGATCATCTCGTTGCCGCGTGAGACCTCGTCGCCTTCGATGGCGGCCATCGCTTCCAGCCACGGCAAGTTGCGGCTGATCCAATCGCTATAGACGATTCGCATCCGCGTAAGCGGCGCGCCCGCATACGCATAGATGTAGTCGCGATCGACGCCCAACGCGACGGTAAAGTCGACCATGCTTTCGTAGTGGCCGGTCGTGATCGTCGGGTCGTTGACTTCCTCGACGAACATGTTCTCGATCAAAAATTTGCGCACTTCCAAGTACGGACAGTTGCCTGCGATGTTGGCGAGCCAGCGTGGAAAATTTGCCGCGAAGACGCAGTGCTCGAGCGCGTAGACACGAGCGCCCTCGCGAGTCAAGTGGTTTCGCAGGTACTCTTCCCAAAGCGACGGCGTACCGTACCGCCCTTCCTGGAGCACGTCAAGGAAGGCTTTTTGAAATTCTTCAGGCGTTCTTTTCATAACGCGCCGCACTTTCTTTGGAGGGGTTCTCGACACCTATTGCGGCGTGCATTGCAGCATCGGCGCCGTCCGGTTCGGGGTGATCGTAACCGCGCCGCACTGATCCGTCCGGAAAACGATCGTACCCGCGTTGCGTAACGTCGCGAGCGTTCGCGGCGCCGGATGGCCGAAATGGTTGCGCCGGCCCACGCTGATGATCGCGATCTTCGGGTGAACGGCAGAGACGAACGCGGGCGTCGACGCGTAGGCGCTGCCGTGGTGCCCCACCTTCAAGAGCGTTGCCTGCAGATCGGCGCTGCCGGCTAAGAGCCGTGCCTCGGTGTTTTGTCCCGCGTCGCCCATGAAGAGTGCGCGAAAGGCTTCATACTCCAACATCACGACGATCGAGTTCTCGTTGACGTCGTCGCCACTGTCGGCGATGTACGGCTCGCTCGGCGCGAGAAACCGTAAGGTCACGCCGTCGTCCGTATGCCAAACGTCCCCCGCGCGCGGCTCCCGGATCGGGACATGTTCCGCCCGTGCCGTCCCGATGCAGTCGCGATACGCGTGCCCCGCGTACGTTTGCCCGCTATCCGCGATCCAGTCCGCGCCGAGCTCGCGCAAGATCGGTGCGCAGCCACCGACATGATCGCCATGAGGGTGGGTCAGAATGATCCCGTCGACGTGCCGCACGCCGCTGCGGATCAAGTATGGGACGACGATTCGCTCGCCGACGATCTCGGCCGACGACTCCTCGTCATTCGCGCCGATCTCGAGGCGGCCGCCGGTGTCGATCATCAGCGTGTGGCCGTGCGGCGTTCGAATCACGATCCCGTCGCCCTGCCCGACGTCGAGCGCGACGATCGAGAGCGTCCCCGTCTCGCCGTGCACCGGAGCGACGACGATCAGCGCCCCGGCAACGAGTGCGCTGAGCGCGATCATAATTCGGCGCCGCGCGAGCGCGGCGGCCGCGACGAGTGCCGCGACGTCGTAGCACGCGAGCGACCACGCGGGCGGCGGCGCGATCGCCAGGTGCGCTCCCGGCAGCGACGCGATCGCGTGCACTGCGGTGACGATCCAAGTCAAAAGGCCGGTGTCGAGCATTGCGAGCACGTCGGGGACGAACGGCAGGCGATCCGTAACGATCTGCGCGAGGCCCAAGATCATCGTGCTCCCGACGACCGGGACGACGGCGAGGTTGGCGACGACTGCGTACGGGGCAACCGTCAAGAACGTTTGCGCAGTCAACGGCCAGACGCCGATCTGCGTCGCGATGGTGAGCGCACAGGCTTCGGCCGCGACCGGCGGGACGTGCAGGCGCTCGCACCACTCCGCGATGTGATCGGCAAAGAGCAGGATCGCCGCGACGCACGAAAACGAGAGCCCAAACGACGCGCCGCCGACCGCCGCCGGCCACAAGGCGGCGACGACGATCGCCGCAGCCGCGAAGGCGTTCCAGGAAAACGCCCGCGCCCCGCACGCGCGGGCCGCGAGCGCAACGGTGATCATCGTTGCAGCGCGCAGCGAGGGGAGATGTGCGCCACTCGCTGCGGCATAGAACCAAATCACGACGATCGTCGCGAGCGATGCGGCGACGCGCGGCACACCGAACGATCCGCAGAGCGACGCCATCAACATGGCGATGACGCCGAGGTGGAGACCGGCCGTTACCAAGACGTGCACCGTGCCCGTCTCTTGAAACTCGAGTTTGAGATCGCGCGGGAGGGAGCCGCGCTCGCCCCACAGCGCGCCGGTCAAGATCGACGCTTGCGGTTCGGGTATGCGTTTGCGAACGATCTTCCCCGCCCAGGCGCGCAGACGCGGCAAGAGCGAGGCTGCATCCCACGGCGGCCCCGGCGTTCGAGCGAGGAGTTCGGAATCGACCAGCCGCCCCGCCACGCCGCGTTCGGCTGCGAGTTCTCGCGGCGACGCTTCGCCTGGGTTTCGGGGTTCGTCGAACGGTTCGAGTCGCCCGCGCACGACGACCCGGTCACCCGGCTCAAGCGGCGCGCGGACGATAAGCTCGACGCGCGGGCCATTCTCGAGCGACAGCTCGCATTCATCGCCCCATGCATGTTGCGCGACGTCGCCCGTCACCACGCCGGCTACGGTCGCGCGCGGGACTTCGCGCAGAATCTGTGCGGGATGTCCGCGCCACACGAAGACCAGCGCGACGAAGAGGATAGCCGGAAGCAGAAGCGGAGCGCGGACCACGCCTGCCCTTCACGCCGCGCAGGCCGCGTGTAAAGCTCGCACGAACGAGCGCACGTGCGCATTGTCGTGACCGGCGGAGCCGGCTTCATCGGTTCACATATCGGCGATCTCTTGATTGCTCGGGGGCACGAAGTCGTCGTCATCGACAGCCTGTGGTCGCACGGCGGCGGGCGGCGCGAGAACGTCCCGGAGCGCGCGAGCTTCGTCCACATGGACATCCGCGATGAAGAACTTAGCCGCGTATTCACGGATTTCAAGCCGGAGGTCGTCTATCACGAAGCGGCGCAGCACAGCGTCGCGATCAGCACTAAGGATCCGGTCTACGACGCGCAAGTGAACGTCCTGGGCCTCATCAACGTCTTGCAATCCGCGGTCAAGGCCGAGACGCGCAAGATCATCTTCGCTGCGAGCGCCGCGCAATACGGCAGCCCGAAAAAGTTGCCGGTCACCGAAGACTCGCCGATGCTTCCGGAGTCGCCTTATGGGATCACGAAGCTCATCGCCGAGCACTATCTGCGCTATTTCAAGGCCGACTACGGCCTCGAATACACCGCGCTGCGCTACGGAAACGTGTATGGTCCCAGACAAGATCCCAACGGTGAAGCGGGCGTGATCGCGATCTTCATCGGGCGCTTCCTCGGCGGGGAGGGCGTGCGGATCGACTGGGACGGCGAGCAGACGCGCGACTACGTCTATGTGGAGGATGTGGCGGCCGCCAACATCGCGGCGCTCGAAAGAGGTTCCGGTCAGTCGTTCGTGATCGGCACGGGAAAGAAGACGAGCGTCAACCAGCTCTACGATGCGCTGGTCAAGATCACGGGGTTCAAAGCGCCGATCGAGCACGCGCCCAAGCGCGCCGGGGACGTGCGCTCCGTCGTGTTCGACCCGGCTCGTGCCAAGAGCGAACTCGGGTGGGCGGCCGGTTACAAGCTGGCCGACGGCATGCGCAAGACCGTCGAGTATTTCAAGGAACGCGCTGCCGCTTAGACCACTAAGTTCAGGAGCTTGTCCTGGACGTAGACGCGCATGCGGACCGATTTCTCGCCGACGAAGTCTTTGACGTTCTTTTCGGCGAGCGCCAGCGAGAACGCGCGATCTTCGTCGATCCCCGGCTCGGCCTGGATCCGCGCTCGGACCTTCCCGTTCACCTGAACGACGAGCGTGATCTCCGCAACAGCGAGGGCGGCCGCGTCGGGCTCGATCCAACGTTCGAGATGGACGGAGGTTGCGTAGCCGAGTCTCGACCAGAGCTCATCCGCCATGTGCGGCGCAAACGGGGCGAGCAAGATCGGGAGCGCGTGGATCGCGTAGAGGACCGCAGGATCGTCCCAATAGCGCGAGTCTCTCGTCGCGGCGGTGAGGAGATTGACGAGTTCATCGAGCCGAGCCGTCGTCGTGTTGAAGTGGAAGCGGCGCGTGTTCGTTTCGTCGGCGCCCGACTTCAACGCGACGTGAACCGCGCGCACGATCGCGCGTTGCGCTTCGCCGTCGACCTGGGGTAACCGGTCGAGCGGGACGCTCTTCGCGCGGGCGAAAAACGGCTCGCTTGCGCGCCAAACACGCGCCAAGAAGCGCACGCGTCCGGAGATCCCCTCTTCGGTCCACGGCAGCGCGTCTTCGGCCGGGGCCGCGGCGAGCAGAAAGAGGCGCATCGCGTCGACGCCGTGACGCTCGACGGTGTCGTCGATCCCGATCACGTTGCCGCGGCTCTTGCTCATCTTCTCGCCGTTGTAGAGCAAGGTCCCCTGATTGAAGAGGCGCGTGAATGGCTCCGGCGGCCCCGTGCACCAGCCCATATCGATGAAGAACTTGTAGAAAAAACGCGCGTACAGGAGATGCAGCACGGCGTGCTCGGCGCCGCCGATGTATTGATCGACGGGCATCCACGGCCGCACGCGCGCGGGATCCCAAGGCGCGCGCTCGTTGTGAGGATCGATGTACCGAATGTAGTACCACGAGGAATCGAAGAAGGTGTCCATCGTGTCGCTCTCGCGGCGCGCCGGGCCGCCGCACTTCGGACACGTCGTATTGATGAACGACGGATCGTTGGCCAACGGCGATCCTTGTCCGGTGATCGGAACGTTCGCGGGCAAGAACACGGGCAACTGATCGTCGGGGACCGGGACTTCGCCGTCTTTCGGACAGTAGATGATCGGAATCGGCGTGCCCCAGTAGCGCTGGCGCGAGATGAGCCAATCGCGGAACCGGTAGTTGACCGTCGTCTTCCCGATCCCCATCGCTTCTAGACGCTGCGCCAAAGCGGCGCGGGCCCGGGTCGACGACATCCCCGTGTAGTCGCCGCTTGCGATCAGGCGCCCGTCCTCGACGTACGCTTCCGTCAACGGTCCGTCGACCTGCACGCCGGGCGGAACGATGACCTGCGCGATCGGCAAGCCGTGCTTCTTCGCAAAATCGAAGTCGCGCTCGTCGTGCGCCGGGACCGCCATGACCGCGCCCGTCCCGTACTCCGCCAGGACGTAGTTGGTGACCCAAATCGGGATCTTCTCGTGCGAGAGCGGATTGATTGCGTACGTTCCGGTGAAGACGCCGGTCTTTTCCATGAGACTGGTCCGCTCGAGCTCGGACTTGCTCTTCAGCGAATCGCGGAAGGCTTCGATCACGCCGCGTTTCTTCGGCGCGGCTTGCATCAACCGTTCGACGACCGGATGTTCCGCTGCGATCGCGACGTACGTCGCGCCGAACAGGGTGTCGATCCGCGTGGTGAACACGGAGATCTTCGCATCTGCGACGCCCTCGACGTCGAAGCTGAAGGTGACGCCTTCGCTGCGTCCGATCCAGTTTCGCTGCATCACCTTGATGCGTTCGGGCCAGCCTTCGAGCAGATCGAGATCTTGCAGCAATCGATCCGCGTATGCGGTGATCTTGAGGAACCACTGCGAGAGGTTGCGCCGCTCGACCGGAGAGCCGCAGCGCCAGCAGACGCCGCCCTCGACTTGCTCGTTGGCCAGGACGGTTTGATCGACCGGGCACCAATTCACGGGCGCTTCGCGCTTGTAAACGAGCCCCTTCTCGTACATCCGCAAGAACAGCCATTGATTCCACTTATAGTACGCCGGATCGCAGGTGGCGAACTCGCGCGTCCAATCGTACCCGGTCCCCATCAGCCGGATCTGACGCTGCATATTCGCGATGTTCGAGCGCGTCCACGAGTCGGGATCGACGCCGCGCTGGATCGCGGCATTCTCGGCGGGCAAGCCGAAGGCGTCCCAGCCCATCGGATGGAGCACGTTGTAGCCTTGCATCCGCATCATGCGCGCCAGCGCGTCGCCGAAGGTGTAGTTCTTCGCGTGCCCGACGTGGAGATCGCCCGACGGATACGGGAACATCTCCAGGACGTAATATTTCGGCCGCTGGTCGTCGTCGCGGGTCAGGTAGATGCGGTCGCGCTCCCAGCGCTCTTGCCAGGCGCTTTCGATCGCGTGGAAATCGTACGTCGTGGATCGCTCTTCGAGCATTCGGGCCATCTACTCTAGAGCGTTCGGTGCCGCCTTCGCTTCGGGGCTCTTGCCGTCGGGGGAGTCCCGCGTGATCGAGGGGCATGAAAAAGTTCATCGTCATCGCCGCCGTGATCGCGCTTGCCTTGGCCGTCTGCTTCCTGCGGCCTCCGCGACCGGCCCAACCGGCGGTCCGCTTCGATTCGCCGCAGCCCCGCCCGGCGCACACCGCGGCGCCTCGGGCCGTCGTCTACGTCGCGGGGCACGTCGCCCATCCCGGACTCTACACGCTCTCCGCCGGAGCGCGCGTCGACGACGCGATCCGCGCTGCCGGAGGGATCGCACGCGACGCAGACCCGGTCGCCGTCAATCTCGCCGAGCATGTCGCCGACGGCGAGGAGATTGCGGTCCCGGAGGTTGGCGCGTCGCCCGAAATGCATCCGCGTCACCGCCACAGTCACGAGGCCGGAAGTCCCAGGCGACGCCGCCGGCGCGCCGTACCTACCGTCGATGGAGACGTTGCCGGCAACTCTGCAGACGGCGTTCGAGACGCTCCCACGCGATGACGTCCTCGTCGAGCGCGTCGGCGGCGTTTGGACGGCGACCTCGACGGCGACGCTGCGCCGGCGCATCGGGCGCGTCGCGGCCGGCCTGCGCGCGAGCGGCTTGCGGCCCGGCGATCGCGTCGCGCTCTTGGCGCCCAACTGCGTCGATTGGGTCGTCGCCGACCTCGGGATCCTGTTCGCAGGTTGCGTCGTCGTCCCGATTTTTGCGACGCAAGCGCTCGATCAAGTGGCGTTCATCCTTGCGCACAGCGAGAGCGCCTTGCTCTTCGTCGACACGCCGGCGCGCGCCGGCGTGCTGCGCGATCGGGCCGGCGTTCGCATCCCGATCGTGGCGTTCGACGACGAGACGCAGGACGGCTTGCGAGCGTTCGAAGAGCGCGGCGCCGCGGGCTGCGCCCTCCCGCCGATCGCACCGGACGATCTTGCGGTATTGATCTATACCTCGGGGACGACCGGTGAGCCGAAAGGCGTCATGCTCTCCCACCGCAACCTCGCTACGACGATGAGGAATGCCTTCGATTACGCGTTCCCGACGTTGACGGGCGGCGACAACACGCTGACCATCCTGCCCTTTGCGCACATCTACGAACACATCGTCTTGTACGGAAAGCTAGTGCGCGCCGTCTCACTGCATATCTGTCGCGACGGCGCGAATCTGCTGCGCGATTTACTCGACGTCCGGCCGGTCCTGATGACGGCTGTCCCGCGCATCTTCGAGCACGTCCTCGCCGGGATCCTCATGAAAGCGAAGACCGCGGGCGGGCTGCGCGCGAGGCTGGTGCCTTGGGCGCTGGGAGCCGGACGCGAGTACATGCGCGCGTTGCACTTCGGGCATCCGTCGCGCGCGGCGCGATTGCGCTACGCCGTCGCGCACTGGCTCGTCTTGCGCAAACTGCGTCCGCTTCTGGGCCTGCGCGAATTGCGATTCTTCGTGAGCGGCAGCGCGACGCTGCACGTCGACTTGGCGCTGACCTTCGCGGCCGCCGACATCGTGATCGTCGAGGGATACGGGACGACCGAATGCTCGCCGGTCATCTCCGTCAACCGCCTTGAAGACAACCGCTTGGGCACGGTCGGTAAACCGATTCCGGAAGTTGAAGTACGTCTCGACGCCGACGGCGAGATCTTGGTGAGGGGCCCCGGCGTCATGCTCGGTTACTATCGTGACGATGCGGCAAACGTCGCCGCGTTCGACGGCGCGTGGTATAGGACCGGCGACGTCGGCGAGTTCGATGCTGATGGGTACCTTCGGATCGTCGATCGAAAGAAAGAGCTCTTCAAAACGACGAGCGGCAAGTTCATCGCGCCGTCGCGGATTGAAAGCGCCCTCGCGCGCTCGCCGTTCATCGCGCAGGTCGCCGTCGTCGCGGAAGGCCGTGATATGCCGGCGGCGTTGATCGCGCCGAACCGTCCGTATGTCCGCAGCGAGCTTGGGATCGACGCTGCCGAGCCGGACGACGTACTCTGGCTGCGTGATGACGTCCGCGCGTTGATTCGACGGGAGGTCGCGACGTATTCGCGCGACCTGGCGCCGTACGAACGCATCCGCCACGTGGCACTCTTGCCGCGCGATCTGACGATCGAGGACGGAGAGCTCTCGCCAACGTTAAAGCTCCGCCGGCGCGTCGTCGAAGCGCGGTTCGCGTCACTGATCGGCACCTAACTGTATTTGGCACCTGGGTGGTCGCGGACCGCCCGCCGTAACACGTGCGGCGATGCTGGCGGCGGAGAAGAGCGAGATTCGCGACGGGATGCGGATCGAGTGGGACGTCCCGATCACGACGGACGACGGCATCGTCCTGCGCGCCGACGTCTTCCGTCCAATCGACGACGGCCGGTATCCGGTCATTTTCAGCTACGGGCCGTACGCGAAGGGGCTCGCATTTCAGGCCGGTTATCCCTCCGCGTGGGAACGGCTGGCGCGCGATCATCCCGATGCCGTCGCCGACTCTTCGAACAAGTACATGAACTGGGAAGTCGTCGATCCCGAGAAGTGGGTCCCTGACGGCTACGCCTGCGTGCGCGTCGATTCCCGGGGAGCGGGCCGCTCCCCCGGCTTCATCGACACGCGCTCGCCGCGCGAAACGCAAGACATCTACCAATGCATCGAATGGGCCGCAGCGCAAACGTGGTGCAGCGGGAAAGTCGGCATGTGCGGGATCTCGTACTACGCGATCAACCAGTGGTCGGCCGCGGAACGGCAGCCGCCGCACCTTGCGGCCTGCTGCGCATGGGAAGGCTCGTCGGACCCCTATCGCGAGCAGGCACGCCACGGAGGCATCCTCTGCGAGTTCCGGGTCAACTGGTACGACATGCAGGTGAAGACGGTCCAGCACGGTCTCGGAGAGCGCGGCCCGCGCAGTCCCATAACCGGCGAACTCGTTTGCGGGCCCGAGACGCTCTCGGACGCTGAGCTTGCGAAAAACCGCGTCGACGTGCGGGACCAATTCTACGAGCATCCGCTGCGTGACGCATTTTGGATCGAGCGCTCTTCCGATCTTTCAAAAGTCGCCTTGCCGCTGCTGTCGTGCGGAAATTGGGGCGGTCAAGGGCTCCACGGGCGCGGAAACGTTGAAGGGTTCTTGCAAGCCGGATCCCGTCAAAAGTGGCTCGAGATGCACGGCCTCGAGCACTGGACCGAGTTCTACACCGCCTACGGCGTCGATTTGCAGAAGCGTTTCTTCGCGCGCTTTCTCAAGGGCGATGAGGCGAGCTGGCCCGACGAGCCGCGCGTTCACCTGCGCGTGCGGCGGCTCGACGGCTTCGTGACGCGTGGTGAAAATGAATGGCCGCTCGCGCGGACCCGCTGGACGCGATTCTACTTGAATCCCGCGGACCGGTCGCTGCAAGCCGGACCGGCGAGCGCGACGATCGCCTACGACGGGCTCGGCGACGGCGTCACGTTCCTTTCCGAACCGCTCGCCGAAGAGACCGAGATCACCGGCCCGTCGGTGGTGAAGCTCCTGCTGGAGTCGTCGACTCAAGACGCCGACGTCTTCGCCGTGTTGCGCGCGTTCGCGCCCGGCGGTGACGAAGTCGTCTTCCAAGGCGCAATCGATCCGCACACGCCGATCGGCCAGGGCTGGTTGCGAGCGTCGCACCGCAAGCTCGATCCGGCGCGCAGCACGCCGTATCGCCCCTGGCATTCGCACGACGAGCAACAACCGCTGCGGCCGGGTGAAATCGTCGAGCTGGACGTCGAGATCTGGCCGACGTGCGTCGTCCTTCCGCCCGGTTACCGGATCGGACTGACGATTCGCGGAAAAGACTACGAGTACTCGGCCGCAAGCGGCGGCCGGCTCTCCAATTTCAAGAACGAGCTGCGCGGCTGCGGGCCGTTCTTGCACAACGATCCGCGCGACCGGCCCGCCGAGATCTTCGGCGGTCGCGTGACGCTGCACACCGATCCCAAGCGCTCATCATACTTGCTCTTGCCGATCATTCCTTCGAACTCTTCTTCATAAGAGGAGGCTGCCGATGACGCAGTCCAACATCCGTACCGCTGCCCTTGCCGTCGCGTTCATCCTGACGCTGACGTGCAGTCCCGTCGCCCTCGCACAGGGGCAACCCAAGCCGTTGCGCATCGGGGCGATGATGCCGCTCTCCGGACCGTTTGCGGCGCTCGGCCAGTATACGCGCGAAGGGCTCGAGTTGTATCTCAAGGATCACAACAGCACGCTGGGCGGCCGCAAGGTCGAAGTCGTGTGGGCAGACGACACGAACGAACCCCAAGTCGGCCTGACGCAGTTGCGCCGGCTCGTCGAACAAGAGCGCGTCGATCTCGTCTTCGGACCGGTCGCCGCCAACGTCGGGGCAGCAATCGTTCCGTACGTCGACGCCCACAAGATGCCGACGATCTGGCCGATCGTCGCCGAGGACGACATGACGCAGCGGACGCCGAGCCCGTACATCGTCCGCACCGGCTGGACCAGTAGTCAAACGACGCACGTCCTGGGTGACTATGCGTACAAGACGCTCGGTTACCGCCGCGTCGCGACGATCGCGTACGATTTCAACTTCGGCTGGCAGAGCGTCGGCGGCTTCGTTGACGCGTTTCAAACCGACGGTGGGAAAGTCGTCAAGCAAATCTGGACACCGATCGTCACCAACGATTTCTCGTCGTTTCTCTCGGCGCTCCCAACCGACGTCGACGCGATCATGTGCAGCTTTTCGGGGCAGACCGCGATCAATTTCATGCGGCAGTACCGTCAATTCGGGGTGAAGCCGCCCGTGATCTGTCAGGGTAACGCGACCGACGAGAGCACGCTCGCCCAAGAGGGACCACCGGCCGAGGGTATCCTCACCGCGCTGCACTACAGTGCGGCGCTGGAAACCGCGCGGAACAGGGCGTTCGTCGCGGAATACACGGCCGCGTACGGCCACGGTCCTTCCTACTATGGCGAAGGCGGATACGTCGCGGCCGAATTCGTCGACAAAGGGCTCGCAGCGCTGCACGGCAACGTCAGCGATCCCGTCGCATTCGTGAAGGCCGTGCGGAGCGTGACGGTCAAAGATGCTCCGCGCGGTCCGATCTCATGGGACTCATATGGGAATCCCATCGAGAACGTGTACATTCGCCGCGTCGAGATGCGCAACGGAGCCTTGCAAAACACGGTCCTGCGAACTTATCCGAACGTCTCGCAGTTCTGGACGTTCGATCCGCAACGCTACCTCGCGCACCCTGCCTATACTCGCGCGTATCCGCCCTGCAACGCCTGCTCGGGATAAAGTGAGGACGTCATGAAGTTACGCAAGCTCGTCACGGTCACGTTCTGTGTTGCTGCGTTGTGCGCTGTTGCGTCGCCGGGCCGCACGCAAGCCGTCACGACGATTCACGTCACGACCGTCCCGATCGATGCGGGCGCAGAAGTGTGGTATGCGAAGGAGCTCGGCTACTTCACCAAGGCCGGCATCGACGTCGAAGTCGTACCTGCGCCGAACGGCGGGGCTGCGGCCGCTTCGGTAGCCGGAAGTGCGGCCGACATCGGCTATGCCGACACGATTTCCATCGCGTCGGCATTCGGGCGAAACGTTCCCTTCGTCATCATCGCACCCGCGGCCGTTCACCAATCGAGCGGACCGACGACGGTCCTCGTCGTCGCAGCGAATTCGCCGATTCACTCCGCCAAAGATCTCAACGGGAAGACGATCGCGGGCTCGGGGCTCGGGACGATTTCCGGTTACGCACCGCGCGCGTGGATCGAAAAGAACGGCGGCGATCTCTCGTCGGTCAAGTTCGTCGAACTCGCATTTCCGGCGATGCAGCCGGCGCTGGATGCCGGACGCATCGATGCCGCCGCGATCGCGGAGCCCTTCCTGACGGCCGCCAAGAAGACCGATCGCGTCCTCGCGAGCCCGTACGACTCCGTCGCGCGCTCGTTCCTCGTCTCCGCCTACTTTACGATGTCACCGTGGGCGAAGGACCACCCGGACCTCGTGAACCGCTTCGCATCCGCAATCCATGAGGCAGCGGTTTGGGCGAACAAGAACCACGCACAGAGCGCCGAGATCTTGCTGAAATACGCGAAGATCGATCCGAGCCTTGCGTCGCAGATGACGCGGTCGTACTACGGCGAGCAGTTGAACGCCGGACTTTTGCAGCCGGCAGTCGACCTCGCTGCGAAGTACAGCAAGTTCACGCCGTTCCCGGCGAGTGACTTGCTGTACAAAGCGCCGCGCTAACTACCAGCCGCCGCCGCCGTCGCCCCCGCCGCCCGAGTCGAAGCCGCCTCCGCCGCCCGCATCGAAGCCGCCGCCTGAGCCGCCGTAGTCGCCGAAGCTCGAGTTGCTCATGTCGGCCTGACCCGCATCGCCCTGCCAGCCTTGCGCATCCTGCGACGCGCCCGCATCGCCCGGAACGACGCCGGCGCTGCCGACTTCGCCGCCGCCGAGGCCGCCGCGCCCAAACAGCTCGTTACCAAGGAACGCGCCGCCGAGGCCACCGAGCAAACCGCTCCAAAAGCTCCCGCCGCCACCGCCGTAGCCGGCGCCGCCGTACCCAGGGCCCATGCCGGGCCCCATGCCCGGACCGCCGTAACCCGGCGGAGACATCCGCGGTCCCGCGATCGCGCGGAAGAGCGCGCGTATGATCAAGAACGCCGCGATCGCGATGAGGATGAGCCAAATCCAACCCATGTTAAAGCCTCCCGTTCGGGCCGTGGACGTGGAAGGAACCGACGGAACCGTTTGTCCCGATGACTCGCTGTGCCGGACTGTCCCCAAGTGACTGCGATACTGTCCGAGCACGAGATCGACGCCGGTCGCGATGCCCGCGTCGAAATCGCCGCTGCGAAAGTAACCGCGCATCGCCTGGCGGATCGATTGCGTCTCGCCGGGCGGGAAAAACCGGCTCGCGGCGCGATCCGGGACGATGCCGTCGATCTTCTCGGCCTTTGCCATGAAGATCATCACACCGTTGACTTGATTCTGCGCAAATGCGCGCTCGGCGGCGTCTTGCGGGGTGCGTCCACCCAGCGAAGGCACCGTGACGACGACGACTTCTTTACCGGTCTGCCGGTTGAAGTCGCCGATCTTCGCGTTGAGCGCACTGACCGTCGCCGCGCTGAACATCGACGCGCCGTCCATGACGTACGAATCGCGCGCCAATGCCGGAAGCGCTGCTCCGGCCAAACCGGCGAACAGGGCGAGTGCAGCCAAAATCTTCATGAGCCTGGTTTCCTCCGTTGAACTAGTACCGTCCCCCTAAGGAAAGGTTACCGGATCGCGACGATCGCTATCCCGACGACGCTCGCGACGAAGAAAACCAAGAAGACCCAGACCGCCGCTTTGACCACGTTCCGCCGGAGCGCCCGTTTGCGGCGGGGCTCGTGACGCATCTTCATGAGCCGCTTGCCTGCGACCGGTTTACCGCCCCCCACAGCCGCTCGAGGTTGTAGAACGCGCGCTGCTCCGGAGTAAAGACATGGACGACGACGCTGCCCAAATCGATGAGGATCCAGCCGCCGTCGGCATAGCCCTCCGTCCGCGCGACCGTGAAGCCGTTCTCCTTCACCTTTTCGACGATCGCATCGGCGATCGAGCGCGTCTGGATCTTCGAGCGCCCGGTCGCGACGATGAAGTGATCGGCGACGATCGTACGGCCGGCGAGATCGAGCGCGACGACGTCTTCGGCCTTTTTGTCGGCTGCCGCTTCGCAAACGGCGGTTAAGAGATCAGGCAACGGCACGCATCCGCGCCTCAAACACGGATAGAGCCGCTAAGGTTTGCGGCGCGACCGTGAGGCCGTTCTCGCGCAGGTGTGCCGCGCTCGAGCGCAGGACCGCGAGCATCGCGCGGTCGAGGTCGCGCAAGGCCAACTGCGCCAGGGCGGCCCGTTCGGCAAAATCGCGCCCCGGTTCTAGCCCGTCGGCGAGGTAGACCGCGCAGTCGAGCGGCGACATCTCGGCCCCCCCGACCGTGTGCTTGCGCATCGCGGAGAGGACGGCGGGATCGTCGACATCGTACCGTTCTCGAGCGAGCTCGGCGCCCAAGCGCGCATGCAGCACGATGGGATTGGCCCGTTCGAACGCGTCGATTGCAAGATGACGCGCTTGCGACGCTTCGATCAGCTGTGCACCGGAATACAGCCGCGCGAGATCATGCAGGAGCCCGGCGGTCAGCGCGCGCGCCGTATCCATGCGGTGCGCGCGGGCGATTTGAACGGCCAGCCGGGTGACCCGCAAGACGTGCGCGTAGCGGTGGCGCTGGCCCAGCTCGGCGCGGACGCGCCGCGCCGTTCGAACGAACGTGATTCCGTCCCGAACGATCATCCAGGCTCGCGCGCGATATACTGATCCAGGAGGGAGCGCAAGGCGCGCAGCCGGTTTTGGTACAGCTCGCCCTTGAGGTTGCCGGCCCACATCACGAGCGCACTCTCGTTGTTGTCGCTATAGTACGCACGGCGCGTCGAGACGACGGTAAAACCGTACTTCTTGTAGAGGTTCTGCGCGCTGTCGTTGCTTTCGCGAACTTCGAGCGTCATCCAGGATGCGCCGCGGGCAATCGCGTCCTCGACGAGGTAGAGGAGCATCTCCTCTCCGATCCTGCGGCCGCGGTTGTCGGGATGGACCGCGATGGTCGTGATATGCGAGTCGTCGAGGATGACCCAAATCCCGCCGTACGCGACGATACGGTCATCGATGCGGCCGACGTAATAGTGCGCGAGCTTGTTGTCGTGAATCTCGTTCCAGAACGCATTGGTCGGCCAAGCCGTCGTAAACGAGAGAGATTCGATGCGTAGAACCGCGGGGATGTCCGCTGCATTCATCGGCACGATGTCGAGCCGGTGCGGTTGCGACGGCTCCGGCGGCCGAAGCTCTAATTTCACGGGAAGCGGGGTACCCTCGCGGCGGGCAACTCGCCGTAGTCGGGTCGCAGCGCGTGCGGCGATGCAGCGGGTTCGTATCGCGTAGCGAGTTGGGCGACGGCTTCGGCAGGAACGGCGGCGCGGTTGTGAATGGTTCTCACGTTCAGGCCGCGTTCGCCAAGCGCGGCGAGCACGTCCTTCGTCGCGCCGACGACCGTGATTTCGTCGCTATGGATGAGCCGAGCGAATTCGTCCGACACCTCGTCGACCGGTCCGCACCGGACACGCCGATCGCTCTCCGTGTGCAGCCGCGCGCACACGACGCCGATCCGGCCGGCCACGACGGTGAGGACGGGGAGTTGCGCATCGTCGGGCTCGAGGATGTCGTATGAGGAGACTCCGACTAGAGGCAAGCGTTTGGCAAGTGCAAGCCCCTTGGCGTACGAGATTGCGATGCGCAGGCCGGTGAACGAACCGGGTCCCGTCCCGACAGCCAAGCGGTCCAGAGCGCGCAGCTCCGTCCGCGCCTCTCGCAGCACGTCGCTGACGGCGTCGAGGCCGGCTTCGAGGGCGTCGTTGCCGGCGGTGCTCGAGACGATGTGCCGGCGGCCGTCGGAGAAGCAACACGAGAACGCTCCCAGCGCGCCCTCGAGCGCGAGGATCTTCATCCCGGCTTGCTTTGCAGACGGACCGTCCGGGGCCCGTCGCCGGCCCCGTGGATCTCCACCGCGCGGGCCCCGGACGGGATCAACGAAGGCGCCCGCTCAGGCCACTCGATCGCCACGACGGCGGCACCGTCGAACGCCTCGTGCAGGCCGAGTTCGGTGAGCTCGCTTTCGTCCTCGAGCCGGAACAGATCGAGGTGGCGGACCGGGGGATTGCCCGGGTACTCGTGCCAGAACGTGAACGTCGGGCTGGTGACCGCATCGGCACCCAAGAGCTCCAGGACGATGCCGCGAACGAAAGTCGTCTTACCGGCTCCCAGGGGTCCGGTGAGCGTCACGACGTCCCCAGCCTTGAGTGTCCGGGCGAACGAACGAGCCAACGCGACGAGGTCGTCCGAGCTCCGGACGACTGTTTCAAATTGCATGCATTAAAATGATACCGCTGCGTAAAGCTAGAACGAAAATCACGGTGTTTCTCAAGGGTATAGACGTCCTCGTCGGCGTTATCACCGGCGCCATTTGTTCTGTGCTGGTAGCCGTCATCGAGACGGTGATGGCGGCCCTCCGGGTTTTCCCGGTCGCGCACGTAGGCCAAGCCTTCGGCGACAAGCTGGCGATCGTTGCTTTGGCCGGAGCCCTCTTCGGCGGGCTAGTTGCATTGCCGCTCGGCGTTATCGTGAAGCAGCGCGAGAAGGCCGGATGAACAGCAACGACCCCTCGGCCTTCGTGGTCGAAATCGACGGCCGCGTTTCGGGCTACCTCGCCGAGATTCGCGAGCGTGCCGACGCCGCGAAGGCCGATCTCGAATCGGGTGTCTTGAGCATGCGCTCCAAGGCCCAGCCCGGCGGTCAGCCGGCGGCGCAGGGCGGCGAATTCGGCTCGCAGGACGGCCAGGGTTCCAGCGACGTCACCGCCGAGGCTTCATTCGAGGAGTTGACCGCATTAGAGGATCTCCCCCAGTTGCACAACGGCTCGCATCCGCTCGATGCGCCGATCTTCGGCGATGCCGCTTCCGATTCTGATTCTTTCCTGTCTGACGATCTCGACTTCTCGATCGATCTCGACGAAAATCTCCCAAGTTAACAAGTAGACATTTTGGATTCCGAACGCATTTCAACGGTTAACGTCGAAGATGAAATGCGAGAGAGCTATCTCTCGTATGCGATGTCGGTCATCGCGTCGCGCGCTCTTCCTGACGTTCGCGATGGCCTAAAGCCGGTCCAACGCCGCATCCTCTACGCGATGCGCGAAATGGGGATGACCCCCGACAAGCAGCACCGCAAGTGTGCCGGCGTCGTCGGCGACGTGCTCAAGAGCTATCATCCCCACGGCGACTCGTCGGTGTACGACGCGCTCGTGCGCATGGCGCAAGATTTCACCTTACGTTATCCGTTAATCGACGGGCACGGCAACTTCGGCTCGATCGACGGCGATCCACCGGCCGCATACCGTTACACGGAAGCGCGGCTCGCGCGAGTGGCGCTCGAGATGCTGGCCGATATCGACAAAGAGACCGTCGACTTCATCCCCAACTTCGACAATCAGGGAACCGAGCCGACCGTTCTGCCTGCGAGGCTGCCGCAGTTGCTCGTCAACGGATCGAGCGGGATCGCCGTCGGCATGGCGACCAACGTTCCGCCGCACAACGTCGCCGAGATCTGCGATGCGATCGCGGTGCTGGTCGATCGGCCTGGCGCGGATATCGAATCGATTCTCGACATCGTGCAGGGGCCTGATTTCCCGACCGCGGGCGTCGCGATGGGGAAGGAAGCGATTCGCGAGGCCTACCGCACCGGGCGAGGCTCCGTTGCCGTTCGCGGCAAGGCCGAGATCGTCGAGGATCACGGACGCCACAAGATCATCATCACCGAGGTTCCATTCCAGGTCACGAAGGCGCGCATCGTCGAGGCGATTGCGGAAGCGCACGCCGAGAAGCGGATCACCGGGATCGTCCGTTTGGACGATGAGAGCAACCGCAAAGGGATGCGCGTCGTCGTCGAGCTGCATCGCTCCGCGACGCCGAACGTCGTTCTCAATCAGCTCTACAAGCACACGCCGCTGCAAACGAGCTTTGGGTTCAACATGCTCGCGCTCGTCCCGGTGAAGCCGAGCGCCGAGCTCCAGGCCGCCGGCGTCAGCGCGGCTCTAGAGCCGCAGGTGCTCCCGCTCAAAGCGATGCTCGAGCACTACATCGCGCATCGCAAGGACGTCATCACCCGCCGGACGCGCTTCGACTTGCGCAAGGCGGCGGAGCGCGCGCACGTCCTTGAGGGCTTCCTGATCGCGCTCGACAACATCGACGAGGTGATCAAGCTGATCCGAGCCAGCGATACCGTCGAGGCGGCCCGCGCGAGCTTGATGAATCGCTTCAAGCTCACCGAGATTCAAGCCAACGCGATCGTCGACATGCGCCTGCGGACCCTCACGGGCCTCGAACGCAGGAAGATCGAGGACGAGTACGCAGAGCTGCAAGCTCTGATCAAGCGGCTCGAAAAGATTCTGGCGAACAAGCACGGCGAGATTGCCGGGATCGTCAAAGACGAGGCGCTCGACATCAAGAAGCGCTTCGGTGACGAGCGGCGGACGCAAATCATCCCGCTCGAGGACGAATTCGCGATTGAGGACATGATCCCCGATACCGAAGTCGTCGTGACGTCGACGGTCGGCGGCTACATCAAGCGAGTCTCAGTCGACACGTTCCGGGCGCAGAATCGCGGCGGGCGGGGCGTCATCGGAATTGCAAATCTCAAGCGAGAGGACGTCGTTCAGAACTTCTTCGTTGCTACGACGCATCAGCACGTTCTGTTCTTCACGAACAAGGGTCGCGCGTATCGCTTGCGCGCCTACGAGATTCCGGACTCGACGCGTCAAGCACGCGGGACGGCGCTCGTCAACCTGCTCACCCTTCCGCCGGGCGAGAACGTCACCGCGGTCTTCCCCATCAGCAAATTCGAGGGCGAGTTCTACTTGGTCATGGTGACCAAGCGCGGCGTCATCAAGAAGACGCGGCTCGACGAGTTCTCGAACGTTCGGCGCAATGGGCTCAATGCAATCGGACTCGACGAGGGCGACGAGCTGCTCGCGGTCGATCTCTCGGACGGCTCGCGCGACATCATCCTGGCGACGCGGGAAGGCATGGCCGTCCACTTCAACGAGAAGGATGTCCGGCCGATGGGCCGCAACGCGCGCGGCGTCCGCGCGATCACGCTGGCGCCGGGCGACGAGGTCGTCGCGATGGACGTCGTCGAGGACGACCGGCGCGACGTGTTGATCGTCACGAGCCACGCCTTCGGAAAGCGGACTCCGATCGCCGACTATCGCCACACGTCGCGCGGCGGCAAAGGCGTGAAGGCGTTTGCCAAGGAGAAAGACATCGGGACGGTCGTCGATCAGATCCTCGTCAACGAGGACGACGAGCTATTGATGATCACGTCGGCGAATCAGGTCATCCGCATCCCGGTCTCGCAGATTCGCAAGCTCGGACGCTCCACCAAGGGCGTGCGGCTCCAGCGCCTCGACGAAGGCGACGAGGTCATCGCGATCGCGAACCTTGGCAAGCAGTCCAAACAGATCGCCGACATTACCGGCGAACCCGCTATCGCAACCTAGGCCCAGACCCCCGGGTCAGAGGCACAGGAGGTTATAACCACATGAGCGCCCTTCCTGACGTCAACAACGGCACATTCGCAAAGGATGTCTTACAGTCCGAAAAGCCTGTGCTGGTTGATTTTTGGGCACCGTGGTGCGGCCCGTGCCGCATGCTGACACCCGTCGTCGAGAAAGTTGCGGGCTCGATGAGCGACCGCATCTCATTCGTCAAGCTGAACACCGACGAGAATCCCAGCCTTGCGGGCGAGTACCAAGTCTCGGGCATTCCGTGCTTGATCCTGTTCAAGGGCGGCAAAGCGGTCGATCGCATCGTCGGATTCGTCAGCGAATCGACGATCACGTCGATGCTTCAGAAGCATCTAACTGCCGCCTAGCACGTCCCTGCGCGGGTTGCCCGCGGTGCATCGCTTCATCGATGACCCGCGCCTGGCGGCATACCGCCGCACGCTGGGTCCTTCGCTCGTCAAGTCGGCGGTGACCGAAACGCTCGACGCCGTGCGCCGCAGCTTGCCCGTCGGAGGCGACGCACCGCCGTACGAGATGCTGCTTTCGCGCGTCGCGCACGAGCTCGCCGGCGAGGAATCGCGCGGCTTGGTGGAGGTGATCAACGGGACCGGGATCCTGCTGCACACGAACCTCGGTCGCGCTCCGTTGGCAGAAGAAGCGATTGCGGCGATCGGGACGATTGCGGGCGGCTATTCGAATCTCGAGTACGACCTCGAGCAGGGCTCGCGCGGCTCCCGGTACGCACGCCTCTCGTCCTTGCTGCGCGAGGTCTCGGGCGCGCAGGACGCGCTCGTCGTCAACAACAACGCCGCGGCGATTCTGCTCGTCCTCGACACCTTTGCAAAGGGGCGCGAGGTGATCGTCTCGCGCAACCAGCTCATCGAGATCGGAGGCGGGTTCCGGCTTCCGGACGTGCTGCAGCGCAGCGGAGCGACGTTGGTCGAAGTCGGTACGACGAACAAAGTCTATCTCGATGATTTCGCGCGGGCGCTCTCGCCGCGAACCGCGCTGCTGATGCGTTCGCATACGTCGAATTATCGTATCGAGGGCTTTGTTGCCGACGTCGATGTGCGATCGCTCGCCCAGCTCGGGCGCCGGGCCGGGATTCCAACGCTCGAAGATCTCGGCAGCGGCGCGCTCGTCGATGTTTCGCAGTTTGGTTTGCCGCGTGAACCGACGGTCCGCGAGGTCGTCGAGGCCGGGATCGAGATGGTCGCATTTTCCGGCGACAAGCTGCTGGGTGGTCCGCAGGCCGGGATCGTCGTGGGGACTTCGGTCGCGATCAGCCGCCTGCGCACGAACCCGCTGTTGCGCGCGTTGCGCGTCGACAAGGCGACGCTCGCCGCGCTCGCCGCGACCTTGCGTTTGTACCTGGATGACGCGTGGCGAACGCGGGTCCCGTTTTATCGCATGCTCGGTTCGAGCATCGAAGAACTCCAGGCGCGTGCCGCTGCGATCGTCACGCGTCTTGATCGCGCCGCGGTCGATGCGACGGTCGAGCGGACGATCGCTTTCACCGGCGGCGGCGCGCTCCCGCTCGCGCCGATCCCGTCGGTTGCGCTCGCGCTCGTCCCGCGGGCGGGCGATCCGAACGGCCTCGCGGCTCGCTTGCGGGCGCAGCGTCCGCCGCTCATCGGTCGCGTCGAGGAGCGCTCGGTGTTGATCGACCTGCGAACGGTCGCGCCCGGCTACGACGCAGCCGTCATTGCGGCGGTCCTCGCCGCCGCATAGTGCGCCCGGTCTAGTGCACATCCTCGGGACAGCCGGTCACGTCGACCACGGGAAGTCCTCGCTCGTCCGCGCGCTGACCGGGACGAATCCCGACCGGTGGCTGGAGGAACAGCTGCGCGGGATGACGCTCGATCTCGGATTTGCACGCTTGCGGTTCGACGACGGCGTCGAAGCGGGGATCGTCGACGTCCCGGGACACGAGCGCTTTCTTCATAACATGCTTGCCGGGGCCGCCGGGATGGAAATCTTACTCTTGGTCGTCGCGGCGAACGAAGGTCCCAAGCCGCAGACGTTCGAGCATCTCGCGATCCTGGGTTATCTCAACGTGCAGCGCGTCATCATCGTGCTGACGAAGAGCGATCTGGTCGACGCGGAGGAGCTCGCCTTCGCCGAGGAGCTCGTCCGCGAAGCGGTTCGCGGGACGGTCGCGCAAGACGCGCAGGCAATCGGCGTTTCGACCGTGACCGGCGCGGGACTTGACGCGCTGCGCGTTGCGATCCACGATGCGCTCGTCGAATTGCCGCCGCGCCTGCCGCAAGCGCCGCCGTATCTGCCGATCGATCGCGTCTTCGCGCTCGCCGGTCACGGGACGATCGTAACCGGGACGTTGATGCAGGGGGCGCTCGCGGTCGGCGACCGGCTCGTCCTGCAACCGAGTGGGCGCGAGGTACGCCTCCGCAGCCTGCAGGTTTTCGGCGAGAAACGCGAGCGCGTCGACGGCGGCTCGCGCGTCGCCGCCAACCTTCCCGGCATCGAGGTCGGCGAGATCGCGCGTGGCGAGGTCCTAACGAGTCCGGAGTTTCGTCCGGGCGATACCTTCGACGTGACGTTCCGCCCGTACGGTCCCGGCGTCGATATGCTGCGCCGCCGCACACCCGTCCGCGCGTACATCGGCTCGGCCGAGATCATTGGGACGCTGCTGCTGCGCCAGCCGCCGCGCGCCGGCGAAGACGTTGCGGCCACCTTACATTTGCGGCGGCCGGCGGCGGTTTTTCCGGGCGCCGCTTTCGTCGTGCGCAGGCTTTCGCCGAAAGATTTGCTCGGCGGCGGAACGATCGCGGCGGCGCGCGACGATGCCGCGTCGGAGACGCAACGCTCACCCGAAGAGCGCGCCGTGTTGCAGGCGCTCGCGGCCGCGGGGCTTGCGGCGCTCACGCCGGCGCAGATTGCGGCCGCCGCGAACGTGCGTGAAGAGCGAGTCGACGCGCTCCTGGGCGATCTGCTCGAAGCCGGTGCCGTGAGCCGCGTGCAAAAACCCGTCGCGTATCTCGATGCGCCGGCGGCCCGAACGTTTTTTGAGCGCGTGCTCGAGCGCTTGTCGGCGGCCGAGCGCGAGACGCCGTGGGTCATGGGGACGACCTCGGTCGCGCTCGCTCGTGCGCTTGGGATCGATGAATCGCTGCTCGTCCGCATCCTCGCGAGCTACGTCGATGACGGCCGGATCGTCCAGCGCAGCGGGTACTATGCGACCTTGGACTTCGTTCCGGCGCTGACCGCGGAACAGCGCGCGTTTTTCGAGCCGCTCTTGGCGACCGATCCAGCGCAGCGCTTCCTGCCTCACGAGCTTCCCGACGTCGTCACGGAGTTGCGCCGCTCGCGGATCTCGGGTATCGCGCAAGCGTTCGACACTTTGGTCGCGACCGGCATTTTGGTGAAAGTCGGCGACGCACTCTACACCGGCAGGCAGGTCGCCGAGATTCGGGCTGCGCTCGAAGGGGCGATTCGCCGGTCCGGTACGCTGACGATGGCCGCCTTCCGCGACGTCGTCGGAACGTCGCGAAAATATGCCGTCCCGCTTTTGGAATGGTTTGACGCAACGGGCGTGACGGTGCGCAGCGGCGACGTGCGCGTCCTGCGCGAGCGCGCAGTTAGATGAAGCGAGCGATGACAGCGCCGAGCGCGCCTCCGACGATGCCGCAGAGGACGTCGAAGGCGTTCGAGGCGAGGCCCTCGCGCACGCCGGTAAGGTACTGCCCGACTTCGATCGCGGCTGAATAGAGACCGACCCCGGCCGCGACGGGCTGCGGACGCGCCAGGCCCGGCAATCGCGAACGCGTGGCCAGGAAACCAATGGCTGCGAAGGCGCCGATGCTGTACGCTTTGCGGAGCAGGACGTGAAACGAAAGCGCCGGCGGCGAGGTGACCTCGTAGGCTTGGTTACTGAGGGCCACGGCGTACAAAATGACTGAACAAGCGAGCAAGGCCCCCCGCCAAACGGCGAGCGTCCGGGAACCGGTCATCTTAAAGGACTATCCTGCAACAAAGCCTCGCGTTCGGAGGTTGTAGAGAGAGATGAATGTAGACCGCATGACGCAGCGCGTCCAAGAGGCGCTGAATTCGGCATATACCCGGGCTCTTTCCGAGCACAATACGCAAACGACTCCCGAGCACTTGCTCGCGGCGATCCTCGATCAGCAGGACGGGATCGCGCGACCGGTCCTAGAGAAGGCCGGGATCGACGTGCGCGCGCTCGAGCGCGCTGCCAACGCCGCGATCGCGGGGCTGCCGCGTCTCTCCGGTTCCAACGCCGATCAGGCCCAGGTGACCGTCTCGCCGCAGCTCACGCGGCTCTTGACGCAAGCCGACACCGAGGCCAAAGCGCTCCAAGACGACTACGTTTCGGTCGAGCATTTGCTCTTGGCCCTCATTGCCGACCAAGGCGCAGTGGGGAAAGTGCTCCGCGCCGCCGGCGTCACGCGCGACAAAGTGCTAGGTGCGCTCAAAGAAGTGCGCGGCAATCAGCGCGTGACGACGCAGAATCCCGAAGGGACCTATCAGTCGCTCGAGCGGTACGGCCGCGACCTGACGAAGGCCGCCGAGCAGGGGAAGCTCGATCCCGTCATCGGACGCGACGACGAAATCCGGCGCGTCGTTCAAATTCTATCGCGAAGGACGAAGAACAATCCGGTCCTCGTCGGTGATCCCGGCGTCGGAAAGACGGCGATCGTCGAAGGGCTCGCGCAGCGCATCGTGCGCGGCGACGTCCCGGAAGGTCTCAAAAACAAGAGGATCGTCGCGCTCGATATGGGCGCGCTCATCGCCGGCGCGAAATATCGCGGCGAGTTCGAAGAGCGGCTCAAAGCCGTCCTCAAGGATATCCAGAGCGCCGAGGGTCAAATCATTCTGTTCATCGACGAGCTGCATACCGTCGTCGGTGCGGGCAAAGCCGAAGGTTCGATGGATGCCGGCAACTTGCTCAAGCCGATGCTTGCGCGCGGCGAGTTGCATCTCATCGGCGCGACGACCCTCGACGAATACCGCAAGTACATCGAGAAGGACGCCGCGCTCGAGCGGCGGTTCCAGCCGATCATGGTCGATCAGCCGAGCGTCGAGGACACGATCTCGATCCTGCGCGGCTTGCGCGAACGTTACGAAGTGCACCACGGCGTGCGGATCAAGGATTCGGCCTTGGTCGCCGCGGCGGTCCTGTCGAACCGCTACATCTCGGATCGCTTCCTCCCCGACAAGGCGATCGATTTAGTCGACGAAGCCGCGGCGAAGCTGCGCACCGAGATCGACTCGATGCCGACCGAGCTCGACGAAAGTCAGCGCCGGATCATGCAGCTCGAGATCGAGCGCGAAGCGCTCAAGAAAGAAACCGACGACGCGAGCAAAGCGCGGCTGCAAAAAATTGAAGCGGACCTGGCGGAATTGCGTGAGGAGGCCGACGCACTCAAGGCGCGCTGGCAGTCGGAGAAAGATGCCGTCCAGGGAATGAGCGGACTCCGCGAGCAGCTTGAACGCGCGAAGTCCGAGATGGACCAGGCCGAGCTCAAGTCGGATCTTGCTCGCGCCTCGGAACTGAAATTTGGGACGATTCCAGGTCTCGAGAAAAAGCTACACGACCGTGAAGCAGCCCTCTCGAACGGTCACAGCCGGCTGCTCAAAGAAGAAGTTGATGAAGAAGATATCGCCGAGGTCATGAGCCGATGGACCGGTATTCCCGTCACAAAGCTCTTGGAAGGCGAGGTCCAGAAACTACTGCATCTCGACGAAGAGCTGCACAAGCGCGTCGTCGGTCAGGACGAAGCGGTCACATTGGTCGCGGAGTCGATCATTCGCGCGCGCTCGGGTCTCGGCGATCCGAATCGTCCGATCGGCTCGTTCATCTTCCTTGGCCCGACGGGCGTCGGAAAGACTGAGCTCGCGCGTGCGCTCGCCGAAGTGCTCTTCGACGACGAACGCAGCCTGATCCGGATCGACATGTCCGAGTATCAGGAAAAGCACACCGTCGCGCGTCTGATCGGCGCGCCTCCCGGATACATCGGCTTCGAAGAAGGCGGACAGCTCACCGAAGCGGTGCGCCGCAAGCCATTCTCCGTGATTCTCTTCGACGAGGTCGAAAAGGCCGCGCCGGACGTTTTCAACGTCTTTCTGCAGATCCTCGATGACGGCCGTTTGACCGATGGTCAGGGCCGCACCGTCGACTTCAAGAACACGGTGATCATCATGACGTCGAACATCGGCAGCCACCGCATCCTCGAGTATCGCGGCGCTTCGGATGCCGAGTACACGATCATGCGAGCAACGGTACTGGACGAATTGCGCCAGCACTTCCGGCCGGAGTTTCTCAACCGGGTCGACGAGATCGTGGTCTTCCATGCCTTGACCGAAGACCAACTCAAACAGATCGTCGATATCCAGCTCATCCGTTTGCGTCAACGGTTGACCGACCGGCGGATCACGCTCGAAGTGTCGGACGCGGCGAAGACGCATCTGGTCAAGACCGGTTACGATCCGGTCTACGGCGCACGTCCGCTCAAGCGCGCGATCCAACGCGAGCTCGAGACCCCGCTCGGCAAGAAGATTCTCGCCGGCGAGATCAAAGACGGCGACGTCGTCGAGGTCGGCTTCGACGACGTGCGCGGCGAGCTGACGTTCGCGGCCCGCTCGACGCAGGAGCTCCCGACCCCGCAGCCGGTTTAAACGATCGCGATCGTCGAGACGTAGTCTTTCGCGAAGATCGACTTCGGGATCATCGCGTGGATGCCGTTGTTCGCGTCGACCATCTGAGAGACGCGGAAGTCGACGGCGACGCTGCAGAGAGAGTAAGCGTCGGCGCGCGATAGACCGGCTTTCTTGCTGAGAAAGTCGATCGCGTTGCGCAAGCACAGTTGCATCGCGGTATTGAGGCTGGGGTTGAATCCGAGCGCCAGCCAATGCGTCGGCGTTTCGATCATCGGCCAGTCGTAGCCGGCGTTTTGATGCAGGATCACTTGTATGCGCAGCTCCTCCATCCCGGTCTCGATCGCGGTGAGGTTGACTTCGCCGTCGGCCTGCAGCGCGTGTGAGTCGCCCGTGAACAGTAACCCGCCGGGATGGAAGACCGGCAAGAAGAGCGACGAGCCGGCGGTCATCTCTTTGCAGTCCATGTTCCCGCCCCATTGATTCGGCGGGACCGAACTGATCGCTGTGTTGCCCTTCGGGCCGATGCCGAAGGTGCCTTGGAAGGGCCGCAATTGCAGCTTGATCTTGTCGTTGAACACGACGTAGCCGGGATACGAGCGCAGCTCGAAATAGTGCACGTGCCCTTGCGGAAAATCCGTTGGCAGGACACCGGTATTCAAATCGCTCGAGTTGTGAAAGTTCGCGCCGAAGGCGATCGTTCGCATATTCAAAAAGCGGACTTGTACGACGTCGCCGGGCATCGCGCCGTTCACGGCAACGGGACCGATGATCGAGTGCGGGCCGCGGCCCGGGTTGTCCCTGCGCATTTGCCCGAGCGTCTCGATGGGGACGCCGGGCTGCAACTTGTTGAGAAAATGCGTCCACGTGTTCGGGTAGACGACGACGTCTCCCGAATCGACCGTGACGATCGGGGCACGCGTTGGATCGAACTGTCCGAGGACGACGGTTTGCGCGTTCGAAGGTACCGTGTGGACTTTGCCGAGCGGGACCGGCTTGACCGTGCTCATCCACGGATAGCTCTCCGCGGCCTCGGCGACTGGGGCCGTCTCGGGCAAGGTCGCATTCGCGAGGCCGTACATCGCGGCCGCTCCGCCGACGCGGAGCGCGGTCGCGCGATCGATGCGGAGCTGGTCGTCGCGCTCTCCGACCGCGTCACGATCGACCCCGTCGTGAGCGTGAAGACGTTGCATCGATCGCTTCCCGGTCAGAAAGTCGGTCAGGGCATGGGAGAAGCGCTTCCCCAGCCAGTGCTCATGGCATCCAAACATGAAGGCCAATTCGGGCGGCGCCTTCTCAAATCGGTTGGACAATAGGACAAGAAAAAGAGGAGCACCGGCTGGTGCGCCTCTCGTGATTTGTACGCGAGCAAATCTCGCGTGTGAGTCAGTTTAACGAGTAGGAACGCTGTTGTTGCTCGTGCAGGCCGCCAGGATGGCTAACGCGACGACCGCCAGTATCGGCAGCAACGTTCGCAAGGTCCTCAAGGTCATACCGTTATCAAATCCTCCACAAAAGCGGCAGCCATAATGCCACCTACTACCGGGGGAATCCTTCGCGGGGGACGGCCGGCCTTTGGCCTTTACGCCTGCTGGGGGGCCAGTCTGGGCACCGGCCGTTCGACAATTGGCAAATTGATGAGGGCCGCGAAGATCGCCGCGGCGACCGAGATCTGCCACATCAGTTGATACGAGCCGGTGTGGTCGAAGATGAAGCCGCCGAGCCAAGCCCCGAAGAACGCCCCGATCTGGTGGCTCAGGAACGGGAAGCCGAAGAGCGTCGAGCTCCAGCGCAGACCGAACATCTGCGTGACGATCCCGGTCGTCGGCGGGACCGTCGAGAGCCAGACGAGACCGAGCGACGCCGTAAACGCGAAGACGGAGAGCTCGCTGATCGGCGTCAGCATGAAGATCGCGATGATCGCGCCGCGAATTGCGTAGATCGCGCTCAAGAGATAGCGCTTCGGCATGCGCCCCGAGAGGTATCCCGAGACGTAGGTTCCGACCATGTTCGAGCCGCCGACGATCGCAAGGCCCCACGCGCCGACGATCGAGGGGAGTCCCGCTCCGCTGACCATCGCCGGAAGATGCGTTTGAACGAACGCGACGTGGAAACCGCAGACGAAGAAGCCGAAGGTCAGACACCAAAAGCTCGGCGTCGTCAATGCTTCACGGACCGCCTCGCTGACGCGCTGATCGCGTTCGCCTTCGGCCGCCGCCGTCGGCACCCGTGCGAATGCGATTGCGAGCGGCACCATCAACGCCGAGCTCGCCGCGAGAATCAGCAGCGTCGGAAGCCAACCGACGCCGCCGATCAAGACTTGACTGATCGGCGGGACCGCGAGTTGTCCGAACGAACCGCCCGCCATCACGATGCCCAGGGCGACTCCACGCTTCTCGGCGGGGACGGACTTGCTGATCGCCGCCAGCACGATCGAGAGCGAGCACCCCGCAAAGCCGACTCCGAGCAATACGCCCATGAAGTTGTAGACGAGCGGGTCGTGCCACGTCGCCATGAGGACGAGCGAGGCGGTGTAGAGGACCGAACCAACGATGATCGTCTTCATCGCGCCGAAGCGATCCGCGAAGACGCCGGCGATCGGCTGGCCGACGCCCCACAAGAGGTTTTGCAGCGCGAACGAAAGCGCAAAGACCGAGCGCGACCAATGCAAGTCGTCCGTCATCGGCGTGATGAACAAGCCCAGGCTCTGCCGGATCCCGAGGTTGATCGTCAGCAGGACGCACGCCGCCATCAGCAGCCGAACGATCAGGCGCGAACTCATTTGGACGAAATAACCGCGAACCGTCGGACGCGGTTGCGGTTACGGTCGAGCGGCGAGCTCCCGCTTCCGGGACTTCAGCCGGTCGGTTTCCTTGAGCATCCGTTTGCGCAGACGGATCGATCCGGGCGTCACTTCGACGAGCTCGTCGTCTTCGATGAATTCGATCGCGCGCTCGAGCGTCATGTCGTCCGGCGGCGGCAGCTTGATGTTCTCATCGGAGCCCGCAGCGCGCATGTTCGTCAATTTCTTGGCGCGAACGGCATTGATCGTTACGTCGTACTCGTTGTTGCTGCGGCCGACGATCATCCCCTCGTAGACCGCCGCCCCGGGCCCTATGAAGAAGCGGCCCCGTGATTCGAGGCCCATGAGCGCGTAGCCGGTCGCGGTTCCGTCTTCGCTCGCGACGAGCGCTCCGACGTTTCGACCCGGGATCTCGCCTGCCAAAGGCTGATGATCGTAGTAGGTATGCGACATGACCGCAGTCCCGCGCGAGAGCGTGAGCAGCTCCCCGCGCAGACCGAAGATCGCGCGGGTCGGCATCGTGTATTCCAGGCGCCGCGTCTCGCCGAGCGTGAGCATGTTTGACATTTGGGCCCGGCGCTTCCCGAGTGCCTCGATCACGGGTCCGGCATATTCATCGGCAACGTCGATGACGACGTACTCGACCGGCTCGTAACGCTCGCCGCGGCGTTCGGTGATGATGACCTGTGGTTTGGAGATCGCCAATTCATAGCCTTCGCGGCGCATCGTCTCGATCAAGATGGCCAGATGCAGTTCTCCGCGCCCACGGACCTCGAACGTGTCGGCGCTTTCGGTGTCGGCGACCCGCAGCGCGACGTTCGACTCGAGCTCGCGCATCAGGCGCTCGCGCAGCTGGCGCGACGTTACATACTTGCCTTCGCGACCCGCAAAAGGTGACGTGTTGACCATGAAAAACATCGAGACCGTCGGTTCGTCGACCGGAACCGCGTGGATCGCTTCGGGGGCGAGCGCATCCGCGAGCGTGTCGCCGATGTTGATTCCCTCGATCCCGGAGACCGCGACGATGTCGCCGGCCTGCGCTTCGGGAATATCGATGCGTTCCAGGCCCGCGAAAGCCAGCAATTTCGTCAGCCTGTGGCCTGTTTCGGTCGTGCCGTCGCGCGCTATCTTGGCGATCGGATCGGTGACTTTGGCGGATCCGCGAAAGACGCGGCCGACGCCGATACGCCCGACGTACTGGTTGTGATCGATCGCGCTGATGAGCATCTGGAACGTTCCGTCCTCGGCGGGCGCGGCGGGAATCCGCGCAACGATCGTTTCGAAGAGCGGTTCGAGCGTCGTGCTCGCGTCATCGAGCGAACGCTTTGCGATCCCGGCTTTGGCGTTCGTAAAGATGACGGGGAACTCGGCCTGCACGTCGTTTGCGCCTAGTTCGAGAAAGAGATCGAACACGTCGTTGACGATCTCCGTGGCCCGCGCGTCCCTGCGATCGATCTTGTTGATGACGACGATCGCGCGCAGGTCGAGCTCGAGCGCCTTGCGCAAGACGAACCGCGTTTGCGGCATGACGCCTTCGGCCGCGTCGACGAGTAAAAGGACGCCCTGTACCATTTGCAAGACGCGCTCGACTTCTCCCCCGAAGTCAGCGTGCCCGGGCGTATCGACGATGTTAAACTTGACGGAGCCATGGCGAATCGCCGTGTTTTTGGCCAAGATCGTTATCCCGCGCTCACGCTCGAGCGGATTCGAGTCCATGATGCGCGTTTCGACGATCTGACCTTCACGAAAAACGCCGCTCTGCCGCAACATCGCGTCGACAAGCGTCGTTTTTCCGTGATCCACGTGCGCGATGATCGCGACGTTCCGGATGTCTTCTCTGACCCTCACGGTACGTCTACGTTCGGCGTAGGACGCGCTTGCCCCCGGGGAGCAGATGGCGAGGTGTTTCAAGGGAGCCGCGCCCGGGAATCTCTAACTGGAGGGCCAAACAAGCGCCCGCACCCCACGCTTAGCTGGAGCTTTATCGTGAAATTGCTGAGTCGCTTTGGCCTCTGTACATACATCGCGCTCATCGCTGCCATGGCGGCCGCGCAAGCGGCGAACGTCAATCTGCCCGCCGGGTCGCAGATCGACTCGACCCTGCAGCAAGACCTCAACAGCAAGACCGCGCAAGACGGGCAGGTGTTCACGTTGGTGACTCCCTCCGGCTCG
>DATNIC010000017.1:0-10787 GCA_035604635.1 Binatia bacterium
GGTCGTGCCGCCGCCGCCGGCGCCACGAGACCCGGTTAAGGCACCGGCGGCGGCGGCACGACCGCCAGCTTGGTCGAGGAGTGCTGTTACTAATTGATCGGGGCCTACCGCGAGATCGAGGTCGACGGGCGGCAACGCCTGATAGTCCATGCTCCAACCGTTGTGCAGATAGCGATCGAGTGAGGCGGAGATGATTTTGGCGGTGACGGGGTCTTTGCCGTACGCTTGTTTTAGAACGCCGGCGAGATCTTGTGTATCGAGATTGAGGATGACATCGGCGTCGCGCAGCGCGGCGATCGATGCCTTGTTGAGGCGATTGCTTGGATGTCCGCAGTGCAGCGGATGATCGGTGGGGAAGACAGCACCGACTTTGATCGTCGTGACGACGCGTGCGTTCAGCGCTACGGCAAGGGCGACGCGGTCGTTCCAGGCGTCGATGTTGCGCGCGACGCGTCCGACGATCATCAGGGGATGCTTCGCTCGCTTCAAGAGCTCGGCGGTCCGCTTGACGTCAGCGGCGGCGGGGACGGCCGGCTGCGGCGGGCGGAACCGCTCGAGATCCGGGAGCGGAATCGGTGCGCCGAGCTTTTGCTCCTGGATTCCGACATCCAAACAGACGTAGACCGGACCGTACGGCGGGGTGCTCGCGATCTGGGTCGCGCGGACGATCGATTCGAGCGCTGCTTGCGGCGAGCCGGGCTGATCGTCCCACTTCGTGTAGTTTCGGACGAGCGCACCTTGATCGGCCGCGGTGTGGATCCAATCGATCCACGGCCGGCGCTTGGTCGCGTCGACCGGACCGGTTGCGCCGAGGACGACGAGCGGCATCCGGTCGCACCAAGCGTTGAAAAATGCCATCGTCGCATGCATCAAGCCGACGTTGCTGTGGACGATCGCGAGCATCGGCTTCCCGGTTACTTTTGCGTAGCCTTGTGCAATCGCAACGGCGTGCTCTTCGTGCAGGCACAGCAGCATCTCGGGATTCTCGTTCCCGAGGTAGTTGACGATGCTGTCGTGCAAGCCGCGATAACTTGCGCCCGGGACGAGCGCGGCATACTTGAAATCCAGTTCGCGAAGCAGCGCAGCGATCGTGTCGCTTCCCCATCCCATCTCGATCTTCGTCTCAATCATAGCCTCTGGTCCTTTTGGAACGCGAGAGAGTGATCCTCGGCCCCGGCGGCGTATCAGAGGTCCCGTGGCCGAGATCGTCTGTGCGATCGGCGTCCCCCACACGCCGAGCTATCCATCCCTGGTCGAGCGCGAAGGCCCAGATTGCGAGGTCGCCCGGCTCTATCGGTCGGTCCGCAAAAACATCGAGGCGCTCCAGCCGGACGTCATCGTCATCTTTGACTCCGATCACCTCAACACGTTTTTCTTCAACAATTGGCCAACATTCGCGATCGGGACGGCGCCAAAAATCATCGCACCCAACGACGACAATTCGAACTTGCCCAAGCGCGTCGTGCAGGGCCACGAGGCGCTCGGGGCCCACATCTACGCGAGTGGGATCGGCGGCGGCTTCGATTTCTCGCTCTCGCAAGATTTCAGCGTCGATCACTCGGTCCTCGTCCCGCTGCACTTTCTCACGCCGCAGATGAACGTCCCGATCGTCCCGATCTTCATCAACGGCCTCGCGCCGCCGCTCCCCGCGGCGAAGCGTTGTTTCGCGCTCGGCGAGGCCGTCCGTTCGGCGATCGCGGCGTGGCCGCCGGACGCACGCGTTGCGGTGATCGCGAGCGGCAGCTTTTCGCTCGAAGTGGCGGGACCCCGCATGGCACCCGGCAAGCGATCGGGGATACCCGATATGGAGTGGACGAAGCGCGTCGTGAAGCTGCTCGGCGAGACGAAAATCACCGAGCTCCTCGAAGAGACGACGTCGGATCAGATGGCGAAGGCCGGAAACGTAGGTGGTGAGATACTCAACTGGATCGCGATGCTCGGCGTCTTGGGCAATCGTAAGCCCGCATTCGTCCAACAGCAGACGAATGAAGGACACGCGTACGGCGTGTGGCGTTGGGACTAGCGGGATGAGTACGTACTTCGTCAACGCGATTTGCAATCGTACCGTGCACGACCAGGCGTTCCGGGCGGCGATGAAGGCCGATCCGGAAGAGGCGATCTCGGAATACGACTTGACCGCGGCGGAACGAAAGGCGCTGCTCGGCGGTCAAGTGGGGACGCTCGCCAAGATGGGCGCGCACACGTTTCTCCTGGGTCACCTCACGCGTTACGGCCTAGTCGGTCTCAACGACGAACTCTACGGCGAGCGCATGCGCGCGATTCTGGCGGACTCGTAGGGATGGAACAACGACGCCTCGGGCGCTCAGGCCTTGCCGTCTCGCTCGTTGGACTCGGATGCAACAACTTCGGCGGCCGCACCGACAAGGACGGCGCGCGTAAGGTCATCGACACCGCGATCGACGCGGGGATCAATTTCCTCGACACCGCCGACATCTACGCGATGGGCAACCGGGGCGCGTCGGAGACGATCATCGGCGAGATCCTCGGAAATCGCCGCAAAGACATCATCCTCGCTACGAAGTTCTCCGGTCAAATGGACGATCGAGGCTGGCTTAAAGGGACCTCGCGGCGCTATATCGTGACCGCGATCGAGGCGAGCTTACGCCGCCTACAGACCGATTACATCGATCTCTACCAATTGCACTTCCCCGATCCGCAGACGCCGATCGAGGAGACGCTGCGCGCGCTCGACGACCTCGTCCATCAAGGCAAAGTCCGTTATATCGGCTGCACCAACCTCGAGGGCTGGCAGATCGCCGATGCGCAGTGGACGGCGAAGCATCTCAACCTCAATGCGTTCATCTCCGCGCAGGACGAGTACAGCCTCGTCGTCCGCGACGTCGAGTCCGAGAAGCTCCCCGCCGCCGAAGCGTTCGGTCTGGGCTTCTTGCCCTATTTTCCGCTCGCGAGCGGGCTCCTAACCGGCAAATACGAGCGTGGCAAGCCGGCGCCGGCGGGGACGCGCTTCGCGGCATCGCAAGGCCTCGCGGACCGCTATCTGACCGAACGCAACGCAGCCATCGTCGAGAAGTTGAAGGCGTTCTGCGCGAAACGAGGCCACACGATGCTCGATCTCGCCTTTAGTTGGCTAGCGGCGCGACCGTGCATCTCGAGCGTGATCGCCGGTGCGACGCGTCCGGAGCAGATCGAGCAGAACGTCGCCGCGGTCAATTGGAAGCTGAGCGCCGAGGAGCTCGCCGAGATCGACAAGTTGACGACGTGAACATCTCGGCCGACACGCAAGTCCTTATCGCCGGCGCGGGGCCGGTCGGTTTAACGCTGGCGCTCGATTTGGGCAGGCGCGGCATACGCTGCACGGTCATCGAACGGAACGCGACCTCGCTCCAGCTTCCGAAGATGGAACGCTGCAACGCGAGGACGATGGAGATCTACCGGCGCCTGGGGATCGTCGATCAAGTGCGCTCGGCGGGGCTCGACAATGACGCGCCGATGGACGTCTATCTGACGGAATCGCTGCACGGGCCGGTCATCGTCCATCTCCCGTACCCGTCGGTGAACGCCGCCAAGGCGGAGATCGCGGCGCGGAACGACGGCTACGTCCTCGAGCCCTATCAGCTGATCTCGCAATACACGCTCGAGCCGCTCCTGCGATCGATCGTCGAAGGACTCCCAAACGTGACCGTGCGCTTCAGCTGTGAACTCGTCGAGTTCGAGCAAGATGGCGACGGCGTGACGGCGCGCGTCCGTCCGAGCGGCGGCGCGGACGAGACGATCCGGGCGACCTACCTCGTCGGCTGCGACGGCGGCTCGAGTACGGTCCGCAAGCAGCTCGGGATCCGGCTGCAAGGGGAAGGCCGGATCCGCCGCTTGCGCCAGGCGCTCTTCTATTGCCCCGAGCTCTACGACAAGATTCCGATCGGGACCGGCCGGCACTATCACATCGCCGAGCCGCCGCTTTTCCCGTTCATCATCATCCAGGACAGCAAGAAACATTGGACGCTGCATGCGTCCGCGGAGAGCGACGAGCAGATGGCGGTGATCTTCCGCGAGTCGCTCGGGATGCCGCTCGAGTTTACGATGCTCTCGGTGAACGAGTGGACGCAGAATCTGCTTTGTGCGGAACGATACGGCGAGGGACGCATCTTCATCGCCGGCGACGCGGCCCACTTGGTGATCCCCACGGGGGGTCTGGGGATGAACACCGGCGTCGGTGATGCGATCGATCTCTCGTGGAAGCTTGCCGCGACCCTGCGCGGCTGGGGCGGCGCCGAGCTCCTTGCCTCTTATGAAAAGGAACGGCGGCCGATCGGCCTGCGCAACGTGAAGGCATCAGGTGAGGCCGCGCGCGGCCGTTTCGAAGGGTGGCGCATCGCGACGACGCGCGAAGAGATGGCAAGCCGCTTTGACGTCGAGCAGCGCAAGGTGACCGAGATCCTCGGGATCGAGGCGGGATACCGCTACGTCGACTCGCCGATCGTTTGCGGCGAGCCCGGCGGCCCCGATCCCGACAGCCAAGGCTACATCCCGACGAGTTGGCCCGGCGCGCGTCTCCCGCACTTCTGGCTCGCGGACCGTACGGCGCTGCACGACAAGCTCGGGCTTGGATATACTTTGCTGCGGGTCGGGCCAGGCCGGCACGATACCTCGACGCTCGAAGCCGCATTCAAGGCGACGGGCGCGCCGCTCGACGCCCTCGATGTCCCCCAGCTGCAGGCCCGCGAGCTCTACGAACACGATCTGCTGCTCATCCGGCCCGATCTGCACGTCGTCTGGCGGGCGAACCGTCCACCCGACGACCCGGGCGCGATCGCGGGGATCGCGACAGGACAGTACTCGACTTCGTTCATAACGGGACGACGGTAGAGAAAGGCTGGTCGGACTGATGGTACGTTTCGCGCTTCGGGTCTCCGCGTGGATAGCGATGCTTTGTCTTGCCGCCGTCGTCGCCGCGCCGGCGCAAACGAAATCCGGGATGATCACGGTCCGGATCGCCTCGATCCCCAACGACGACATGACGTCGGTCCTTTACGCCTGGAAAAGCGGGATGTTTGCGAAAGCGGGGCTCGACGTTCAAATCGACAAGGCCTCGAGCGGCGCCGCGGTTGCGACGGCGCTCATCGGCGGGACGTACGACATCGGCAAGTCGAGCATCACGCCGATCTTCGATGCATATGAGAAGGGCCTACCGTTTACGATCATCGCGTGCGCCGCGGTTTACGACGCGAAGGAGCCCTACGGCGGGATGGTCGTCGCGCCCGATTCGCCGATCAAGACCGGCAAGGACATGAACGGCAAGATCATGGGGATCAACTCGCTCAACGACATCGGGAAGGTCGCGGTCGACAGTTGGATGCTGAGCACCGGCGGCGATCCGAAAACCGTGAAGTTCCTCGAGCTGCCGATGGCCGCGTCGCCGGCAGCGCTCGCGCAGAAGCGCATCGATGCGGGCCAGATGACGAACCCGCCGCTAGCAGCGGCGCTCTTAGCCCATCAAGTCCGCATGATCCCAGCTTACACCGCGGTCGCCCCGCGCTTCCTGTTCTCCGTCTGGTTCACGACCAAAGACTACGCAGCGAAGAACCCGCAAGTGATCAAGACCTTCGCAAGCGTCGTCTCGCGGGCCGCACGCTACGTCAATACGCATCACCAGCAGACAGTCGATATGGTCTCGCAGTGGACCGGGATCGCGCCCGAGATCGTCGCAACGATGCCGCGCGTCGAAAACGGCGAAGCGCTGATCCCCGCGCAACTTCAGCCCGTCATCGACGCCTCGCTCCGCGACGGCGTCATCAAGAAGTCGTTCGCGGCGATGGACCTGCTCTACGCCCCGGTGGTCACGGCGCGGTAACGCGCGCCAGCCGCACCGTTTCCCGGATCACGGCTAAATTGCTCGTGATGACCGGCCGCTGCAGCGCAGCCTCGAGGCGGTCGACGATCCCGATGCACGCGATGTTCGCGCAGCTCAAGAAGTAGACGTCGGCGTCGGCACGCTTCGCGGCGAGTGCGGTCTCGAACCAGAACTCCGGCGTCGCCGTGCAATACCCGTCGCTCCCGCCGAGGTCTTTCGCGACCTGCGCAACGACCTCGTACCCGGCGGCTTGCAAATATTCGGTCTCGTGCGCGGTCGCTTCGGCCGTATACGGCGTGATCAGAACGATCCGCCGCGCCGAATGCGCATCGAGCGCGTGACGAATCGCGGTCGCGGTCGTCGTCACCTCCGCGCGCGTCGCCTCTCGCAGGGCGTCGAGGATCCGCTGCTCGCCGGCGAGGCCCTCGTCGGTCGAGTTTGCGGTGCAGTGAAAAGCGACGACCGCGCAGCTCGCGTCGTCGAGCGTTCCGGCCGCTTCGCGGACGCGCGGGAGCAGATCCACCAGCGGGCGCCGGTGGGCTCCCGTCATACGCAGGCGCGCGACGTGCGCCTGCACGCCGACGGGATACCAGCGAACCATCTCCTGCTCGACCATCCGGTTCGAGGACGGGATGATGAGCCCAACTCGCGTCGCCCCGCTCGCCGCCTGCGTCATCGTTGCTCCTTGATCTCGGCTTCCCACAGCGCCCACGGCCTGGCCATCACCTCGCCGCTGTACTTTTCGTAGAGCTCGGCCTCTTCGGGGGCCAAGTACGTCACCTCGCCGAGGCGCATCGCTTCGAGCTGGATCTGCGCGTTCTGCACCGAGTAGATCGCGCGATAGACCGCCGCCTTGATCGATGGGCCGACCATCGTCGCGCCGTGACCGCGCATCATGATGACGTTCTTGTCGGCGAGCTTCTCAGCCAACGCCTTGCCGAGCTCGGGCGTGCGGATCAACATGTTCGTCATCCCGCCCTTTTCGCGAATCTCGAACGTCGGGACGCCCGTGCCGAGGAATGCGCTCATGTGATAGATGGGCTGGAGCTGCGCCTTGGTTACGCCGAACGGCAAGAGCGGCGGGGCATGGCAGTGGATGACCGAGACGACGTCAGGCCGGACCTTGTAGATTTCTCCATGAAGGAAGCGCTCGCTATAGTAGCGTTTGCCGATGTCGGGGTGCGGGACGCTCTCGAGATCGAACGTCACGATGTCGTCAGCCGTCACAAGCCCCGGCGCCAAGTGGCGCGACATCAGGTACCGATTCGGATCCTTGTCGTGCCGAACGCTGATGTGTCCGAACGCGTCGACGATCTTCTGGTCGAACAGGATGTGATTGGCGACGATTAGCTCGTTGACGAGCTCCTTAGCGGGCTTGCTCATGGTTGCTTGTCTTTCTCCCGGCTGATCAGAACGTACGCTACGACACTCATGGTTGTCTAAGGCGGAGCAGAGTGGGTTCTAAGACGCGGCGCGCTATCGTTACTCATGGCCCAGACCCCAACACTGCACCGATCTTACGGTGCTAGGAGAGCCCTTATTATGAAACGATGGCTACCCATCGCAGCCCTTCTCGCCTTTGTCTTAAGCACGGGCATCGCGTCGGCTCAGACCGCCCCAACCCCCGCCCCGTGGAATCACAGCGGGTATGGAAATCCGAACACCACCTTCACGCCGAATCCGAACTGGTCGCCGCGCCCCCACGCTTCGTATGCACCGGGTCAGAACTCCGGCTACAGCGGCCATCAAAACGGCAACAACGGCAGCCAGTATGGCAACCACAACGGCGGCAATCAATATGCCAACCGCAACGATCGTCACGACCGCTGGGATGATCGCCGGGACCGCCGCGAAGAGCATCACGATTTCTGGCAGCGCGATCGCCGCGATCATCGCTGACGCGCTACTCCCGTAACGCGGTGGCACCGATCAGATCCGCGGCGCGAGCCGGCCTAAGAACGCCGTACTTCGCCGACAGATCGACGATCGGTTGAATCAAAGCGGGCGAGAGAAGGTCGCCATATCTCGCCCGCACCATCGCTTCCGTCGCAGCGGGTGAAACCTTCAGGCTTTCCGCAAGGATCGGCGCAGTCTCGGCGCGGTGGGCGTTCGCCCAGCGCGCCGTGTCGCGCATTACGGCAGCAAAGGCGCGCGCCGCGCCGGGATGGGCACTCGCCCACGGCGCCGACGCGACGAAGACGCCGATATAAAACGGACTCCCTACGACGTCGAACGTGGCCGCTAGCGCTTTTACCGTTCCTTTTTGCTTCTCCGCGGTGAGCGCCGGCTCGGAAAGTTCCGCCGCGTCCACGCGATGTTCGGCAAGCGCCGCCGCGATTTGTGACGAGGGGACGCCCGTAACGTAGTGGATCGTTTTTGAATCGCCGCCGGTCGCATCGACCCAAGCGCGGGTGCTGACTTCGCCGAGATCGTTGGGTGCCGGAACGCCGAGCGTCTTGCCGTTGAGCTCGCGTCCCGACGTGAAGGTCGAAGACGCCGCCTGCACGAGGACGGTGATCGGGGCGGTCCGATCGTAGATGGTCGCAGGCGCGACGATCGTCAGGGGCGCGCCCTTCTGAATCGCATCGACCGTGGAGACGATGTTGACGAAGCCGACGTCGAGCGCATTGGAGGCTAAGCCGTCGAGGACTTGCTTTCCGTTGGCAAAAGTCGTGATCTGGGCGGCGAGCCCGGCCTGCTTGAAAAATCCCTGAGCCTCGGCGTAGACCGGCTCGGATGAGACATCCGTGTTCACGACCCCGATGCGGATCGCGGTCGGCGAGGGCTGAGCTTGCGTGGTCCCCGGGACGGCGCAAAACGCGAGTGCAAACGCGATGAGGAACAGGCCTTTCATTCGCCGCGCTTTCTATCGATGCCGTCGGCGCACATCTTGCGTCGTCCACGGGAGGCGCAAACGGCGCAGGGAGCCGACCGATCCCGCCGGCATGGGCCACGGGCGAGTCGCGAACCCGATCAACGCCATGATGAAGGCGACGAGACCGGCGACCCAAAAGGCAAGCGCGGTCCCGCCACGCTCCGAAAGCCAGCCCGCCAACAGGGCGCCGAACGGTCCCGATCCGATGAATACGTAACTGTAGAGCCCGGCGACACGGCCTTGTAAGAAGCCCGGCGTCGCGAGCTGCACGATCGCGTTCGTACTCGAGGTGTAGAGCGTGTAGGACGCACCCGTCAGGAAGAGCGCGAGACAGACGACCGGGATCGACGTCGTCAACGCGACGATGATCTCTCCCAGCCCGAACGCCGCCGCGGCCAAGAGCAGCAAACCGCGCGACGCTCGCTGCCGTGACGCCGACATGATCGCGCCTACGAACGCGCCCAAGCCGAAGAATGCCGCGATCAAACCGTACGTCTGCGCTCCGCCGTGGAGCGTCTGCCGGGCGAGGACCGGGAGCAGCACGTTGAAATTGATCGAAAAGAGCGAGATCGTGAAGAGCATCAGCAGTGCGATCGCGATCGTCTTGGTCTTACTCGCATAGCGTATGCCCTCGCGAATCGAGACGAGCAGCGGGACGCGCGAGCGGATATGCCCGGTATGGAACTCCGCCGGGCGCATCGCCGTCAGCGCGAAGATCGCCGCCGAGTAGCTGACCGCGTTGAGCGCGAAACACGCGGGGACGCCGACGCTCGCGATCAGAAGTCCAGCGACCGCCGGCCCGAGGACGCGCGTCGCATTGTTTATGCTGGAATTGAGCGCGATTGCGTTTTGCAGCTCACCCCGTCCGACGAGCTGGACGATCAGCGCCTGACGGCTGGGGTTGTTGAAGACAAGGACCGTCCCGCGCAACGCGGCGATGAGATCGATGACCCAGACGCTATCGACGTGCAGGTAGGAGACGACCGCGAGGCTCGCCGCCAGGACCGACATCATCGTTTGCGTCACGATCAGCGACTGTCGCCGGTCGAAGCGATCGGCAAACGCGCCGCCGACGAGACCAAAGATTGCGAAGGGACTGTATAGGCAGAATCCCAGGACGCCGACCGCTTGCGCCGAGTGGGTCAGGTCGAGGATCAGCCACGCTTGTGCCGCGTCCTGGAGCCAGGCCCCGATCCGCGCGATGACTTGACCGTAGAAATAGAGTCGGTAATTGCGATGCCGCTGCAGGCTCGCAAATGTGGTGATTATGGCTTATAGATCGCTTCTTGAGCGGAGAAGGGCCGGGGGATCGCGTGGTACTTGACGCCCACGTCGATCACCGGCTGAATATCTCTTGCATTGAGCGCGGTCCCGCCGGTCGCCATCGTCATCCGCTCGATGACGGCAACGGGCATGCCGACGAGATCGGCGATCAGGGCGGTCATCTCGCCGTGGTGCGCGTTGGTATACGCCGCAGACTGCACGATGACGGCCGCGAATTTCTTGACCGCGTCGGGATGCGCGGCGGCCCAATCCTTGGTCGTGAAATAGACCGAGAACAGAAAGTGCGGCGCAACCCCGCTCAGGATCGGCGCGAACGCGCGAACCTTTCCGCCGGCCAGCGCATCTTCCATGAGGGGTGACGTGATGACGCCGCCGGCGATCCGGTGCTCGTCGATCGAAGCGACGACGCTGGTCATCGGCAACTCGACCCAGCGAACCGCTTGCGAGTTCCCCCCGTTGCGGTCGATCCAGGCCGCGGCCCCAATCTGCGCGATGTCGTTGAGCGTCTGCGTCCCAACCAGTTGTCCGGAGAGATCGGCCGCCGTACGAAGCGGCGAGTCTTTCGCCACCAGAAGCGTCCCGTTCGGCGTCTTCTCGTCGTAGATCGCTCCCGGCGCGATGAGCGTCAACGGCAATCCGCGCGCGACCGCGGTCAGGATGGGACTGCTGCTCGATTTGCCGATATCGATGCTCCCCCCGGCGACTGCGGCAGTGATCGCCGCACCGGTCGGGATACGCTGCAATTGAACGTCGAGGCCGGCCTTTTGGAACATTCCGGTGCGTAAGGCATAGAGCATC
>DATNIC010000018.1:0-38338 GCA_035604635.1 Binatia bacterium
GACGAAGTACGTGCCGTGCTCGTGTAAGTCTGCGGGAACGGCACCAAGCATGATCCCGGTCAGGCCGCCCATCGTGAACGTGATGAGGAAGCCCATCGCGAACAGCATGGCGGTCGAGTAATGGATGACGCCGCCCCATAAGGTTGCCATCCACGACCAGATCTTCACGCCCGTCGGAATCGCGATCAGCATCGTGAGAATCATAAACGGCAGCTGCAGCCACGGCGCCATGCCGCTCGTGAACATGTGGTGCGCCCACACCATGAAGCCGAGTAGTGCGATCGCGACCGAGCTGAACGCGATCATCTTATATCCGTAGATCGGCTTACGCGCAAACGTCGGGAGCACTTCGGAGATGATGCCGAATGCCGGCAAGATGAAGATATAGACCGCGGGGTGCGAGTAGAACCAGAACATGTGCTGCCACAGAATCGGGCTGCCGCCTTTATTCGGATCGTAGAACGGGACGCCGAAGACACGTTCGATGAACAGCGCTGAGAGCGCCGCCGAAAGCGCGACCGTCGCCAGCATGTTGATCGCCGCGGTCGCGAGCTGCGCCCAGACGAAGAGGGGCATGCGGGTGTACGTCATTCCCGGCGCGCGCATCTTGATGATCGTGACCATGAAATTCAACCCGGTCATCGTCGAGCTGATGCCGATGAGGATGATCGCCAGACACCAGAGCGTCGTCCCCGGCGGACCCTGCAACGAGACCGGCGGGTACTCCGTCCAGCCGGCTTCCGGGGCGCCGACGAGAAACGACGCGAAGAGCAGGATCCCGGCGGGCGGGAAGAGCCAGAAGCTCGCCATGTTGAGCCACGGGAACGCGACGTCGCGCGCTCCGATCATCAGCGGCATGATGATGTTCCCGAAACCGCCGGTGACTATCGGGATCGTGACCATCCAGACCATCGCCGTCCCGTGCATGCTATAGACGCCGTTGTACTGGTCGGGCGTCAAGAACTTCGCGTTGCTGTTCATGAGCTGCGTGCGAATCAGCTCCGCGAGCATCCCGGCGATGACGAAGAAGATCAGTCCCGTCACCATGTACTGAATCCCGATGATCTTGTGATCGATCGAGAAGACGTACCTGCGGATGAATCCTTGAGGCTCGGGGTGGATGTGCTCGGCTAGAGCGCTATGTTGGGCGGCAACTGCCATGCTTGGGGTTCTCCGTTTACTTCTGACCTGAGAGACTGACCAAATATGCGTCGAGGTTGGCGATGTCCAGGTTGCTGATCGCGTTTGCCTGCGCGTTGGGCATCACGCCCAACGGACCCTGGAAACCGTTCTGCAAAATCTTCGCGATGTTCGCCGGGGTCGGATCGGTTCCGTCGACGAGCTTCGGATGCGCGGTATCGCTCAGGAGCTTGCCCAAGCCCGGCCCGACGATCTTCTGGTCGAACGGCCCGACCGAGTGGCACGCGGAACACTTCTGCCCGAACAATGCCTGGCCGGCTTGCGCCTGTCCCTTGTTCAAATCGAGCGGCGCGACCGACGCGAGATGCTGCGCTTGCGCTTGCCCCGCGAACCAGCGGCCGAAGTCTTGCTGATTGTCGATGTGCAGGGTCGCGACCATATCGCCGTGATTGCGGCCACAGTATTCGGTGCAGATGATGCGGTACGTCCCGACCTTCGTCGGGGTGAAGCGCAGCGTTTGAATGAGACCGGGGACCATATCGGCCTTCAGACGGACCTCGGGGACCCAAAAGCTATGGATCACATCGACCGAAGTCACGTGCAGCGTGACGGGCGTCCCCACCGGGACGTGCATGTCGTTCGCGACCGGTTGACCCAGACGCGGATAACGGAATTGGAAAGCGAATTGATGGCCGATCGCTTCCATCGTAAGGACGTCGCCTTGCGCTTCCTGCAGCCCGCGCCAGATCTGGACGCTGTAGATGGCTAAGATGATGATCAGGACGGTCGGCAGGGCCGTCCACCAGAACTCGAGCTTGGCGTTGCCGTGGGTCTGGACGCCGATCGCGTCCGGCGGCATGTCCTTCTTGCGGCGGAACGCGATCGCGAAATAGATCGTGTAGCCGGCGACGATATTGAAGATGAGGATGACGAAGACGCCCATGAACTTGAACAGGGCGTCGATTTCGTCGGCGGGGACGGCCGCCTCGGGCAGCCACGTGCCGAGGTCCTGCTGGACGAACCAGACGATCGCGATGATGGTGAAGACCGCTAAGAACGCCGTGAACGTCCAGAAGTACGGGCCTAAATTCGAATACTGGCCCGTCTGTGCTTCCGGCTTATCGTGCGCCACGCGTCACTCCCATCTCCACAAACCCCGACGTAGTATACAAGGGCTAATCTACGCAACCCGCTTTTCGGTGAACAGGACTTAAGTCAGCCCCGCGAGGCGTCGCGGCCACAAAGCTGCCGACGAGCGCGTCGACATTTGTGATCGCGGTCCCCACGACGACGGCATCAGCCCCGGCTAAGAAGGCCTCCCGGGCGGCTGCGGGCGTCCCGATCCCCCCTTCGCAGATGGTGAACCGCGCGACCTCGCGGAGTGCCCGGACGAGTTCGAGCGCGGGGAGCGGCGTCCCGCGCGTCCCCATCGTGTAGCCGCACAGGGTCGTGGCGCAGATGTGCGCGCCGGCTCGCGCCGCGGCGAGCCCGTCCTCGGCGTCGGCGCAGTCGGCCATTGCCGCGCAGCCGAGCCCCTCGATCTCGCCGATGATCTGCGCGACCGTCGAGCCGTCCGGACGGGTGCGGCGAGTCGCATCGAATGCGATGATCCGCGCACCGGCAGCGGCGACCGTCCGAACGTCGGCGACCCGCGGAGTGATGTACGGCTCAAAACCGTCAACGGCGACTTTGACGATCCCGATGACCGGTACGCGCACGGCCTTGCAGACAGCCGCGATACGCTCGGCGCCTTCGATCCGGACTGCGACGGCGCCGTTCGCCTCGGCACAACGCGCCAGCGTCGCGATGGTCTCCGGTACGTTCAAGACGGAATGCGCGGCAGCCTGAACCGAGACGATCAGGCCTCCGCGCAGCGCTTCGATCATCCGGCAATTGCGCCGACGGAGACCCCGGCCTCTCGGTACGCCAGCCGGAGCGCGCCGATTGCGGGGCTCGCCGCTGCGACGACGATCTCGACGTCTTCATCGCCGCCCAGCGCGCGCTCGGTCGCGACGCGTAACGCGTCCTCTGAAAAGACACCCCCGCAAAGCGCGACCCGGACGCTCGAGCGAAATTCGAGGCACCGTTTCACGCGCGCGGCGAGTTTTGCGAGCGCGAGACCGCCGTGATCGACGATCGCCCGGGCCCTCGGGTCGGTCGCCGCTGCTTGGGCCACGAGTATCGCGAAGCCGGCGAGCTGTGCGCGAGAGATCCGTCCCGAATAAAAATCTCGTGCCAGCGCGCGCAAATCCGGGCTGCCGAAGTGCGCGAGTGCCGCTTCCGCCAAGCTGCACTCCACGCCGGCGTCGAACGCGCGCATCGCTTCGGAAAGCGCCGAGCGCGCGATCCAGAACGCGCTGCCGCGATCGCCGAACAGATAGCCCCATCCTCCGGCGCGGGCCCAACGTCCGGCCGCGTCTTCGCCGTACGCGACGGAGCCCGTCCCGGCGATGAGGACGATGCCCGGTCCATCGATCGCCCCGGCAAGCGCGATCGGCGCGTCGTGCATCAAGCGCAGACTCCGGGCGCGCAATCGTGGGGCGGCGCCGGTGAGGGTCCCGTCGTAGCCGCTCAATCCGGCCACGACCACATCGATCTCCGCCGACGGATCGAGGCCGGCATCGATCAGCGCGCCGCCGACCGCGGCTTCGATCGCATCGGCCAAGCGTCGCGAATCGCTCGACTCACCGATCTCATCGCATGGCCCGCCGATTCCACGCCCTAGGATAGCACCGCGGGCGTCCGCGACGACTGCGATTGTCGACGTCTGGCCTCCGTCGACGCCGGCAAACAGGCTATCCAAACGTTCGCGTATGCTCACGAGCCCCGTGCTCGCGTGCCCTGCGAGACCGCTGTCGTGCAATCTCGCCGATCGCCTCCCGATGGTGATAGAGCTCGTGGCCGATCGCTTCCTCGATCAGGGCGCGCCGTGCCCGCTCATCGACGCCGCACATGCGTTCAAGCGCACGCACGTTCACACGGATGCGCGGGCCGTGCGGATCGTATTCCGCGACGAGCGTCGTCGCACCCCAATCTCCCAAATCGTCGATTGTCACGCGGATGCCGTACCCCTCCGCGGTTTCGCCGGCCGTCATGGGACGGCCGCCGGTTGCGAACGGCGCAAGTCGACGCCGGCGGCTTCAAGCGTGGCTCGGAGCAGCGACGGATCGACGTCGCGCAAGCGCACGTTTTGGCGGCCGGTGAGGGCAGCGGCGGTTCCGGCTGCTTGACCCAGCGTCATCACGGTCGGCGTCAACCGCGTCGAAGCGAGCGCTTCGTGCGTCGTCGAGATGCAGCGCCCTGCGACGAGCAGACCGTCGACCGTGCTCGGGACCAAACAACGGTACGGTATCTCGTAGGTGGCTCCGGGCGGCAGGCGATGGGTCGTCGTCCCGGCGCCCGAGGGATTGTGAATGTCGATCGGATAGGCGCTGCGCGCCACGGCATCTTCGAAGGTGCGCGCGTGCAGGACGTCGTCCGCGGTCAAGGTGTAGACGCCGACGATCCGGCGCGACTCGCGGATACCGATTTGGGTGCCGGTCGCGGCGATCCGCGCGTTCGCAAAGCCCGGGACGCGGCGGCGGAAAAACGTCATCAGTTGCATTGCTTGAGAGCGCGCCTCTACCTCGGCCCGAGTCAAGTCGTCGGGATCGAGTGGATCGATGTCGACGACGCGCGTCATGTTGACGGTGACCTCGTCGGGGTACGGGGAGGCAAAGAACGAAACCAGCTCTCGCGGTACGTCGACTTCGCCGTTCTTGCGCGCCGCCTCCCACAGTTCGTATAGTCCCGCGACGGCGGTAAGGCGCTGCGGCTCGCGTTCGTGCAGCTTCAGCGAGGTACGCATCTCCTTCGGCTTGCTGCGGACGTACGCTGCAATCGAAGCGAGATCGACGTGGCTGATGCGAAACATCAGGCTTGCCGGCTGGACGCGTCCACGCGCGTCGCCTTGCAAAAGATCGACTCCGGCCGACGCGGCGACGTACGCATCGGCCGTCGCATCGATGACGAAGCGTGCGCGCAATTCACGGATGCCGCCGACGGTCGCGAAGCGCGCGCCGGCGACGACGGCGTCATCGTCGAGCAACGCTTCGAGGAAGTATGCGTGCAGGAGAAGCTCGACGCGCGCTTCCGCCATCATCTCGAATAAGAGCGCCTTGTGAATCTCCGGATCGAACGGCGTCACCGTGGGGACGTAGTCCGACGAATCCGGGACGTGCCCCGGCGAGCCGCCCATCGCAACCAAACGCTCCACGATCTCTTGCGCGATCCCCCCGACGACTCGCTCGCCGCCCGAGTGGAAGGTCATCCAGGGACCAACCATCGCCGCTGTCGCGGTACCGCCCAAAAAGCCGTAGCGCTCGACGAGCGCCGTTTTCGCTCCGAGACGAGCCGCGGCGAGCGCGGCAGCGCATCCGGCGTTTCCGCCTCCCACGACGAGGACGTCGAGGTTGCCCATGCGGAGTCTTTTGCGAAAAAGTTGTTGAGCGCCCCCTCGGGGAATGGTGAAGCAACGAATATGGTGAGGGCGCGTGTGGTTTGGGGGCCCCAAGCGAAGCTTGGGGGGCGCGGAGCCGGGGGCGGAGCGCCATAAACATGTTCACGAAGACCGCCCGCTACTACGACGCGATCTACGCGGCTCGCGGCAAGGATTATGAATCCGAGGCGGATTGGATTCGCGCCAGCGTCGAGGCCGAATTCGCCGAGCGGCGCGTTTCTCTGCTCGATGTCGCGTGCGGAAGTGCCGCCCATCTGGAGCGGCTAGCCCCACATTTCGACGTCGAAGGACTCGACGTCGATCCCGCGATGATCGAGGTCGCGCGCGAACGGTTGCCGCACGTCCCGTTTCACGTCGCGCGCATGCAGGACTTCTCGCTCGAGCGCCGCTTCGACGTGATCATTTGTCTGTTCAGTTCGATCGGCTACGTCAAAGATGAGGCCGAGCTCAGGCAGACCTGCGCGAACGTCTACCGTCATCTCAATCCGGGCGGGATCTTCATGCTCGAACCTTGGCTCGCCCCAGATCAGTTTGCGGCCGGCCACATCAGCGCTGTCTTCGTCGACAGGAACGAACTTAAAATTGCGCGCTTCGAGATTCATGAGCGCTACGCCGACACTTCGATTTTGCGCATGCATTACATGGTCGCTCAACCCAGCGGCGTCGACCAATTCGAGGAGACGCATGTCATGTCGCTCTTTCCCGATGCGACGTACAAGAACGCACTCGAGTCGGCCGGATTCGACGTGCGCTTCGAGCGCAGCGATCTCTTTATAAGAGGCCTCTACATCGCAACGAAGCGCGGCTAACGTCGCGGCAAGCTATAAGGAAAGGCGACACATGGAACTGTTTACCACGATCGACCGCAAAGAGCTCGAGCAAGCTCGCTGTCTCGCGGAGTCCGGAGAATTCGCGATCTACACGCGCGATCACGATTCGTACCTGCTCGTTCAGCGGCACGGCGGCACGCCGTGGGCGGGCATCTCCATCTCGGGCGACGGCGTTTTCCGCATCGGCGGACTACTCGTCGACGCTATGCGGCATCTGTATCGCGACGTCGCCTCGGAAGTTCACTCGAAACCGCACGCCGCTCGACCCTGAGCGCGGATGCTCGAGCCGCCGAAAAGCGGACTCCCCAACCCGGGTGGGTTGGGGAGTCATCCCTTACGCGTGTGTGTTGATCTTGTTGCCGAGGTTGACCGGCTCGTCGCCGTCGCTGATGCCTGCTCTGGCCTCGGCTCTGCTCTCCGCAAACTTTTGGGCTGCCGACTGAGTCGTCGTGCCGGAAGCTTCGTTCGCGTTGATGCTAAGGCTGGCCGATCCACCCGAACCGACCGCTGGGATACTCATGGAGCTCCTCCAATAGGGCACACATCCTATGTGCCACGTGGAAACGTTACCGCAGCGAGGTCAAGAAACGGTCGAGAACACGCCCCCAGGCCGGCTCGGCCGCAGCGGTAGCCGCACCCTGAACGTGCTTCCTGCACCCAGCCGGCTTTGGACGCTGACGTCGCCGCCGTGTGCGCGTGCGAGACCGCGAGCGATGGCCAGGCCGAGGCCCGAACCATAGACGGCCGATGTCCGGCCGCGCCAGAACCGGTCAAAGATCCGGTCGACCGCTTCCGCTTCTATCCCGACGCCGGTATCCGTGACGTCGATGACCACGGTGCCGCGCTCCGCGGTACAGGCGATTTCGACCGTTCCGCCCGAGGGCGTGTAACGCAGAGCATTTTCGACTAGGTTCCCGAGGATGCGCGCCACTTGCTCCGGCTGACCGTAGATCGTTTGACCTGCATCGCCCCCCCGTACTCGAAACGTTATGCCTTTTTCGGCGGCTTCGGCACGATAGAGGTGGGCGACGCCCGCAACGCAGGTACCGACGTCGATCGCGTGCAGATCGTGCACGACCCCTTCGTCGGCGCGCGCGAGAATCAAAAGACCATCCATGAGCCTGCGCATCTGAAGCGCCGCCTGACGGATGTTCGAAAGGCTGCGCTCCCGCGCTTCGTCGCCCGCATCACCTGCCAGAGCATCGGCATTGTTCGTGATGACGGCAAGCGGCGTTCGCAGCTCGTGCGCGGCATCGCCGGTAAATCGATGGACCCGCTGCATCGCCGACTCGACGTCGGAGATCGCTCGCGACGAGATCAGCGTGATGATCAAGCCGGACGTCAACACGGCCAGGATCGTTCCGATCGCTAGCCCCAAATCGAGGTGGTGCAAAGCGCTAGCGAGCCGGCTGTTCGAAATGGTGGCGCGCAGGGTTCCGTCGGCTCCTTCCTCGTGTATTCGCGCGGACTGGACCGCGGCGTCGCGGGTCGCCGTCATCCCCGCGCTCGCGATCTGCGCACCCGATCTATCGACCCAAACGAGACCTTCATCGGGAGCGGCTAGGACACGCTGGAGTACGGGCGCGACGGGCGCCCCTTCGACGACCTCTTCCCCCTGGTGCAGCATGATTTGCAGCCGGGCCGTCTGCGCACCCTGATATTCATGCTTCATCAGGAAATGAACGAAAACGGCGGCAACGACGAGGACGCAGCTCAACGCCGCCGCGTACGCCAAAAACGGCTTAAGCGTCCGCAAGACGATATCCGAAGCCCTGCACCGTCATAACGACCGTGCCTTTACATCCCGCCGCCTGAAGCTTCTTGCGCAGATTCGCGACGTGCGTCTTGATCGTGACGGGGCTTCCCGAAGCATCGAGCGCGGTGACGCGATCGTAGAGAGCGGCGGCACTGAAGACGCGCGTCGGATACCGCAGCAGCGCTTCGAGAATAGCGTATTCCGTGCGCGTCAAATCCAGCGTCCGGTCAGCGAAACGCACCTGCGCCGACGCTTGGTCAATCTCGAGGCGGCCGTGCCGGAGCACCGAGCCGGCGCTGTCGGAACCGCGCCTCGAAAGCGCTCGAATTCTCGCGAGCAGCTCGGCGATGTCGAACGGTTTGACGACGTAGTCATCGGCCCCGAGATCGAGCGCCGCCACCTTGTCGCCGACCGAATCGCGCGCCGTCATCATCATGACCATCGCGCGCGAACCGCGCCGGCGAAGCGCCTTGCAAATTTCGATCCCGCTGATGTCGGGGAGCATCAGATCGAGCAGCACGACGTCGTGCTCCCCCATCTCGCTGAACTCCAGGCCGGCCCTCCCGTCAGCGGCCACGTCGACGATGTGCTGCTGCGAGCGCAGCGCCGCAACGACGGGTTCCGCGATCCTTTGATCGTCCTCGACCATGAGTATCCGCATAGCACTCCTTGCTAAAGCGTCGACTGGACTTGGCTCACCGCAACCCGCAACCTCTTAGGCTTGGCTAACTGTCAAGACCCCGATCGCGGTCTGCGCCGGGAGGCCGCTCACTTCTTCGCGCGCGAGCGAGATCGCGTGCGCCGCCGTCGTAAGCCCTCGCAGCTCCGCGATCCGTGCATTATAGACGAGGAACACGTCGGGGAGGACGCGGCCGACGTCGCCGAACTCGGTTCCCGCTTCGATCGCGCGCTCGAGCACGTGCTCGAAACGCTCGGCGCTGGTCTCGAGGAACGTGGCATTGGGCAGGATCAGACGTGCGACGGCCCGATCGTCGACGACACACAGATATGGACGCTCGTGGCGATTGATGCGCCGCGTCGCTCGATAAACGCTCATAGCGCCGACGATCGCTAGACGCGCGACAGCGGTCGATTCGACCGCGAGTTGACGAGCGGCGCTGGCCATCCGCTCGAGCGCCGTCGCGACCGGATGGCCGGCTTGCTCGACCAGCGCGGTCGCGCCCGACGCGGTCGCGCGCACCAAGTTACGCCGCGGGTCGATTTCCACCGCAACCTCGACCCTTTCGGGATCCGCGCCCGCGGCGATCACGGCCTCGCGTGCTTCGCGACGAACTCTGACGACGTCATCGGGCGTGGGATCGACGATCGTGCGCTCCACGACGTCGCGTACGAGCGCTAGTGCGACGCCGAGCGGCGAGATCACCTCCGCATCGCGCGCGAGTCTGAATCCCAGCCGAAGCTTCTGGGCCGCATACGGGACGAGCGCGGCTGCGCCCCCGCCTCCCCCGACGAGCGTCAAGGTCGACCGCTCCAAAGCGTAGTCCGCGATCAGCTCGTCGATCGTCCCGCGCAGCTTTCCGGTCGCGACGTCGAGGATCGTGCGGGCGAGCCGCGCCGGCTCGACCCCAAGGGCCGCGCCGGCGAGGGCGAACGCCCGCGCAACGTTCGCGGCGTTCCCGCGCGCAAACGCGCCTTCCGGAACGAACCCGAGCAGGTTCGCCGCACAGGTCGGCGTGAGCGCGATCCGGGCACCTGAGGAGGCGAGAAGTGCGGCGTAGCCGTCGTGCGGCTCCCAACGCGCGCCGACGAGTTCTTCTTCGAGCACGAAACTCGCATAACGGTACCCCGCGATGTGCGCGGAGCGCGGCCCGACGTCGCGCACGCCGTTGCCGTCGAGCGCAACGAGACTCCCGCCGGCGATGCCGAGCGTCCGCACGTCGACGGTGCGCAGCATCGTCCGGTGACCGCCGATCCGTGCCGGGCGCATCTGTGGACTCCCGTTGCGAATCACCGAACAGTCAGCGCTCGTCCCGCCGACTTCGATGAAGATCCCATCGGTGACATTCTCGTAAAGCAACGCGCCGGCGACGCCGGCCGCCGGACCGGAGAGCAACGTCAAAATCGGTCGCCGCTCGACTTCACCGACGTCCATCACGCCGCCGTCGCTGCGCATGATCATCAGCGGAGCGGAGATCCGCGCATCGGCGACCGCTTTAGCCGTCATCCGCGCCGTGCGCAGCATGCGCGGGAGGATCGCGGCGTTGAGTGCGGCGGTCCGCGTGCGCGCACGCAGGCCATACATCGAGCTCACTTCATGACCGCTCGTCGCAGCGAAGCCGCGCTGCCGCGCGCGGGAGACGACCGCCTCCTCGCTTTCGGGACGATCGACTCCGAAAGCCGCGCTCGCCGCGACAGCCTCGACGGCCTCGTACGAGCAGCCGTCGAGCACGTCGTCGACGCTGCCGGTTATGCCGAAGAAGCGCGGGGCGAACGTGTTTCCCGCACCGAGGGCGATCGGACCAAAGCGCATCGCGCGCCGAACCATACCTGCCAACGGGCCGTCGGCGACGGTCAGCACGGCGACCGACGCGAGATCGCCTTCCAGCAGCGCGTTCGTCGCCTGCGTCGTCGAATGCGCGATGAAGGCGATCCCACTCGGATCGACGCCGTACTCATCGATCAAGCGACGCACGCCCTCCACGATCCCCGCCGCGACGCCCTCCGGTGCATCGTGCGTGGTCGGGACCTTCACTCGCGCAACGATCGCTCGCGACGCCGCGTCGACGGCGACGACGTCGGTAAAAGTTCCCCCCACGTCGATGCCGACACGCAGACTCGTCACAGCGCGGCGGCGAGTTCATCGTGCAGGTACGTCATCGTCTCGATCCCGCCGAAGAATTGCGACAAGGTGAACTTCTCGTTCGGAGCGTGGATCGCGTCGTCGGGAAGGCCGACGCCGATCAAGACCTGCGGCAAGTGCAGGATGCGGTCGAAGCTGGAGACCGGGCCGATCGTCCCGCCGATCCCGATGAAGACCGGCGGCTTGCCGAAGCCGCGCCGCATCGCGCGCGCGGCGGCGACGACGGCCGGGTGATCGCGTGACGTCGAAACGCCGCGCACGTCGCCTGAGCTCTCGATCTCGACGCGCACCCCGCTCGGCGCGATCTTCCTTAGATAGCCGGCGACGATGCCCTTGACGTGCGCGGGATCTTGGTCGCCGACCAATCGCGCCGAAATCTTCGCCTTGGCCCAACTCGGGATGATCGTCTTGGAGCCGGGGCCCTGATAGCCGCCCCAAATCCCGTTGAGCTCGAGCGTCGGGCGAAACCACATGCGTTCGAGCGGCGAACGGTCGCGCTCTCCGCCGGCGAGTTCACCCAGACCGAACGCCCGCGCTTCGCGCGCCTCGTCGAACGGAAGCACCTCCGTCTCGGCGCGCTGCCGGGCCGAGAGCTCGTGGACGCCGTTGTAGAATCCCGGAATTACGACGCGTCCGCGTTCGTCCTTTAGCGCCGCAACCATCCGGGCGAGGGCTTCGATCGGATTGCGCACCGCGCCGCCGTAATAACCGGAGTGTAAATCGTACGACGGGCCGTGCACGGTCACTTCCCAGTGAACGAGCCCGCGCAACGATACCGTCAACGACGGGACGTCTTCCGCGAACACGGCCGTGTCCGAAACGACGACGACGTCGCACGCGAGCCGCTCACTCTCGCGCGCGAGGAACGCCTCGAAGCTGGGCGATCCGATCTCTTCTTCGCCTTCGACGACGACCTTCACGTTGAGCGGTAATCGCCCGCGGTTGCGCAAGTGCGCCTCGATCGCGGCGACATGCATCAAGACTTGCCCTTTGTCGTCGACCGTACCACGCCCGTAGATCTTGCCGTCGCGAACCTGCGCTTCGAACGGCGGCGACGTCCAGAGCTCGAGCGGGTCGACGGGCTGCACGTCGTAGTGGCCGTAGATCAGCACCGTCGGTTTGCCCGGCGCGCCGAGCCAGGCGCCGTACGCAACCGGATTGCCGTCCGTCTCCAGAACCGCCGTTTCCGTCATCCCTGCGGCGCGCATCCGCGCGGCCGTCGCCTCGGCGCAACGCTCGATGTCGGGACGGTGCGCCGGATCGGCCGAGATCGAGGGGATCGCCACGAGCCCCCGCAGTTCCTCGACGAAGCGTTCGCGCTCGCGCCGGACCCAGTCAATCAAGATATCCTGATCGTTTTTCATCGTAGCTTCTAGCGCAGCGGCTCGCCCAGCGTCACGGTGAGCTGTACCGTCCCGCGCGTAAGGCGAAACGAATGAGGTTCTCCATCGTATGCTTTGAGCTGGGTTTGGTACGTCCCGTATTCCCACCACCATTTGCCGTCGACCTGATCGACGATGTCGTAGGTCCGCATCCCCGCGACGTAGGCGGGTCCGCCCGGACGGACCCACGCTCGCATGTTGCCGTCGTCCGTCTTGAACAACGTATAGAAGTAGGTCGGCGCAGTCTGCCCAGGAATGAACGCGAGTCCGCGCGTGAAGAGCGCCTGCGCCACGTCAGGATTGAGGTAGGACCACGTCCACATCCGGTGCAGGGCGGCGAGCCCCATTTGCTCGAGCGTCGCGTTGTCGAGGGCCGGGACGATGCGTTGCTCCCACCACTGCTCGACGTTCCAGCCCGCGCAATCGAGCAACTCGATCCCGACGTCGACGATCGTCCCGCGTACGGTCTGCGCAGTGTCTGAGGCGAGGCGCAAATAGGCAGCATACGGCTTGCCCGCGCAATCGGACGACATCGGATCGCCCTGCGGGATCGCCGTCTTTAGGATGCTGCCGTCGAGCTGGCGGCGGACGGCGAGTGCCGCGACCGCGGCCGCCGTGGTTCCGTCACTGCCGATCGCGACGACGTGATCGGCGGACGCCGGCGCGTACATTCCCGGCGCGCCGGTCTGGGCAGCGCTCGCCGGCATCAGGAGCGTGAATGCGATGCACGCGAGCGTCGCGACCGCGGTCTGATATGGTAACGTCAGCTTCAGGATCTGGTCGACCCGGACGCCCGTGTAGTTGGCCACCCAGACGTTTTGCGTATTCGTCGGATCGCAGACGTTTTGGACTTGCACCACGGCCATCACGGCGGCGACCAGCGCGATCGGCGGCATCACGTGCAGGGCCGCGAGGACCGTGTAAACGCCGATCCCGACGCCGAACGGATTGAGCGGTCCGCGATAGAGCGCGAGCGGGCTGAGAATGCCGAACACGATCACGTAGGCGAGCGGAGAGCGCGGGGCGAGCGGCGCAACGACCGCGACCAAAGCAGCTTGCACGGCCGGCAGGTTCGCGGCCGCGAGGAGCATCCCGATCCCCATCATCAGCAGGATCGCCGGCGCGACGTCCTCGACGCCGCGGATCGCAGAGGCGACCAGGATTTTGATCGAACGACGCGGCTGCGTCACGATGACGCCGTAGAGGGCGGAGAGCGCGAAGGCGACCAGCGCATTCGCGTGCGCGAAGACGTAGAGTGCAAGCGGCAGGATCGGCGTGACGAGCGACCACGGTGGGATGCTTCTGGCGCGCGCGACCGCCTCATCGCGTCCCTCCGCAGCGATCGCCCAAGTCGCGTAGTCGCGCGTGCGGCGCGCGCGTACGATCGTGAAGATCGCGATCGCAAGCGCTTGGATCACGAACAGCACGACCGCGAAGCCTTGCATCGCCGCTTGCTCGACGCCGAACAGCTTCGTATAGAACGTCCACTGCGCGATGTTAAAGATAAAGCCGAGCCCAAAGGCAAGCAAGAACAGCGTGGCGGCGGTCGACCGCGGGACCCCGGTCGTCAGCATGATCGGCAGAACGATCGAACCGATCATGATGATCGCACCGAGCCCGGTTAAGGATGTGAAAAGCAGCGCGACGGCGGCGCACAGGACCAGCGCGAGCAGCATCGGCCGGTCGCCGCCGAACTCGGCCGCGTAGCTGACGATCGCCTCGGCGATCCCCGTCTCCATCGTGACGCGGCCGAGCATCGCGCCGAAAATCACGGTCGCGTAGACCGCGGCCAGCGCGATCGTTCCATCGGTCACGATCGTGGCCAATCCACCCGGCCCGACACCGGCGACCGCCCCCATCAAAAGCGCGAGCAGCGGGACCGCGAGCAGCGCGGGCAAGAGGCGGGCGATCATCAGCCCCGCGCAAAGCGCAAAAACGGCGATGATCTCGATGCCGGCGATCATCGTCGGCCGCTCTCGCCCATCCTGGGCTCCGCGGCACTAGCACCTCCTGTGCGTCGCAGTCCCAGCGCGTCTTCAAATGTTGGCAACGCGTGTTCGCGCAGATAGTCCTCGCGTTCGATCGTGTTGATGCGGTCGGCGTATGCCGTCGCTCGGGAGGCAGCCATGTGATAGCGCACCAGAACGCGCGGCAGCGCGTACGGCCGGTCCTCGTAGCGCCACGCCGCTTCGTAGAGGGGCGCGATCGCAAGCATCGCGTCACGCAGCTCCCAGCACGCATACTTCGCGACGTTGAGCCCGCGGTAGACGATACCGTCATCCGTGCCGTTTGCGTGCGCTCGTGCGTCCTCGTAATACGCTCGCGCCTCCGACGCGATCTGGACGTGACGCGCCAAGGCATCGTAGCGCCGGGCGGCCAGCAGCATCACGCGCGCGGCGTTGGGATGCATCGCCGGCGTGACGGTCATCAAGTGGGTCATGATCGTTTCCGCCCGCAGCCGCAGCCCGCGAAGGTCCGCCTGCGCGACGCGATCCGAAATGCGCCGGTCGAACGGGTCGGCCCAAAAAAGATAGTCGCCGGGATCGCTCTCGGGTTCGGCGCGCAGCATCGTGCGGATCGCGGCCAGATTCTCGAGGTCGCGACCGAAGCGCGGATCGCCGCTGGCAAAAAATGCGCGCGCAAAATCTCCCGCAAAAGCGGCGCGGTCCACCGGCGTAAGCTGCCAGGCCGACGCAAGTGCGAAAACGACCGGATACCACGTCGCCTCGAACAAGGACTCGCCGTCGTCGTGCCAGACGGTCTCGAAGAGGCCGAGCACGTGCGGCGTCCGCTTTGCCTCCGCGATAAATCGCGCCGAGCTGGTGAACGCCGTGTCGATGTCCGGAAAGATCTCGTTCCAGTTCCAGGCCCCGGGCGAGGCAAATTGATCGAAGCCGGCGTTCGCGATCCGCTCGAGGTATGGCCGATACGTCGGCTCGACGCCGTAGTGAAAGCTCACGATTGCGATCGCCTTCGAAAGGCGTGCCAGGATCGCCGGGTCTTGCTGGATCGCGTCGTCCCAGATCATCGGCCGCACGTGCGCCGCGGTGATCAAGGCGGCGATTTGCGCGATCGCCGCAGCGGTGACGGGCCCGCGCCCGTCGCGCGCAACGAGCGCCGCGCTCTTCCCGCGCCCGAGATCGAGCGGCTCGTCGCTTCCTATATGGAAGAACGGCGCGTCCGGGACGGCCCGCAGCTCGTCGTCGATGAGCGGCCGCAGGTACGCGACCCGGCCGGGATCGCCCGGCGCGAGCAGGTAGCCATGGGGCAACTCAGCGAGCGGCGCGTACCGCTCCCACTCGAGCGACTCGTGCATGTGGGCGAACGTCTGCTGTTCGGGGATGAGCGCGACGTGAAAGCGCCGCGCATACGCGTCGAGTTCGCGCAGCTGCGCCGCCGTCAGCGGATCGGGCGGGGCGACGAACGGGCTGCGCGGATCCGCAAAGACCTGCTCCATGTACGGTGAGTACCCGTTGGCTTTGAAGGCCGCGAGCGTTCGGATGCGTTCCTTAAAATAGCGCATGGTCGGAAGCGGCCCGCGCGAGACGTCGTCCGAGACGATGCGCCAGCGCATCGCCGGTGCGTCGTCGATCGCAACGCACGGCAGGGTCCATCCCCGCGCGCCGCGCTGCGGCAGCTGCGCGAGCGTCGCAAGGGCATCGAACTCACCGTCCGGTCCGTCGGCATCGATCCTGATCCCGCCGTCGTCGATGCGCAGCGAGTACCGCTCCGCGCCGCCGGAATGCCGCGATGCCAGGGCCGCGCCCGATCCGACCGGCGAGGGCGCAGGCAAACCGAGAGCGCGCCATCGCTCGCGCAAGAGCTCGACGCCGCCCGGATCGACGCTCGAGGGGATGCGTACCGGCATCGCGAGCGACGGCGCGTACGCACAGCGAACGACTTGCATGCTGCGCGGCACCGGGACGAGACCCGGCATCGCAGCGCACGCGATCTGCGGCGCGGCAAGCGTCAAAACGACGGCGATCGAGAGCGAGGACGCCCGCACGCTACGGCGTTTGCGGGAGATGGGGCACCGTCCTCGTCGTTGAACGGCCGCCTATGAAGCTGGGGCCGATCGACTATGCGGTCATCGCCGCGTTCTTTGCGCTGAATCTCGCGATCGGGCTCTACTACTCGCGCCGCGGCGGGACGAGCCTCTCGGAGTACTTTCTCTCGGGGCGCAACGTGCCGTGGTGGCTCGCCGGGACGTCGATGGTCGCGACGACGTTCGGCGCCGACACCCCGCTCGCCGTGAGCGAGATGGTGACCAAGAACGGGATCGCCGGCAACTGGCTCTGGTGGAACATGGTGATGAGCGGGATCCTCACCGTCTTCTTCTTTGCCGCGTTGTGGCGGCGCTCAGGCGTCCTCACCGACGTAGAGTTCATCGAGCTGCGCTACGGCGGGAAACCGGCCGCCGCGCTGCGCGCGGTCCGCGCGGTCTACCAGGGGCTGCTCGTCAACACGATTATCATGGGCTGGGTCAACCTCGCGATCGCGAAAATCCTCGGTCTCGTGCTCGGCATCCCAAAGTTCGAGGCGATCGGAATCTGCCTTGCGTTCACCGCGCTCTATGTGATGATCGGCGGGCTCTGGAGCGTCCTCGTCACCGATCTCGTGCAGTTCATCGTCAAGATGTCGATGACGATCGTGCTCGCCGTCGTCGCGGTCGCCGCGGTCGGCGGAATCGGCGCCTTGCGCGCGAAGCTCGCCGTCGTCGACGCAGCGCACGTCACCGGCGGCTCCGTCCTCGCGTTCTTTCCAACAGGCGACGCCGCGTGGATGCCGCTAGGCACGTTCTTGGTCTACATCGGCGTCTCGTGGTGGGCATCGTCGTATCCGGGCGCCGAGCCGGGCGGCGGCGGCTACATCGCGCAGCGCATCTTCGCCTCCAAGGACGAGCGCAATTCGATCTTTGCAACCCTTTTCTTCAACGTCGCGCACTATGCGCTGCGTCCGTGGCCATGGATCCTCGTCGCGCTATCCGCGCTCGTCTTCTACCCGCACGGCGTGAAGGACGCAAGCGGCACGATCGATCCGGCCCTCGGCTACGTGCAAACCATGATCGACTATCTGCCCGCCTCGTTGCGCGGGCTCATGATGGCCGGCTTCCTCGCGGCTTATATGTCGACGATCGGGACGCATCTCAACCTCGGCGCGTCGTACATGACCAACGACCTCTATCGCCGCTTCATCCGCCCCGGCGCAAGCGAGACGCACTACGTCTGGATCTCGCGGGCGACGACGCTCGTTGCGATGTTGCTCGCCGCGCTCGTCACCACGTTCATGGATTCGATCAGCGGCGCGTGGCAGTTCCTGCTCACCTTCAGTGCCGGCGTCGGTTTAGTGATGATCCTGCGCTGGTATTGGTGGCGCGTGAACGCGTGGAGTGAGATCAGCGCACTGTGCACGTCGGCCGCGATCTCGACGGCGCTCAAGCTCGCGAACGTTTTTCCCGCGACCGATCCCAACGCCGTCGCTAAGAGCTTGTTGGTGACGGTAGCGGCGACGACGTTCGTCTGGCTCGCGGTCACATTCGCGACGGGGCCCGAGCCCGAACCGGTACTCGTGCGCTTCTTCGAGCGCGTCCGCCCAAGCGCGGCCGGATGGCGACCGATTGCGGCGAAGAGCCGCGTCGGCGCTGCGAGCGACCAGCTCGGCCTCTCAATAGTCGATTGGTTCGCCGGCTGCGGCTTGGTCTACGGCATGCTCTTCGGCATCGGCAAATTGGTTCTGGCCGACGTCGGCAGCGGAGTGGCATCGATCACATTTGCTTTTGCCTGCTTAGCACTCATACTGTGGAACATGAACCGCCGCACCGGCAAAATTCTTAGCGCTTCGCCTGTTCCAAGATGAGTGCGTTGCGGCTCGCAAAGAGGTGCTCGAGCTCCTGCAGGTAGCCCGCAACGTTTGACGCGTCGATCGACTCGGCGCGATCGGCTCCTTCGATCAGCCGATGGTCCAGCGTGTACAGCAGCGCTAGGTCGCCGGCATCGAAGTCGCCTTCCTCGAGCGCGCGCACGGCGTGCGGATCGGAGAACTCGCATTCGCGCAGCAGGTGCTCGTAGCTCTTCGCGAGAGGCCCGTCTGCAAGACCGAGCCGCGCGTCCAGCAGCGTAAGCCGCTCCCCGAGCCAGGCCCGGAGCTGCTTGTCGGCGAGTGGACGGATCGTCGCATCCTCGTAGCCCGCGTACGAGGGAATCTCTTCACGAATCGCTTCTAGGTCGCTCATAGCGGTCCACGCTACGGCGGCCGACGATATGTGGCCTGTATCCCTATGGAAAGGGTGACGTCTGTCGAAGAAGCCAGCGTGTCCGACTACGTCCTGCTGGCCGGTTCGGTGGTCTTGGCCATCGGCATCGCTTTAATCGTTGCCGGGGCTCGCCGTGTCATCATCCAGCGGGAAGAGAACAAACGCATCCGCGGCATCTTCGAGCGGTACTTTCCGCCGGAGGTCGTCAAGGACTTGCTCGCGCGGCACGATCCGGACATATTCCGCGGGCGAGCCGGGCGCGCGACGATCATGGTCTGCCGCATTTGGAACTTCGCGAACGTGCTCGAGGGCCAAACCCCGGCCGATGCGTTGAAATATCTTAACGAGTTCTTTACCGTCGCCGGCCAGTCGATCCAAAAACACCAGGGGATGATCGACAAGTTTCTCGGCGACGGGCTCACGGCGGTCTTCGGAATGCCGCCGCTCGAAGAAGAAGGTCAGGAAGAGCACGCCTTGCGCGCTGCGATCGACATCGTGCGCTTGGTCAACTCAATGGGCGCCCGCTGGAAAGCCGAAAAGCGCCAGTTACTGCATGTCGGTATCGGCCTCAACTCCGGGATGATCATCGCCGGCGACATCGGCTTCAAAGAGCGGCGCGAATTCACGGTCATCGGCCCCGAGGCGACTCTGGCTTCGCGCCTACAAGAGCACACCGAGGAGCTCAACGCCTACATCGTCGCGTCGAAGAGTACGATCGACCCGGTCCGCGATCTATTCGACGTCGTGCCGTTCGAAAATATCCCGTTGCGTGGCATGCGGCGCTTACGAGAAGTCTATGTCGTTCGCGGCGTTGCGATCCACGAAGCAGACGCGCTCACCGTGCCGCAGCCGGGAGATTTCAAGGAAACCTCCGTCACCGAACGTCCTCCCAAGCGCGAAGCCCCGCCTCCGGAACTGGCGCTCGACGGCGCGCAGAAGAAAAAAACGGCCGTCGAAATGCCGCCCCTGCGACGCGCGCGTCCGACGGCCAAGGAAGGGGCGGCAATCGACATCCCCGAGCTGCGCTCGCCGCGCGTGCACAGCGTCGACGACGCCAAACCCGCGATGCCGGAGGCTCCCGCACCGCCTACCGTTTACGAAGACAATCAAGGCCCGCCGCTCTCGCTCCCACCGTAGTCTAGGTCAGCCGGAGCCGTCGCAGCAGCGGTTCGATCGTCAAGCCCTGGACGACCAGCGTGACGAGGACGACGACGAACGTCCCGTGGATGATCGCGTCGCGACCGGGTAAATCGTTCGGTAAGTTGAGGGCGAGCGCAAGCGCCAGACCACCGCGCAGGCCGGACCACGCGACGACGCGCCGCCAGTTGCGAATGATGCCGAAGAACGGTAACACGCCATACGCGAGCAATTCGCGAGACAAGAACACGACTGCTAAGGCGACGGCTATGACGAGCGGCTCGGCGAACAGGCGTTGCAAATTCAGCGCGAAGCCCATGAACAAAAAGACGAGCGAATTTGCGAGGAAGGCGAGCACGGACCAGAATGACTCCAAATCACGAACTACTTCTTCCGTAGGCGAATAGCGCTTGAACAGGCCGATCGCGATTCCGGCCGCTACGCTCGCAAAGATCCCAGACGCATGCGCCTCCGTGGCGACAAGATACGAACCATACGCAAGGACCAAGCTTCCGACCGAGTAGTACCCCGCGTCTTGCATCCCGTGCAAGAGCCGCACGTACACATACGCAAAGAGAACGCCGATCGCGATTGCGGCGGCGACGTCATAGACGCCGGCACCGGCTTCGCGCAGCCACTCGACGTGGTTGCCGGCGGCGAGCTTGACGCCGACGCCGTAGAGCACGACGGCAATCCCGTCGTTGGCGAGCGACTCGGCTTCGACGATCGTCTGCAGATCGAGCGGGACCGTGAGGCGCTTGAACGTCGCAATGACCGCGACCGGATCGGTCGCCGAGACGATCGTTCCGAGGACGAACGCAGGGGCGAAGGCGAGGCCCGCAATGCCGGAGCATGCGGCAGCGATTAGGAGCGCGGTGAAAAGCACCCCGGGGACCGCCAGGGTTGCGATCGGCATCCAACGCCGCAACAGCGCCTGCGGATCGAGATGCAGCGCCGCTTCGAAGACGAGGGCTGGAAGAAAAACGAAGAGCAGCCCTTGCGGGAACGTGAAGAGCGGCTCGCGGTTCGCGAGCGGTGACGCCGCGATGCCGACGACGAGGAGCGCGACCGAATAGGGGACGCGAAGCCGCTCGGCCGCCAGGCCGACGATCACCGCCACACCGGTCAATGCGACGGCGAGTTCGACGTAATTGGCAAAATCGCTCATGCTGCGACCAGCGCCGGGACGATCGACGTCGCGTTTCCACGCAAAGATATGTCGACCGATTCCGTCAAGATCGTCTCTTCCGGGTTCACCTCGATGACATAGGCGTTCCGCGCGTACGTCGTCGCGAGCGACGCTGCCGGATGGACGATTCCCGACGTGCCGACCACGACGATCACGTCCGCCTCTTGCGCCGCCTGCACCGCACGTTGCCAAACGGGTGCGGGCAGCGGTTCTCCGAACCATACGATGTCCGGACGAAAGCGGCCACCGCAGGCGTGATCGATCGCGTCGAGCGAAAATGCATCGTCGAGCGGGCGCCGCGCGCTGCAACCGGTGCAACGCGCCTCCCGCAAATGACCGTGCAGCTCCAGGACGTTGCGCGAGCCGGCACGCAGGTGCAGCGAGTCGACATTCTGCGTCGCTAAGGCAAAGCGCTCGCAACGTCGTTCGATTTGGGCGATTGCATAATGCGCGGCGTTGGGTTCCGCCCGGGAGTGTGCAGCGCGCCGCTCGTTATACCACGTCCAGACGAGCTGCGGATCGCGCGCGAAACCTTCGGGCGATGCGAGCTCCTCGACGCGGTGCGTCCGCCAGAGCCCGCCGACTCCACGGAACGTCGGAAGTCCGCTTTCCGCCGAGATGCCGGAACCGGTCAGGATAAACACCGACCGAGCCTCGCTCAAGCGCCTCGCCGCTTCCTCCAACACGCGTGCAGTGTTCGATTTGCGCAAAATCGGACCCGCTTACATCCGTTGAAGCGGCCATCACGTTCTCTTAACAGCGCGAGGTCCCACACTAGAGGCGAGGCGAACCCAAAACCCGTGGACGACAACCTAGGTCTGTTCGCCCGATTGCGGGAGCGCGACATCAATGCGTTCGAGGTACTCTACGATCGGTATCACCGGCTGGTCTTCGGTATTGCCCACCGCATGCTCGGCGAACCGGCCGCGGCAGAAGATCTCGTGCAATCGGTTTTCCTCAAGCTTTGGAGCACGCCCGACGTTTTCCGGGCAGGCAATTTCGGCGCATGGATATCCCGCGTCACGCGCAATCAAGCACTCGACATCCTGCGCAGCAAGGCCATGCGCGCGATAGACGAGATGCCGGCCGACATCCCATCGGAGGGGACCGTCGACGAGGTCGTGTTCGCGCGCATCGACGGGGCGCGCGTCCGTGACGCGCTGCGCGCGCTTCCTGACGACCAGCGGATCCCGATCGAACTCGGCTTTTTCGGCGGCATCACGCACGAGCAAATCGCCGAGCAGCTCAACGTTCCGCTGGGGACGATCAAAACACGCATCCGTTCCGGACTGCGCCGTCTGCGAGAAGGCATGCAAGCGCAGGTGTTGCGATGAGCACCGGACCCTTGCATTCGGACGAGATGCTCGAGCTGGTCGCCGTCTACGCACTCGGCGCCCTGCCGCCGGATGACGCGCGGGCCGTCAGCGAGCACATCGTCCTCTGCGATGAATGCCGCGCCGAGTACCGCGCGCTTCGACCCGTCGCCGACGTCCTTGGTTATGCCGCGGAGGAGAGGATCGACGACGTCCGCTCGGCTCGGATGAAATCCGGGCTGATGCGGCGCGTCCAGCCGGGCGCTCCGCCTCGCGCCGCGACCGAGCGAAGGCCCCCTGCGCGCCGCGCACCGCTCTGGCCCGCGTATCTCGTTGCGGCTGCGGCGATCGTCATCGCTTTGATCAATATCATGGCGACGGTCGATCTGCGCGCCGAGCTCGCGTCGTCGCGCGACCGGATCGCTCAGCTCGAAGCGCAAAATGAGTCGGGGCTGCGGGCCGAGGCACGCGATCGTGAAATGATCGCAGATCTCGTGGCAACCGACAGCAAGAAGTTCGCGGTCCCCGGGGGTGAAGTCATATCGCGCGACGGACGCCTCTATATGACGATGGACAAGTTGCCCGTCCCGCCCGCAGGTCACGTCTATCAAGCGTGGACCTTGGCGCGCGGCGCGAAGGCCGTCGCGCCGAGTGTTACCTTCGTTCCCAACAAGACGGGCGTCGCCGTCGTCGCGCTTCCCGAGTCCGCCAACGATGTCGTTGCGGTCGCGGTCAGCATCGAGCCGACCGGCGGGAGTCAGCAACCGACGACAAAGCCGCTGTTCGTTCGTCCGCTCGAGTAAAATCCGTGCTGTCGACGATCGATCGCTCGACGCGAAGCGCCGTCATCACCTACCTCGCACGACGGCCGTTTGAGAACGCGTACGTGCGTTGGCTCGTCGAGAGCGGGTACGGCGCGGTCGAAGATCTTTGGGTGTGGCGGCGCTGGGACCGCGAGATCTGCGGCGTCGTCTATTTTGGACCGCAAATCGTCATCGCAGCCGACGACTTGGCTGCCGTCGACGCATTTGCGATCGAAGCGCGGCGCCATCCGACGTTCCGCATGGTCGTCGGGCCGAAACCGCTGGTCGAGCATTTTTGGGACCGCGTCAAGACGTGGTCGCGTCCACCGACGGCAATCCGCGAGCGCCAAAAGCTCTTCGTCCTCACACCGGACGCGTTGCAATCGTTCGATCCGGGGGTTCCGATACGCCCGGCACTCGCGGATGAAGCGGAATCAATCGTCGAGCACTCAGCCCAGATGATGCTCGGCGAGCTGGGATACGACCCGCGCGAACGCCGCCCGGGCTTCGCCTACGGCGTGCGCCGGCTCATCGACCGCGGCTGGTGGTGGGTATGGAAGGAAGACGCCGAACTGCGCTTCATGCTGAACATCGGCGCGCGTACGGAGCAGACGACGCAATTGCAGGGCGTGTGGACGCCGCCGGACCTGCGCGGCCGCGGCTACGCGTCGCGCGGAATGGCTGCGATCTGCGGGCGGCTCCTCGAGTCGACCCCGACTCTCTCACTCTACGTGAACGACTTCAACGAAAGAGCCGTCGCCCTCTACGAGCGGCTCGGCTTTGCGGTCGCCGGGGAGCTTTCGACGTACATCTTTCTCGACTGACGAACAGGAGATCCGACATGGCACTATCGACCGAGGAACGGATGCGTGAAGGCGCGCGCGTTCGCCGTGAAGTCTTGGGCGCGGAGCACGTCGACCGCGGCAAGCAGCAGTCCGATCGGTTCTACGATCATTTCACCGAATTTACGACCGAGCATTGCTGGGGAAACGTCTGGCTGCGACCTGGTCTCGACTACAAGACGCGCAGCATGCTCAATCTCGCGATGCTCTCGGTCATGGCCCGCTGGACCGAGTTCGGCGTCCACGTCCGCGGCGCGCTCAACAACGGGGTCACCGAGGACGAGATCGCCGAGATCCTCCTGCAAGCCGGGGTCTATGCCGGCGTGCCCATAGCCGCCGAGGGGTTCCGCACCGCGCGGGAGGTCATCAAGCAGTACCGCTCCGAGAAAAAGTAATCCGCCGGACGCCCTCGCGCGTACAGCGGCATGAGGCTTCTCATGACTGCGGGTGCGCTGATGGCCGGCGTCCTCGCGTTCTCCATCCCCCAGGCCGGCGCGCAAGCGACCGGTCCCATCGTTCACATCAAAGACTTCAAATTCGACCCTGCGACCCTGACGATCAAAGCCGGAACGAGCGTAAAGTTCATCAACGACGACGACGATGCGCACACGGCAACGTCGTCCACAAAGGCGTTCGACTCGGGCGGCCTGGACACGCACGATTCGTGGTCGCACACATTCGCGACTCCCGGAACGTACAACTACATCTGCGCGGTGCACCCCTACATGAAGGGTGTCATCACCGTCACTGCGCCTTAGCGCGTAAGGCCGCTCTCGCCCATCCTGGGCTCCGCGGCACTCATACATCCTGTATTTCGGACTAAAGGAATTTGAAAATTAATGAAACGCGAAGACTTCCTTCAACACGTCGCGTGGACGGGGACCGGTCTCGTCTGGACGCTTTCGAGCGCCGGCACGATGACCGCGGTCGCCTCAGCAGCCGACGCCCGAGCGTTTTCGTTCGTACAAATCAGCGATAGTCACATCGGCTTCCACCAAGCACCCAACGAAGACGTCGGTGCGACCCTGCAAAAGGCGATCACCGCGATCAATGCGATGCCCACGCAGCCTGCGTTCGTCATGCATACCGGCGACATCACGCATCTTTCGAAAGCCGACCAGTTTGACACTGCCAAGCAGCTCCTCTCGACGATCAAAGCGCCGCTGATCACGATCCCAGGCGAGCACGATATGCTCGGGGACAGCGGAAAGGGCTATTTTGCCGCGTTCCAGCGGAGCGGGCAAAAGGATCCGTGGTGGTCGTGGGACCAGAACGGAGTCCACTTCATCGCGCTCGTTAATGTTTTTAACTTTGAGAAGAACGGCTTGCTGGGCCAGCAGCAGATCGACTGGCTCGCGAAAGACGTCGCCTCGGTCAAGAGCTCGACTCCGGTCGTCGTCTTCAGCCACGTCCCTCTCTACACGGTCTCCACGGACTTTGGCTGGTTCACTGAAGATAGCGCCAAGGCGCTCGCGGTCTTAGCCAAGTTCGATTCGGTAACTGCTCTCAACGGACACATCCATCAGGTGATGGAGCACGTCGAAGGCAAGACGCACTTCTACACGGCCCAGTCGACGGCGTATCCTCAACCCGCGCCGGGGACGGCCCCTGGGCCCGGACCACTGAAGGTTCCCGCCGACAAGCTGCTTTCGACGATCGGATACCGCAACATCACGCTGGACGTTCGCGGCCGCACAGCGAAGGTACAAGACCAGAACTTCGCGTGATCAACGCGTGCTTGCCAGCGGAGACATCATCGACATCACGAGCGACTCCGACCTCATCGAGGGCTTCTTGGCGCGCAAGGCCAGCGCACTCGAAACAGTCTACGCCCGTTACGGCGATCTGCTGTACTCCACCGCGGCACGCGTCCTGCGGGTCCGTGCCGACGCGGAGGATTGCGTTCACGACGCGCTCCTCCGCATCTGGCAGCGGCCGGATTCTTTTCGCAAGGAACGCGGATCGCTGCGCGCGTTCCTCGTCGTTTGCGTGCGGAACGAAGCGCTCTCGAGGATGCGTGCGGCGGCCCGGCACTTCGAGATCGCTGGGACGATCCGGGACGAACCGGAGGAGATCGACATTCCCGATTACGTGGAGCTCGCGCGCTTGAAGGGCGCGGTCAAGGCACTCCCGGCCGAGCAGCGGCAGGCCCTCGACCTCGCGTTTTTCCGCAACCGCACGCACGTGGAGATAGCGAGCGATCTCGGCATTCCCCTTGGGACGGTGAAGAGCCGCCTCTCGCTTGCGATCCGCAAGCTGCACACCTCGCTTGCGCCCCAGGGGATTCGATGAACGACCATCTCGGTGAAGACGCCGAGCTGTTCGCCCTCGGCGTCCTCGATGACGGTGAGCGTGCTCGCGTCGAAGCCCACGCTGCGGCCTGCGCTGAGTGTTCGCGGCGGCTGGGTGAGGCCGAGGCCGTCGTCGCCGAGCTGGCATCGTCGCATCCGAGAGCCGAAAAAGTCACGCCGCTACCGGTGCGGCGACGCGGGAACGGCCCGATGGCGACGGCGGCCGCTCTCGTGGTAGCAGTCGGCGTGACGATTGCATCGCTTTTTCAGGTGCAGCATCTGCAAGCACGCCTCTCCTCGGACGACGCCGTTTTGGCAACGATCGCGACGAGCCATTTCAATCACACGGCTTTTGCGAAGACCGTTCGCGATGCGCCGACGGCCAAGCTGCTCAACGGACGGCACGGTGAGTGGCTGTACGTGATCGTCGACGCGCCCGCCAGCGACCTCCACGTCGTGGGGGACCGCTCGGGGGCTCCGATCGATTTGGGTATCGTGCAAGTCCACGGAAAGACCGCGACGTTTTTCGTGCGCGATCCCGGGAGGCTTGGGCGCGTCGCGCTCGAGCGCGGCGGCTCGGTCATCGAGACGGCGACGCCATCGTATCGGGACGAATAGCCTAACGGAGATTCATGCGGCGCGCGGCGTCGCGAAGGAACGAATCGTCGAGCATCTTGGCAACGTCGAAGTTGCGCAGTTTCTCGTTCGTATTGGACATCTCGGCGAGAACGTCGGTAAACTGCTCGACCTTCGCGTAGGGCACGGATGGGATCGTGCGCACCACGTAGTCATACGACAACGTCATCGCTTTCGTATCGTCCGTTTTGAAGTACTGCTTGAGGATTGCCACGCTGTATGCTTTGTCCGTCCGCGTCCGCTGGACTGCGTCGAGCAACGCGTCGACGTAGAGTTGCGCGAGCGGCCGGTTCGCGTTGATCCAGGCGCGGCGCGCCGCTATCGTGATGTTGGCCGCTGGAATCTTCATCTTCCCCATGTCGAAGAGCGGGTGCATTCCGTGTTCTTCCAATACGATGTTGAGGCCGGGGGACGCCGGCGTCCCTTGTACGGCGCCGTTCAAGAGCGCCGTCATTCGGTTGCTCGACGTCCCGACCTGAACGAACGTGACGTCCTTGGGGTCAAGGCCGAGCTTGCGGAACGCGATCCGTGTCGCCGAGTCCGGGGCATCACCGAAGCGGCTGACCGCAACCGATTTCCCCCTCATGTCGGCAAGTCTCCTGATGCTGCTCGGCACCTCGAAGAGGTAGGTGGAGACCGGACCCAGGGTCCCGAGGATCACGAGATCCGCGCCGGAGGCGTTGGCGCTTGCCACCTCGGGACCGCCGACCATCGCGATCTGCACGTCGCCGCTCAGCAGCGCCGTGATTTGCAGCGAGCTCGCCACAAAGTGCAGCTCGACGTCGAGGCCATGCTTCTTGAAGATCCCGGCGTCGTTTGCGACCCAGACGGGGGTATTGGTCGGCTCGAGCGTCCCCCAGCTGACCACCAGTTTGGCCGGCGCGTCGGCGTGCACGGCTCCGCCGGCACAGGCAAATGCGCAGGCGGCGAGCACGAATACCAGCGAAAGGCGTCTCATGGGCAAAGGCAACTTCGACAACCCCAATCGTATTTTTGTCCGTGCCATCCAGGGTGAATACAACCTCACCGAGGAACTGCGCCGGCTCCGCTCGCGCCCGCGCGTGCGCAAGGGAGCGGAGCTCGAGTTCGACGGAGGTCCCCAGCACTACAACAAGGACTACATCGAGCCCAAGGACGGTATAGCGCAAACCCTGCACATCCACCTCGAGGAGATCGCGCCGGGGGGCCGTTCGGCCAAACACGGCCACGTGAACGAGGCGGTCTTCTACATTCTCGACGGCGAGGGCGCGGAGATCCACGACGGGATTCGCTACGAGTGGGAATGCGGCGACGTGGCGATCGTTCACAACAATTGCGTCCACCAGCACTTCAACCGCAACCCCGATAAGCCGGCGCGCGCGCTGGTCATGAAGACAAAGCCGATGTACCTGTTCATGAATATGCTCTTTCAAAAGACGGTCGAAGCGATCCCGAGCGAACCGTCGCCGACCGCGCAAGGCTTCGTCCCTCGCCTGGACCAGCCGATCAACGATCACGATCACGACCACGACCACACACACGTTCACAAGCAGGTCCGTTAAGGAGGAGTCATCGTGGCTCAAGCCAGCATCACCGCGTTGCGCAGCGTCGAATTCGGCGTCGCCGACATGAATCGCTCGATCAAGTTCTACGAGGACGTTTGGGAGCTCTCGCTACTCAAGCGCGACGGAGAAGCGGTCTACTTCCGCGCGAGCGGACCGGAGCACCACGTCGTCGTCCTGCGGCCGCGCGCAGTCCCCGGCTTGATCCGGGCGAACTTCGCGGCGCCGGATCGCGCCGCGGTCGACGCGCTCTTCGAGCGTGTCTCGAAGGCGAGCGGAAAACCGCCGGCGCAGCCGCGGGCACTCGACGAACCGGGCGGCGGCTACGGCTTCTCGCTCAACGACGCCGAGGGGCGCGAACTGCGCGTGCTGGCGGATGTCGAGCAGCATCGCGACGCTGGTCACGTCGAGAATCGGCCGTACAAGCTCAGCCATCTCGTCATCAACGCGGCCGAGGCGGACAAGTCATCGGCGTTCTTCCGCGACGCGCTCGGCTTCCGCTTGCGCGATCAAACGGCGCGCATGGACTTCCTCGGCTGCAACGCAGACCATCACAGCGTCGCGATCACGCGGGTCGGGAATGTCTCGCTCAATCACGTCGCGTTCGAGGTCCCGAACATCGACTCGCTCATGCGCGGCAGCGCGCGCGTACGGCGCAGCGGCACCGTGATCGAATGGGGCGTCGGACGTCACGGCCCCGGCAACAACGTCTTCGCGTACTTTCTCGACCCCAACGAGCTCGCCGTCGAATACACCGCGGAAATCCAGCAGATCGATGACGCGACGTATAAGCTTCGCCAGCCGCAGGATTGGAAGCCGCCGATCGCCGGCAATCCCGACTACTGGGGCTTTGCCGAGGTCCCGTCGGAGCGGTTCGAGCGCGCGACGAGCGGTCATGCGGCAGCACCGGCGCACGCCTAATCGGTCTGCGGACGGTGCGCTAGCCGGCGCTTACAGGGGCGAACCGCCCGGCTTGCTGACGCCGATCCACCGCTCTTGCGTAGGATCCCACCGCTGAATGATGACGGCGTCGATCCCCACGCCGCGTTGCGGAATCATGCGGTAGTTGAAGGTTCCGTAAATCCCAGTCCAGCCGCGCAGGTTGTTGACGAAGTCGCGGATCTGCTGCGGGGTCGCGTCGGGGCCGTATTTCTTGAGGGCCTCGATCAAGATCAAGGTCGCGTCCCACACCTGGTTCTCACCGGCCTCCGGCCGGATACCGGCTGCTTTGAATGCATCCAAGAACCGCTTGACGGCATTCTTCAGCGCACCGTTGGGAAGCTGGTCGGGACCGAACGACGGCAATCCCGGAAAAAGCAACTCTTTCGGCAGGATGGCCGTATACTGCCGCATTTGCGTATACGACATGTTCCCGTTGGTGGAGAACATCGGGAGCTCGAGCCCTGAATCTCGAGCACCTCGCAGGACCGTTGCGAAAGGCGTCCCCGTGCTCCATGCGATCAGAACGTCGGCGCCCGATCCTTTCACATGCGTCATTTGCCCAGCGACGCTGACGTCGGTCGCATTGAAATGCTCGCGGTCGACGATCGCTAGCGTCCGATTTTCCGGAGCGTTGAACACCTGGTCGACCGCTCGATCCGCGTCTTGGCCCGTCGCATCGGTCGACGTGATCACCGCGATCTTCTTCAGCCCGCGTTCGCGGCAATAGCGCGCGATCGCCGCGACCAGATCGGTGACGCCGACGCCGGCCGAATAGATGTAGCTTCCCTCCTGCGGGTGGATCCCGGGAGAGAAACAGTATTCGACAGGCCCGTCCTTGAGCAGCGGCGCCATCGCATTGCACGTCGCAGCGAGCGTCGAGCCGAGGACGATCGGGACGTGTCTTGCGAGCACGCCGTTGAGCAGTTGCACGCTGAGCGCGGGATTCGACTGGTCGTCTTGCACGGCAAACTTGATGGGGCGGCCGCGGATTCCACCGGATTTGTTCACGAGCTGCTCGATGACCGAGAGCGCATTCATGTCGGCCCGCGCGATGAACGCGCCTGAACCGGTCACCGGCAGGATGACGCTGATCTCATATGGATCGGCTGCGCGTGCGATCGACGAGAGAAACAAACTCCCGACCGCAAGCAGCACGGCGGCGAAGATCCTCATCGGAATGTCCTCCCCTAACTCGGGCAGAATCGCTTGTGCGTGTTCGTTTGCGTTTCACCGGGAGGAGGCTCGTTTTCTTCCTCAGCCGGTCCGATGTCGGGCATTTTGGTCGGCACGGTCGACGGAGTCTATCGTCTCGAGCGGGACGAGACGACCAGCCGCGGCTGGACCGTCGGGAGACACAGTCTCGGCGGGACGCATGTCTCGGCGCTGTTGCACGTGCCCGCAGTCGGATTGCTCTTCGCCGGCGCGCACAGCGGTGGACTCTTCGTCAGCCAGGACGAGGGGAAGAGTTGGGCCACGGCGGGCAGCGGCATCGCCCCCGGACACGAGCACGTCTTCACCTTGGCTGCGCAGCCCCGCGGTGAGAACTTCGTCTTATGGGCGGGGACGCAGCCGGCTGCGCTCTATCGGAGCGACGATCTCGGCAGGACGTGGTCCGAAATCTCGTCGCTGCGCGCCGTGCCGGGAACAGAGCGTTGGAATTTTCCGGTCCCGCCGCACATCGCGCACGTCAAGCACGTCGCGTTCCATCCGAGCGACCCCGCAACACTCTACGTGTGCATCGAACAGGGCGCGCTTCTCAAGTCGGTCGATGACGGACGATCGTGGCGCGAGCTGACGGGCTACGCCTCGCCGGACGACTATTGGTATCATGACGCACATCGCGTCGTGATCGCGCGCAACCCTGCTAAGCTGTACTTGACCGGCGGCGAAGGCGTGTACGCGAGCGAAGACGGCGGCGAGACCTGGAAGCAGCTGGCGACGCGCCATGACCGGCTCGGCTATCCCGACGCTCTCTTTTTGGATCCTCGCAGCGAGCGCGTGCTCTACCTCGCCGGCGGCGGCACGTCGCCCGACGCGTGGGAGCGCGGTCCGCAAGGCACGGGGAATCCCGGGATCCTGCGAAGCGGTGACGGCGGCAAGACTTGGGCCGAGCTGCGCAATGGCTTGCCCGCTTACATACGAGGGAACATCGAAGCGATGAGCATGTACCGCTGGGTCAAGACGGCGGCACTCATTGCGGCGACGACCGCCGGCGACGTTTTCGCCAGCGAGGATCGCGGCGAAGAATGGGAACTCATCGCGAGCGGCTTGCCGCCGATCTCCAAAGTCGGACACTACAAGCTTTTTCTCGCAGAATCAAAGGCGCTATAAGTCGAGCGTGCTCGGGTGGAATATCTCGTCGACGGCGACGCGCCGCGAGGTGAGCCCGTCTTCGTATAGATAGCGGCTGATCGTCTCGAGGACCGGACGCGACTTTTGCACGCCGTACGGCATGACGTCCGCGGCGATTTTCCCCTTCAAGGGCGCGTCGAGAACCCCCGCGGCGAAATACGGCTCGATCAGCGCGTCACGCCTTTTCGTCTGCTCGTTTTTTCCCGCGAGAAACCAGTTGAAGAGATTGAGCACGGCCCAGGGATGCTGCTCGACGACCGAGCGGCGCACCACGACGCCGTGATTGATGGGGAACATCGCCGTTTTAGCGTAGTAGCGGCGCGACTCCGCGACCGGATCGAAGAGGCGCTTCACGTTTGGACTTTTCATCGGATCGATCGTCGTCCGGTCGATCATGTTCTTCGACGACACCCAATGGACGATTGCGTCAACGTCGCCGTTTACGATCATCGTGCTCAGATCGGTTTCTTGCGCGACATGCTGTAAACGATAGCCCGGCGGCGGCTTGAATCCGGTCGCCGCGCCGTGGCTGAGCTGGGGACTGCGCTCCATAAGCCACTGCGCCTCGCGTGAGTCGAAACCATACTCGTCGCGCAGGATGCCGCGGACCCACACCGCCGCAGTCTGCTGAAACTCGGGGACGCCTATCCGTTTGCCCTTCAGATCGCTCGGCTTCGTTATCCCGGCCTTGGCGTTCACCATCACGTGCGCGTGAAAGAAACGGCGCATCGTAAAGACGGGAAGGCCGACCCATTGAGTCGGGCCTTTCGACGTCGCGATCATCAAGGTCGCAAGCGACATCTCCGAGACGTCGAACTCGGCATTCTTCAGTTGCCGAAAGAACATCTCGCCCGGATCGAGGGGCGTGATCTCGAGGTCGATTGCGTCCGGTTTGACGCTTCCATCGAGCAGCGGACGCGTCCGGTCGTTGACGCTTAGGGCGCAGGTCAAATTGAGGCGTGCCAAGAGTCCTCCTTAACAAATGGGGCCATACCCGATGCGTGGAACGAGGCCCTGCGATGATCCCGTGGGTACTCGTCGCTGCTATCCTGGGTTCAGCGATGTCGTTCATCGACGGGACGGCGGTCAACGTCGCGCTTCCGATCCTGCAGAAAGAGCTGCACACGGACGTCGCCGCAACGCAATGGGTGATCGAAGGGTACTCGCTCTTCCTCTCAGCGCTGATTCTAACGGGCGGCGCACTCGGCGATCTTTACGGACGGCGCAACGTCTTTGCGCTCGGCGTCGCGATCTTTGCCCTCGCCTCGGCGGGCTGCGGATTCGCCTCCGACATCGGGACGCTCGTCGCGGCACGCTGCGTGCAAGGTATCGGCGGCGCGCTGCTCATGCCGGGCAGCCTTGCACTCATCAGTGCGAGGTACAGCGGTGAAGCGCGCGGACGGGCGATCGGCACGTGGTCCGGCTTCTCTGCGCTCACCGCAGCATTCGGTCCGGTGTTGGGCGGATGGCTGACGCAGCAGTTTTCGTGGCGTTACGTTTTCTTCATCAACATCCCGATTGCGGTCGCCGTCATTGCAGTCGTCCTGTTCCATGTGCCGGAGAGTCGCGACGAATCTGCCGCGCGCAAAATCGATTTCGCGGGCGTCACCCTTGCGACAGCCGGATTGGGCGCGCTTGTCTACGGACTGATCGCGATGGACAACGGCGGAGTCAACGCCGTCGCCGCAGCATGCGTCGCAGCCGGCATCGCGCTCCTTAGCGCGTTCGTCGCCGTCGAACGCAAGATCTCCGATCCGATGCTCCACCCCGACCTGTTCGCGTCGCGCAGTTTCAGCGTCGCGAACCTCTATACGTTCGTTCTTTATGCGACGCTGGGCGGGAGCTTGTACTTCGTCCCGTTCGTCCTGATCAACATCCACCACTATTCACCGGCGGCGGCCGGCGCCGCGTTTCTTCCGTTCATCGCGATCATGGCCGGCGCATCGCGCTGGTCGGGCGGACTCGTCGCTCGGATCGGCGCCCGTTTACCGCTCACCGTCGGCAGCATCCTGGCAGCCGCCGGATTCGTCGCCTACGCGTTGCCGGGTAGCGACGGATCGTATTGGACGACCTTCTTCCCGGCCGCCGCGATCCTCGGTTGCGGCGGCGCCTTCTTCGTCGCGCCCCTGACGACGACCGTGATGGATGCCGTCGCGGTGGAACACGCCGGCGTCGCATCCGGGATCAACAACGCCGTTGCACGGACCGCGGGATTGCTGGGGATTGCGGCGCTCGGCATCGTCGTGGCGCTCGCCCCGAGCCTGCTCGCGGGCTTTCGCGTTGCGATGACCGTTTCAGCGGCATTGGCGCTGTTGTCGGCGCTTCTCGCATGGGCGATTCTGCGGCGATAGATCCGATCTAGCGGGGCGGGGCGCTCCAAATCACTTCCGATGCAGGGAAAGTCCGCGAAAGCGCATTGTACTTCGCCGAGACGTCGATGACCGGCTGTACGAGCGCGGGCGTCAATTGTGTTCCGAGCACGCCGCGCTCCATGCTTGTGATAACCGAGAGCGGTATCTTCGAGACTTCCGCCAGCAAGGGGGCCGTGACGTCGTGGTGGCTATTGCCGTAGGCTGCCGCCTGCTCGACGACGCGCCGGAACTTTGCGATGACGTCGGGGTGCGCCTTCGCGTAGTCGGTCGTCGTGAACCAGGCCGAGACGAGATAATTCCTGCTGATCGCGGAAAACGCGGGCGCCAAGGGGCGGGCTTGCCCGGACGAGAGCGCTTGATCGAGCTGCGGGCGGATCGTCAGCGACGCGGCGATGCGGTGCTGCGCGAGCGCCGCGCCATCTTCCGATTGCGGAAGCTCGATGAATTTCAGCGACTTCCCGTCACCGCCGTTTTGGTCCATCCATGCCAAAATCGCGGCTTGATCCAGACTGTTGAGCGCCGCGACGGCGACGGTCTGTCCGTTGAGATCCTTGGCGCTCTTGATCGGCGAGTCTTTCGCGACGATGAGCAGGCCGTACGGCGTCTTCGGATCGTAGAGCGTTCCCGGCGCGATTAATGTGAAGGGAACGTTGCGCAAATGCGCCGCGAGCAGCGAGGTGAGGCTCGACTTGCCGATGTCGTACGTCCCGCTCGCTACGCCGGCGGCGATCGCCGCGCCGCTGGTCGATGAAGGCTCGAGCGCTACGTCGAGGCCGGCCTGGCGAAACATCCCGGACCGTTGCGCGTAGATGACCGCGACGAACGTGTCGTCGGGTGTCGAGGCCACCCTCACCGGTACGAGCGCGCCGGGCGTTTGTGCCGGGGCCGGCCCGGAGACGATCAGGCCGAACGCGAGGATAGACGTCAGCAGACGAAGGACGTTCATAGCACGGCGGTTCCTTCCACGTAGGAGATCATTATGAAGGCATGGTTGTGCACCCTGGTCGCGGCTGTTCTCATTGCGGCAGCGCTGCGGCCGTCGATCGGTGCGGAGCCCTACGAGATCAACGTGATGCTCTCGCTCAGCGGCTCGGCTGCCTTCATCGGTAAGGAAGAACAGACGTCGCTTGGGATCATCGAGCGACTCGTCAACCAAAGCGGTGGGATCCGCGGGCGGCAAATCAAGTTCGTCATCCAAGACGACCAGTCAAATCCGCAAGTCGGCGTTCAACTGGCCAACGCGATCATCGCGAAGAAAGTCCCCGTCATCGTCGGACCGACCTTTACCGCGGTCTGTAACGCCGTTCTGCCGCTGATCCGCGAGAATGGTCCGGTCATGTACTGTCTGTCGCCCGGGATCCACCCGGTCGCCGGCGGCTACGCGTTTTCTGCGACGGTCGGGAGCGGCGACATGGCGCTCGTGATCGCTCGCTTCATACGCGACCACGCTTGGAACCGCGTCGCGATCATCAGCTCGACCGACGCGAGCGGCCAGGACTTCGAAAAGGGCTTCGACAACGCGCTGGCTCTTGCGGACAATAAGAGCCTGCAGCTCGTCGCGCGCGAGCATTTCGCAACGAGCGACGTCTCGGTCAGCGCGCAGATGGCACGGATCAAAGCCGCCAACCCTCAAGCGATGATCGGATGGACGGCCGGCACGGGCTTCGGGACCGTGCTGCACGGCTACCACGACGTCGGACTCGACGTACCGATCGTCGGCGGAAACGGGAACATGATCTTCGCGCAGCTCGCCGGCTACGGCGGCTTCATGCCCAAAGAGCTGTATTTTCCCGGCGTCTTGGGGTTGTCGATCGCGCAGACGCCGAAAGGACCGGTCCGCGACAAGCAGTCGATCTACTTCGGCGAGTATGCGAAAATCAACGCCAAGCCCGATTTTCCCTCAAACGCGGGCTGGGACGCGCCGTGGCTCGTCATCGACGCGTTCAAGAAGCTCGGCTTCGAAGCGACACCGCAGCAGATTCGCGACTTCATTCGCGGCCAACGCAATTGGGTCGGAATCAACGGCGTGTACAGCTTCACGGACGCCGAGCAGCGCGGAATCGGTCCAATGGGCGACGCGATCTTCCGCTACGATCCCGAACAGCAGGCGTTCATAACGGCAAGCAAACCCGGCGGCGGGTTGAAGTAGCGAACTCCGAGATGCGCAACTTCTCCGACTTGAACGAACAAGAGGTGCTCGCACTGGCGATCTCCCTTGAGGAAGACGACGAACGCACCTACGAAAACTACGCTCACTACTTGAGCGAAACGTATCCCGAATCGGCCGCGGTCTTTACCGGGATGGCTGGTGAGGAGAGCGGTCACCGGCACCGCCTGATCGACCTCTACCGGAAGCGATACGGCGAGTTCATCCCGCTGATTCGCCGCACCGATGTGCGCGGCTTCATGCCGCGTGCGTCGATTTGGCTCGGCCAGCCGCTCGGGCTGGAAAAGATCCGCGAGCAGGCCGAGCAAATGGAACTCGAGAGCTTGCGGTTCTACCGCCGCGCCGCGCGGCAAACGAAGGACGCCTCACTGCGCCAGCTGCTGGATGACCTGGCGGCTGAGGAGCGCAAGCACGAGACGCGCGCCGAGACGCTCACCGCCGAACACCTCACACCGGCCGTCCGCGAGGCTGAAGGGAAGACCGAGCAACGGCTCTTTCTGCTGCAAATCGTGCAGCCCGGGCTCGCCGGGCTGATGGACGGTTCGGTGTCGACGCTTGCGCCGATCTTTGCTGCGGCACTGGCGACGCACAATTCGCATTCGGCCTTCTTGGTCGGCCTTGCTGCCTCGATCGGCGCCGGGATATCGATGGCATTTGCGGAGGGCTCCACGGACAACGGGAGCCTGACCGGACGGGGCAGCCCGGTGCTGCGCGGCGTCGTCTGCGGCGCGATGACGACGCTCGGCGGACTCGGACACACCTTGCCCTTCTTGCTGCCGGACTTCCGCGCCGCGCTGACGCTTGCGGTCATCGTCGTCGCGATCGAACTCGCCGTCATTTCGTGGATCCGCAACCGCTTCATGGACACGCCGTTCCTGAGCGCGGCGTTCCAGGTCGTCGTCGGCGGCGTGCTGGTCTTCCTCACCGGGATCCTCATCGGCGGGAGTTGACGAAAGCGGGAATCGTCGACGTTACGTATGCAGAGTCAGCTTCTGAACGCGCCAGTTCAGGATCTCGGCGACGTAGAGCACGTTCTCGGCAGGACACGCCATCTCGTGAATCCAGCCGAACTGTTTGAGTTGCTTTCCGGATCGTCCAAGGACGCCGACAACTTGGCCGTCGAGCGTCATCTTATAGATCCGGCCCGGATACGCGTCGGCGCTGTAGAGATACTGGCGCGGCGGAGGCGAGATGCAGATCGCCCATGGCGCGCCCGGACCAAACGTGCTTTGTAGCGCCCCTCCGGTGGGTTTGTTGCCGATCGCAGGACGCGTATCGGGATCGTACGGCACGTCGATCGTGAATTGACGAATGAAGTGGCCTTGCGAATCGAGCACCTGAATGCGCCGGTTGGCGCGATCCGCAACGTAGACGCGGTTTTGCGCGTCGACCGCGATGCTGTGCGGGGTATTGAACTGGCCGGGGCCGGTGCCTGGACCTCCAAAGGAGCCGACCCAGTTGCCGTTCTTGTCGACCTTGGCGATGCGCGAATTGATGTAGCCGTCACTGATGTACGCGTTGTCGTCAGAATCCCACGCGACGTCGGTCACTTGTCTGAAGCGCCCGTCTTCGGGCGGGAGCGGCGGGTTCGGATGCTTCAGCGGCCCGGTCCCCTCGTCCGAAGCCTCTAGCTTGCGGCCGAAGAGCATCGCGACGCGGCCGTCGGGATTGAACTTGACGACCATGTCGGAGCCTTTGTCGGTACACCAGATGTTGTCGTATCGATCGACTTTGATCGTGTGCGCGAACGACCACGCGTAAAGGTTGCGGCCGATCTCTCGAACGTAGCGTCCGTCCGGACCGAATTCGAGCACTTGCGCGGCGCTCGCCGCGTAGGCCGGCCCGCTCGTATTTCCGCGCGAGAAGACGAAGACGTGGCCTTTGGAATTGAACGCCACGCCGGACGCTTCGCCCATGTACATATTCGGTGGAAGCTTCACGAAGTCGACCGCGTCGAACGGAATCTCGGGGACCGCGAGTCTGGGACCCGGCCGTTGGGGCGCTTCGCTTGTCTGTGCCCATGCGACCGCACGCGCCCCGAAGAACGGCGTGCAGCAGCCGCACACAGCCGCG
>DATNIC010000019.1:0-8544 GCA_035604635.1 Binatia bacterium
CGAGTCCCTATCGCTTCGTCTTCACGCCGACGCCGGTCCCCGGTGCAAGCGATCCGGCGAGTGACGCACCCTCGATCATCGAGATCGATCTGACCGACAAGATTCTGCGTGCGCCCGGTCCGCTCAACATTCGCGTCGTCACCAGCATACCGGTGTCGAAGGTGACGATGCGCGTTCTCGGCCGCGATCTCGCGCTACCGAAGACCGGCGATGGACTGTTTTCCGTCGACAATCAGATTCCGTCGCTGCCGTTCTGGCTGCACAACAAGACGTACGATGTCGACTTTATCGCCGCGGTCCCCGACGGCCGCAGCGTCAAAGTCACGGTCCCGGTGACGCTGCGCTGAAATAACGCTCGAGGAACGGGATGTACGGCGTTCCGGCGATATCGAACTGGGCATCGGCGATCATCTTTAGAGCACCATTCAGACCGGTGCCTCGCCGTTCGGCTTCAATGATTGCGGCCACGACCGCGGCCCGCGTCCCGCCCGCTCAATAAATGAGGACGGTGCCACCGGCCTGATCGACCGCTTCGCGGACTCGGCGTACATGCTCCGCGCTCAATGTGGCGCTCGTGTACGGCACCTCGGTGTAGTCGACACCGACCGCGTCGATCGTCGTTTTGTCGAGCTGCCCCTCCTCGTCCGGCATGCGCACGTTGATGACCGTGCTATGGCCGGAGGCGGCGAAGCGCCGCAAATCATCTTCGGAGGGCTGACCGCCAACCGTGAAGGGCCCGACGCGTGCTTCGTTTCTCATGCAGCCTCGAATTCACGGTGGCACGGCGGGGTTGCGTTTCCAGGCTGTGGGAAGTGTGATATCCTCGGTCTCCGTGGCCACCCTCGCCCCCTCGCTCCCCGGCTCCAGCCGCTCGCTGGCCGGGCTCATCGATCGCCTGCGCTCGGCCGGGACCGACCGGGGCGCCGCCTTTGCGCTCCATGAGACCACCTCGGGGGCCCGGCCCTACCTCGTCGCCGGCCTCTTCCGGGCGCTGGCCCGCCAGATGCTGGTCGTCGTCCCGACCCCGGACGTCGCCGAGCGGACCTTCGCCGATCTCCTCTACTTCTTGGGCGAGGACGAAGCACGCAGCGTCGCCCTGCTGCGTTCGCGCGACGAGACGATCGGGGCGCTCGAGAGCCCTTCGGAGCGCAGTGCGCGCATGACCCTGCTCGCCGATCTCGCGGCCCGGGCGACCCAGATCGTCGTTGCGCCGGTCGCGGCCGTGCGCCAGTACCTCGTGCCGCGCGCGATCTTCGAGGCCGCGACGTTCACGCTCGAGCGCGGCCAAGAGCCGGGCTTCGATGCACTGCAAGCGCGACTGTTCCGCTTGGGCTATCACCGCTCCGACGTCGTCGCAGCGGCCGGCGAGTACGCGGTCCGCGGCGGGATCGTCGACGTTTTCCCCGCGACGGCACCCGCGCCGGTTCGCCTGGAGTTCTTCGGCGACGCGCTCGAGAGCATGCGAAGCTTCGAGCTGCAGTCACAGCGAAGCACCGACGATCTCGATGCCGTGACGATTGCGCCTTGGAGCGAGATCGGGCGCGACGAAACGTTGCGCCGGCGGATCAGCGAGCGGGCGCAGGGCGAGCCCAACGTCTTGCGCGCCATGCGCGACTATCTCGAGAGCGGCGCAGAGATCCCCGAAGCGTGGCTCCCGCTCGCGTACGACGAGCCGGCGACGATCTTCGACTACCTCGACCAGCGCGCGCTCGTCGTTCTCGAAGAGCCGTCGATGCTCGCGACCGTCGATCGCAGTCTCGACGAGGAGCGCACGCGCGAGGAACACGTCTTGCTCGCCGGCGTCGAATCGGGCGAACTCGAAGTGGAGGACGACGACGTCGGTGAAGCGCTGCTCGCGGAGGTGAGCGCGCCGTATCCGCGGCTGCGCGAACTCGGCGCGGTCCTCGAGTCGCGCCTGTGCGTCACGATCACCGGTGGGATCGAAGGTGCGGCGGCGGACTGGGCCCCGCGCTCGATGGACGACTTCGTGTTGAGCACGCAGCCCGCCGAACACTTCAATCGCCGCGTCGAGCTCTTTCTCTCGAGCGTCAAAGAGTGGGTGCGCAACGGCGAGACGGTGTGGCTGGTCACCTCCGGCACCTCGCGCCTGGTCGAGATGTTGCAAGCCGCCGGTCTCCCCGTCGAGCGCGGGGTCCCGTCGGCGTTGCTAGGCCAGGGGACCGTCTTCGTCGACCACGGGAGCGTCGAAGCGGGCTTCGCGATCCCCAGCGTTCGCATGCGCCTGCTCGGCGACCGCGAGATCTTCGGACAACCGCCGAGACGCGTCAAACTGCGCGCGGTCAAGGAAGGCGTCCCGGTTACGCTCGCCGATCTCAAAGTCGGCGACTACGTCGTGCACGCCGTTCACGGGATCGGCCAGTATCTGGGTCTGCGCACCGAGACGATTCTCGGCGCGACCAGCGACTATCTCGATCTCAAGTTCGCCGGGACCGACCGGATGCTCGTCCCGGTGCAGCAGATGCATCAGGTCACGAAGTACGCGGCGAGCGAAGGCACGGCGCCGCGGTTGTCGCGCATGGGCGGCGCCGATTGGGCGCGGACGAAGACCAGAGTCAGCGAAGCGCTCGCCAAAATCGCCGAAGGGCTGGTCGAGCTCTACGCCGAGCGCGAACTGGCGCAAGGTCACGCCTTCCCGCCCGACACGCCGTGGCAAGCCGAGCTCGAAGAGTCGTTCCCGTACGAGCCGACGCCCGATCAATACAAAGCGATCGTCGAGACGAAAGACGACATGGAGCGCCCGCGCCCGATGGACCGGCTCATCTGCGGCGATGTCGGCTACGGAAAAACCGAAGTCGCGATCCGCGCGACGTTCAAAGCGCTGCAGGACCGGAAGCAAGTCGCGATCCTCGTCCCGACGACCTTGCTCGCCGCGCAGCACTACCGGACGTTCAGCGCGCGCTTCGCCAGCTTTCCCGTCCGCATCGAAGAGCTCTCGCGCTTCAAGAGCAAGAAGGAGCAGCAGGCGATCCTGCGCGACCTCGCCGACGGGAAAGTCGACGTCGTCGTCGGGACGCACCGACTCTTGCAGAAAGACGTCGTGTTTCGCGATCTCGGGCTCATCGTCGTCGACGAAGAGCAGCGTTTCGGCGTGATGCACAAGGAACGCCTCAAGCAGCTGCGCTCGTCGGTCGACGTTCTGACGCTCTCGGCGACGCCGATCCCGCGGACCCTGCAGATGTCGCTGATGGGCGTGCGCGACCTCTCGCTCATCCAAACCGCGCCCAAGAACCGGATGTCGATCAAGACGGTCGTCGTCCCGGCAGGCGACGCCATCGTGCAGAAGGCGATCCTCGCCGAGCTCGATCGCGGCGGCCAGGTCTACTACGTCCACAACCGGATCGAGACAATCTACGCGATCGCCCGAGCTTTGGAAAAGCTCGTCCCGAAGGCGCGCGTCGCCGTTGGTCACGGGCAGATGAAGGACCACGAGCTCGAGCCCGTCATGGCAAAGTTCATCGACGGCGAGATCGACGTCTTCGTCTCGACGACGATCATCGAGAACGGGATCGACATCCCCAACGTGAACACGATCGTCGTCAACGACGCCGATCGTTTCGGCCTCGCGCAGCTCTACCAACTGCGCGGACGAGTCGGCCGCTCGAACCATCAAGCCTACGCGTATCTGCTCTACCAGGCGCACAAGGCGCTGACCGAAGAGGCGAAGGCGCGGCTCGAAGCGATTCGCGAGTTCACACATCTCGGAAGTGGCCTCCAAGTCGCAATGCGCGACCTCGAGATTCGGGGCGCGGGCAATCTGCTCGGCGCCGCGCAGTCGGGCTTCATCGGTGCGGTCGGTTTCGATACGTACGCGCAGCTCCTCGCTGATGCGATCGCGGCACGGCGCGGCAAGAAACGCGAGGCCGAGGCGATGCGCGAGGCGGTGATCGACGTCAAGATCGACGCCTTCATCCCCAACGACTACATCCCCCAAGTCTCGCAAAAGATCGCGGTCTATCAGCAGCTCGCGAGCGCCCGCTCCGAAGAGGCGGTCGACGAGATCGTCGCCGGCGTCCGCGACCGCTTCGGTCCGCTGCCGCCGCCGCTCGAAAATCTCGTAGCGGTCATGAAGCTGCGGACGATCGCGCTCGCGAAGAACGTCACACGGGTCGTCGTCGAGGAGACGCGCCTCACGCTCGGCGTCGGGAGCGAATTCGCGCTCTCGCCCGATGCGATCCCGCAGCTTCAGTCGCTGACGAAGAACCGCTTCCGCTTCGGCGACGGGAAGATCACCGTCGACATTCCTTCGACCGTCACACGCGGCAACACGCGCGCCAACCCGACGTGGATTCCGCTCCTGCGCGCTTTGCTCGAGGCGATGTGAGGGCTTGGGCTTACGCGCTCTGCGCCGCCCTGTCGTTCATCGCATTTTTCCTCGCCGGCGGCCTCTGGCGCGCAGACCTCACGATCCCCTTCGTCTACGGGAACTACGGCGACGCCGTCAGTTTGGTCGGCAGCGTGCGAATGATCAAACAGCTGCTCGAAAGCGGCTCCGTCTATTGGAATCCTTTACTGGCGGCGCCGTTCGGCCAAGATGCGCACGACGTCCCCGCACTGTACGCCATCGACTACGGCGTACAATACGCGCTCGTTCACCTCACTAGGAACCCGTTTCTCACCTACAATCTGTTTTATCTTCTGTGCCCGGTCGCCAACGCATTGGCGGCTCTCTACGCGCTCAGGCGCATTGGCATAATCTACGCCGCGGCCATCCCCTGTGCTGTGCTCTACGGGAACCTCTTCGAGGTTTTTTGGCGGAACGGCCATCCGTTCATAGCCGCCTACTACGCGGCCCCACTCGCGTGCCTCGCTCTCTTGCGAATCTGCGAGGGGCAGCGCGGCCTCGACGTCGTCGTGCCCGCGATCGTCGTGGGCCTGCAGAGCCACTACGAGGCATTCTTCGCGGGGGCGCTGGCCGTCGCTGCCGCGATCATCGGCTCGATTCAACTGCGATCGTGGCGCCCGGTGATCGCGAGCCTGCTCTTCGGCGCAGTCTGCAGCGTGAGCTTTCTTCTGAGCCTCGCTCCTTCGTTGATCTGGCAGATCGCGCACGGGAGCAACTCCTATGCGACGACGCGCCGGGCCGAAGAGGCGATCACCTTTGCGCTCTCCATCGGACAGATGATCTTGCCGATCCCCGACCATCGCATCCCGGCGTTCGCATTCGGCCGGAGCGTCTACGATGCGATCGTAAGCGATGCCGCAAAGCCGTCGCTAATCAACGAAAACGCGTCCGCGACCTTGGGCCTCGTCGCGACGATCGGCCTCATCCTCCTCGTCGCGGCGACGATCGCGAGCGCGACTCGCAGCGTGCCGCGCTATCTCCACAATGCCTCGCTCCTCGCGATGAGCGCCATCGCCCTCGGCACCGTCGGCGGCCTCGGAGCCGTCTTCAACGTGGCGATCACGGCGCAGATCCGCGCCTACAACAGAATCAGCGTGTTCATCGCCTTCTTTGCGCTGCTCGCAATCGCATGCGTGCTGGAGTCGTGGTGGACGTCTCTCCGCAGGCAAAAAAGAGTCGCGCTGTACGCCGGGCTTGCGGTGCTCGTCACCGGCTACGGGATTTTTGACCAATCTCCGGTACATTCGGCCGATTTCGCGGCATCCCGCGCGCGATACGCGCTCGACGCTGCGTGGGTGCGTCAACTCGAGGGTGCACTCCCTCTCGGAGCCATGATCCTCGAGCTTCCCTATGTCGAGTTTCCGGACACGCCCCCCATCGGCCACGTCGAAGTCGTTCCGTACTTATTTTCCGCTTCTCTGCGCAGCTCCGTCGGCGCGATTTCGGGAAGCAAAGAAGCGGAATTCGAAAAGCGGCTCGCAGCATTGCCGCCCGAACGCATGCTTCCTGAAGCGGCGCATGTCGGCTTCAACGGCATCCTGATCTTTCGCGATGGTTTACCGGCCCGCGGCAGCGACATCGAAAGCGCCCTCGCGGAACGGCTCGGCCGTTCGCCGATGGTCAGCGCCGACGGCTCGCAGTCGTTCTTTCCTATCGCGTCCGGGACGGCCCGGTAACGAGTCGCGAAAAGCCCCGTTCGAGATCGGCGATGAGATCGTGCGGGTCTTCAAGGCCGATGTGCAGGCGAATGACCGCGCCGGGTTCCGTCCAGGGCGTCGCGGTGCGGACTTTTTCGGGGTGCGCGAGCAGCGCGAGACTTTCGAAGCCGCCCCAGCTGTAGCCGATGGAGAAGAACTCGAGCCCGTCGATCATCGCGCGGATCGAGTCGCGCGTGAACCCCGGCCGCAGGACGAACGAGAACAGTCCGGACGCGCCGCTGAAGTCGCGCTTCCACAGCTCGTGTCCCGGACACGACGCAAACGCCGGATGCAGGATCCGCGCGACTTCCGGCCGTCGCTCGAGCCATTTCGCGACGGCCAGCCCGCTCGCGTAATGGCGCTCGAGCCGGACGCCCAGCGTGCGCAAGCCGCGTAGCGCGAGATACGCCTCATCGGCGGAGCACGAAAAGCCGAGCGCGACCACGGTCGCGCGCACTTTCTCGTAGACCGCTTCGTTCGTCACGATCATCCCGAGCAACAGGTCGGAGTGTCCGCCGATGTATTTCGTCCCGGAGTGCAGCGAAACGTCGACGCCCGCGGCGACCGCGCTATAGTAGTACGGCGTCGCCCAGGTGTTGTCGATCGCCGTCGGGATCGCACGCTTGCGCGCGACCGCGAGCATCGCGGGGACGTCTTGCACTTCGAACGTCAGCGAGCCGGGCGACTCGAGGTAGAGGAGCCGCGTGTTGGGCCGCAACTGTGCCTCGATCCGCGCCCCGGCGAGCGGATCGTAGTACGCCGTCGTAATGCCGAGGCCGTCGAGGACGCTGTCGCACAGATGCCGCACCGGTCCGTAGACGGAATCCGGGACGAGGATGTGATCGCCGCTCTTCGCAAAGGCCTGGATCGTCGCGGTGATCGCCGCGAGTCCCGAGGAGACCGCGATCGCGCGATATCCGCCCTCGAGCTGCGCGACGGTCTCTTCGAGCGCGAACGTCGTCGGCGTCCCGTAGCGTCCGTAATAGAGGCCCTCGAAGCGTGACTGCGTCGCGCGTTCGGTCGCCTCGACCGATTCGAACACGACCGTCGAAGCGCGATAGACCGGGACGTTGACCGGTCCGGGGCGTTCGCTCGAGCGCCCGCTATGGGCGAGAACCGTATCTTTCCGCATCGGCCGCGTCTTCCGCGCCGCCGTTCGACGGACCCGGTGCGGCGACGGCACCGCCGTCGGTCGCGTACGCAGCGCGCCGCCCTCCGCCCAGACGCTCGCGCGTGTTGACGACGACGACGTAAAAGGCCGGGATCAGGAACAGGTTGAGGACCGTCGAGAGGATCATCCCGCCGGAAACCGCCGTGCCCAGCGAATGGCGGCTTGCGGCTCCCGCACCCGTCGCAAAGACCATCGGCATCACGGCTAGGATGAAGGCGAGCGACGTCATGACGATCGGCCGGAAGCGCGTCTGCGCCGCCTCGCGCACCGCAGCGCGCGTCTCGACCCCGGCGGCGCGCCGCTGGTTCGCGAACTCGACGATCAAGATCGCGTTCTTGCTCGCGAGCGCGATCAGCATCAAGAATCCGACTTGCGCGTACAAGTCGCTCGGCAAGCCGCGCATGTCCAGGGCGAGGATCGCGCCCAAAATCGCAAGCGGGACCGACAGGAGGATGATCAACGGATCGGTCCAGCTCTCGTACTTCGCCGCCAGGGTCAGAAAGACGAAGACGACGCCCAGACCGAAAATGAAGATCGCCTGACCGCCGAACTGAATCTGCTCGAGCGAGATGCCCGACCACTCATAGGCGATGCCGCCGGGGATAACGCGCTGCGCGATCGCCTGCACCGCGTTGATCGCGTCACCCGAGCCGTAACCCGGCGCCGGGATACCGTTGATCTCGATCGAGCGATAGAGATTGTAGTGCGTGATCTGCGGCGGGACGCGGACCAAATGCGTCTGTATCAGCGACGAGAGCGGGATAACACCGCCGAGGCTGCTGCGAACGTAGATCGACTGAAAATCCGACAGCCTGTCGCGGAACGCCGGATCAGCCTGCACGTAGACGCGATACGATCTGTTCAAGTAGTCGAAGTCATTCACGTACTGAGAGCCGACCATGACGTTGAGCGTGTCGAAGAGCGCCGAAAGCGGGACGCCGAGAGCCTTTGCCTTCGCTCGATCGACGTCGATGACGAGCTGCGGGTTGTCTACGCGATACTGCGTCGAAACGCTGCGCAGCACGTTCCCGGCGTTGCCTTGACCGATGATGTCACGCGCCGTCTGGTAGAGCTGCGGTATCGGAAGATTCCCGGGGTCGGTCAGCTCGAACTGGAAGCCGGCAAAGTTGCCGATGCCGCGGATCGCGGGCGGATCGAACGCAAAGACTTGCGCGTCGGCGATGCTTGCGAGGCGAGGCTGCAGGCGCCGAATGATTCCGTCGGCGGATTGTTCGCTGCGCGTGCGCTCATCGAAGGCTCGCAGCCGGACGACGATCAGCGCGCGGTTCGTCTCCTGTCCGGTGAAGCTGAAT
>DATNIC010000020.1:0-5931 GCA_035604635.1 Binatia bacterium
CGACGAAGTAGGCGAGGATCGGATCGTCGATCTGAATGTAACGGCATCCGGCCTCTTCGAGTGCCGCGATCTCCCGGCGATAGACCGACGCGACGTCTTCGAAAAACGCGTCGATGTCCGGATAGGCATCACGCGAGACGACGTTGCGTCCACCGTGAAAATGAATGCGCGACGGCGAGGGCAGCGTGATCTTTGCGGTCGTCGACGCGACGTCGGCCACGAACGTGAAATCGCGTCGCAGAATCGGTCCCGGCCAGTGGAGCTTTTCGCGCGTGACGACGTTCTTGGGGACGTAGCGCGCTTGCGTCCCCGCGAACGACGGGTTCTGACCCTCCTCGATGCGCAAGCCTTCGAGCCGGCTGATGAAGTCGATCCACCAGTTCTCGCGCCGCAATTCGCCGTCGGTCACGATTTGGAGCCCGGTCTCTTCCTGCAGCGCGACGGCGTCGCTGATCGCCGCGTCTTCGACGGCGCGCAGATCGGCCGCGTCGATCTCGCCCTTGGTGAAGCGCTCACGGGCTGAGAGCAGCTCCGGCGGCCGCAGCAAGCTGCCGACATGATCGGCCCGGAAAAACGGCTTCGCACTGACCATCAAATCCTCGCGATCACATCGGAGCCGGCGACGACCCGATCGGTGAACTTATACGCGGCGGCAAGTTGCAACGTCGGATTGATCATCGCGGGCGCAAGCGACGTTGCGTACGCAACCCGCGTCATCGAATGCAGCGTTGCATCGGTGATGCGCGAATACTTCTGGAGAATGAGCCCGGACTGCTCGCGGTTCGCGTTCGCCCAGCGTGCGGTTTCATAAATGACTCCGACGAAGCGCTTCGCCAGATCCGGATTCTTCTTGACCCAATCGGCCGTCGCGAACCAGCCGCCGAGCATGATCCCGTTGCCGATTGCATCGAAGCACTTGGCGAACAATCTGGCAAAGCCGCCGGAGATCGCCGCCGACATGAACGGCTCCGGGATCACCGCTCCGACGATCGTCCCGCGTGCGAGCGCTTGCCCGGTTTCCGGCGCGGGGACCTCGGTGACGTTCACTTTGGCGGCGTCGGCGCCGTTTTTAGCCAGCCACGCCAGGATCGAGAGGTGGGTCGGGTCCTTGTAACCGTTGACGCTGATCGTCTTGCCCTCGAACTCCTTGGCGGTCCGGAGCGGGCTGTCTTTGGCGACGCAGAATCCGATCGTCGGCGCGGCCGAGTTGTAGAGGTTTCCGGCCGCGATGTAGACGAGCGGGATCCCGCGCAAGTACGCGTTCGCTAAGCTGATCGGGCTCGAGACGCCGACGTCGAGCGAACCGCCGACGATCGCCGCCGAAATCTCTCCGCCGTTATGAAACGACGAGATGTCCGCGTTGATGCCGGCCTTGGTGAAGAACCCCATGTCGGCGGCGTAGTAGGCCTCGGCAAAGCCGTCGGTCGGCAGCGCGCCGATACGCAGGGCGGCGTTCGACTGCGCGAGGGCCCGGCCGGTCGTTGCGGCAAGCATCGGAATGGCGGCGAGAAAGCCGGCGCGTGAGACCATGCGAACCTCCTCTTCGGCAGCTTTTGAGTCCCGCGGCGGAACTCTTGCCGCTAGGATACGGTAGGCGGCTGGCGTAGTCTGCCCGGCATGATTATTGATTCCCACGCTCATCTCGTCGCCCCGCCGACGCTGTACGCATACCGGAGCCTCTTAGTCGTCTCCGGAGGTCAACACGGCGCCGCGCTGGCTGAGATCAAAGACGACGAGCTGAAGAAATCCGCGGATTCGAACATTGCCTTGATGGACCAAGTCGGAACCGACATCCAGTGTCTTTCGCTCCGGCCGTTCCAGCAGATCCATCACGGCCGGTTGAACGATTCAAAATTATGGGCACGCTCGAACAATGAGCTGATCGCGCGGACGATTGCGTTCCATCCGAACCGCTTTCGCGGCGTCGCGGCGCTCCCGCAATCCCACGGCCACCCGATCGAAGTCGTCTTCGACGAGATCGACTATTGCATCGACAAGCTCGGTTTCATCGGCATCCTCCTCAATCCCGATCCGGGTGAGGGTCTCGAGCAGACGCCGACGCTTGCGGATCCCTATTGGTATCCCTTGTACCAGAAGTGCGTCGCGATGGATCTTGCGATCCACATTCACAGCGGCGGATGCCAAGGCCGCGAGACGTACGACGAGCACTTCATCACCGAAGAGAGTCTGGCAATTACCTCCATCGCTCGCTCCGATGTCTTTGACCGCTTCCCGAGCTTGAGGATCATGGTCAGCCACGGCGGCGGTTCGATACCGTATCAGGTCGGCCGCTGGCAGAGCAATCGCGTCATGCAGATGAAGAAGGATCTCGGCAAGTCCGGCTTTTCGTTCCAAGAGAAAGGTTCGGAAACCGGCGCGAAGCTCACGGGCAAATCCGTGAGGAGCGAACTCTTCGAAGAGACGCTGAAGCGCTTTTTCTTCGACACGTGCATTCACTACAAGCCGTCGCTCGAGCTGCTTTTCGGCCTAGTCGGCGCCGACCGGTGCCTCTTCGGCACGGAGCTTCCGGGAAGCGGCTCCGGCGTCGATCCGAAGACGAACCGTCAATACGATGATCTCAAGCCGGTCATCGAGAGCATTGCGTCGCTCTCGTCGGCCGAGAAGAAGATGATCTTCGAAGACAACGCCAAGAAGTTCTTCGGCAGCCGTTTGAAAGTACCGCAAACGGTTAGTGCGTAGGCTCCTTCGTTACCTCGTGCTTGCAGCGGTGTGCGTCGTTCCGGCGCACACCGTTCTTGCGCAGGGGCCCGGGCTCGTCACGGTCCGCGTCGCTTCGACTCCCGACGATCAGGTGACACCGGTCCTCTACGCGTTGCGCACGGGCCGCTTTCGCGCCGCCGGGCTCGACGTGCAGCTCGAGCAGAGCAACGGCGGCGCTGCGATCGCCGCGGGCGTTGCGGGCGGGAGCTACGACATCGGGAAATCGAGCCTGGTCGCGCTGCTCAATGCACACGAACGTGGCGTCCCGTTCACGTTGATCGCTCCGGGCGGGCTCTCGCAAAGCGCGACGCCGTACGGTCTGCTCATCGTCGCGAAGGATTCGTCGATTCAGTCGGCTCGCGATCTCAACGGCAAGACGCTCGCCGTCGCCGCTCTCGGAGCGGTCGATCAGATCGCGGCGATGTCATGGATCGACAAGAACGGCGGAGACTCCAAGACCCTGCGATTCTTGGAGATGCCGCAAACGGAAGACGGTGCTGCGATCGAGCAGCACCGCGTCGACGCGGCGAACACGATCCATCCGCAAGTCGACGCGGCGCTCGCGACCGGCAAAGTACGGATTCTGGCGAACACCTATCCCTCGATCGCGCCGCAGTATTTCGTCTCGGCATGGTTCACGACGAACGATTGGGCCGGCAGGCATCCGGATATCGTCGCCACGTTTGCACGCGTCGTCCGCGAGACCGCAGCCTACACGAATACCCATCGCGCCGAGACGGCTGCCATGCTCTCCGAGTTCTCCGGTATCCCGCTGGTGGTCGTGCAGAACATGCCGCGCGCCGTCGCCGGGACGTCGCTCACCCCGAATTTGCTGCAGCCGCTGATCGATGCGGCGGCCAAATACAACGTACTGCGCCGTAACTTCCCGGCGCAAGAGATCATCTATTCGACAAGGTCCTAGGCGACCGGTTTCCTCAACCCGCGTTTTTCCAGCCGCGGGAGCACCTCGTCGCGGAAATATGGAAATTCCTCGGCGTAGTTGACGAGCGAGATTCCGATCCCATTGAAACCCGCGGCGTAAACCCCGGCAAAACCTTCGGCCACGTCGTCCGGCGTCCCGAAAAACGGCAGCCCGCCTTTACCGTTCGCGTAGTCCTTGCGAAAGCGGGCGACTTCGTCGGGCGGCCGGTCCAACAACCCCTTGCCCTCGAGCATCTTGTCGACGGCGCCCCAGTCGACGTTCTCCTCGGTGACGTAGCGATGATACTCGAGCGCTTCTTTGCGAGTCGGACGGCAGACGACGACGCCGACGGTATACGCGCCGATCTCGTGACCGTTGCGCCGCCCTTCGGCTTTTGCGTCCTCGATGACTTGCTTGGCTTTCGCGATGTCGGCTTGCTCGTACGACGGCAGCCGGACGCTCGTGAACCAGGCGTCGCAGTTGCGCAGCGCAAAGGCGCGACCTTCCTTCGACGAGCCGGCATTCATGATGAGCGGACGCGTCCCGCCGTACGGCTTCGGCTTCTCGCGCACGCCCTTCATATCGAAGAACTCGCCTTTGAAGTCGAAGTCGTCGCGCTCCCAAATCATTTTGATGGCGTCGAGCCATTCTTGGCCTTGGCGATAGCGCGCTTCGTGATCGCCCGGCTTCACGCCGAACATTTCGAATTCGTCCTCGTTCCAGCCGCAGACGACGTTCAAGCCGAAGCGGCCGCGACCGGCGTGATCGGCGGTCACCATCTGTTTGGCCGCGATGAGCGGATGAAACAGCGGCGCGTGGACGGTGCCGAAGATCGTCATCCGTTTGGTCGCCGCGAGCAAGCCGGCGGCCCAAGTGATCGTCTCGTACGTCGTGCCCTGATAGTCGGTCTCGCCGCCGTAGCCTTTCCATCGGCCGATCGGCAGGAGAAAGTCCATGCCGGCGTCGTCCATCATCTGCGCGAGCCGCAGGTTGTCTTCCCAGTTTCCGGTCCAGCGCTCCGGGACTTTGGTAGCGTATCTTCCCGACGAACAGTTCGCGCCGAAGAATCCGATCTTGAACGCGTTGTCGTTGTACATCGACGCGCGGGCGGATGCGAGGTCGGCTTGCAGCATGATACGAAGAGATTAGCAGCATGACGTTGGATTCCCGCGCGAAGAGAGCCCGATTTCTCGCAGGCGTCACGGCCGGAACGGCAGCCTCGCTCTTAGGGATACCGAACGCCGGCGCTCAGACTCCCTCAGCGCTCTTTCCGCTGCGGTTGGGCGCCACTTCGAGCGACGACAGCGTCTCGGTCGTCTACGCCCAGCGCTCCGGTCTCTTTGCTAAGGCCGGATTCGACGTTCAAATCGACCGGCAGAACAGCGGTGCAGCCGTCGCAGCCGCGGTGGCGTCGGGGACGTACGACTTCGGAAAGTCCTCGCTGCCTTCGCTGATCGAGGCGCACGAGCGCGGCGTCCCGTTCGTCTTGGTCGCACCGGCCGCGCTTTACGATCCGCGCGCCCCGTACGCCGCAGTCTTGATCGGGCGAGATTCGCCGGTCCGGACGGGCAAAGACGCGAACGGCTTGACGTTCTCCGTCGCCGCATTGAGCGACTTGGGACACGTCGCGTTGCAGGCCTGGGTCGACCGCAACGGGGGCGATTCGAAGTCGGTCCATTTCGTCGAGATCCCGTTTTCGGCCGTCGCCCCCGCCGTTGACCAAGGCCGCGTCGCCGGCGGCGAGGTGAGCGAACCGACGATGGCAGCGGCGCTTGCGACCGGGAAGTTCCGGATCATCAACACGGGACTGGCGATCGCTCCGTCGTTTTATATCACGGCGTGGTTTACGACCAAGGACTTTTCCGCGAAGCATCCCGGCATCGTCCGCGCGTTCGCACGCGTCGTCGGCGCTTCGGCGACGTACACCAACGCGCACCACGCCGAAACGGCGCCGATGATGGCCGACTACACGTCGGTCCCGCTGGCGATCATCGCGCAGATGACGCGCGCCGTGGAGGGAATCCGCCTAGGCGAAGCCCAAATCCAGCCGCTCATCGACGCATCGGTCAAATACGGTACGATAAAAAGATCGTTCCCCGCGCGCGACCTGATCGACCCGGCGGTCGCGCGCCTGTAATCAGCTGGACCGTTCAGCGTAGGGCATGCAGCAATGCGGCGGTCGCGATCGTTAAAATCAAAACGACCAGGGGCGCGATGACGCCGGCGCTGCGGGGCGCCTCGCAGACTCTCCGGACTTCGAGCCGGCGATCGGCCGATACGGCCGGCGG
>DATNIC010000021.1:0-2619 GCA_035604635.1 Binatia bacterium
CCCGACGTGAAGAGCACCGACTTGACGGGGATGCGGGCCTCGAGGTCGGCGATCATCCGTTCTTCGAGCTCGTCGGCGCGCTGCGAAAGGCTCATCGGCAGGCTGCTTCGTTTGGCCCGCGCGACTCACCTTTTGTCCAAATGATCGCGTTGGATCGACGCCAAACAGCGCATCATGAACCGTGTCGCGATCGTTTTCGATCTGTTCGGTACGCTCCTGGATATCGGCTCGCTGCGGGCCGAGCTGATGCCGGTCATCAAGGACTCGAAGCCGTTCGTTCAGACCTGGCGCGATCGGTTGCTGATGTACATGCTCACCACGGCGGCGATGCGCCGCTACGAAAGTTTCGATGAGCTTGCCGACCACGCGCTCGTCTACGCCGCGTCGCTGCACCACGTCAGCATGAGCGAAGCGTACCGCAAGACGCTGGTTGACGGCTGGCGATTCCTGCGGCCGTTCGTCGACGTCGTTCCGACGCTGCGTGCTCTCAACGACGCAGGGGTTCAGATCGCGGCGCTCACCAACGCTTCCCCCGAGACGGGTGATGCGGCGATTGCCAATGCCGGGCTGTCCGAGCTGATCCACGTCCTGCTGAGCGTCGAATCGATTCAGACGTACAAGCCCGATCCGCGTGCTTACGAGCTCATCACCTCGCACTTTGCCGAGACGGACAGGGTCGTATTCGTCACCTCCGAGGGCTGGGACGCGACGGGCGCGGCCGAGTTCGGGATGCAGGTCGTTTGGTGCAACCGCGGCGGCGCTCCGCCGGAGACGCTGGGCGCGAACCCGACCTGGACGATCTCGTCATTACGAGAGCTGTACGATCTCGTGACGAGCGAAGCGATCGCCGTTTAGGCTAGTTTGAAGAGCTCTCGCGCGTTCTCCCGGCCGATCTTGCGGCGGTCGCGTTCGCTGATGCTCGTCGCGTCGAACCACTCGGCGGCTTCGCGAACGTCCTCGAAAGGATAGTCGGTCGAAAAAAGGATCCGGTCCGCGCCGATCTCGAGGATCGCGTTGATCAGCGCTTGCGTGCGAAAATTCCCCGCCGTCGTGATGAAAAAGTTGTCGGAGAAGTACTCGGAGACTTTCCGCTTCGCCGGATAACCCATCGGCGACCACGCGATCCGCTCGTCGATCCGGTAGAGATTGAACGGCAGCCCTTCGCCCATGTGGCCGAGGATGATCGTCAGCTTCGGGCAGTCGTCGAAGAGGCCGCTCCCGATCAACCGCAGCGCGTGCAATCCGGTCTCGGCCGCGAAGCCGTACGCCGGTCCGGTCAGCCACGGGTGCCCATCGTACGCTTTGCGCTGACTGGGCTCGCGCGGATGCAGATAGAGCGGGACGCCGAGGCGCTCGACGACTTTCCAAAACGCGCGATATTGGGGGAGGTCGTAGTAGACGGCGTTGTCGGCTGACCCGACTTGCGAATAGCCGTTGACGAGCGCGCCGACGAACTTGTGTTCCCGGATACAGCGTTCCAACTCGGTCACGGCCAGATGCGGATCTTGCATTGCCAGCGCTGCCAAGCCCGAAAAGCGGTCGGGATGCTTGGCAACTTCTTCGGCAAGGACGTCGTTGGCGACCCGCGCGACCTCGGCAGCTTTGCCCGGATCCGTGATCCCTTGGACGGCCGGCGCGTTGAGCGAGACGATCATTCGCTCCATCCCGTGCGCATCCATCAGCGCCAGCCGCTTCTTTTGAAAATCGAGCAGCCCGGCGCGCAGCTCGGGCCATGTTTGCGGCGCGGTGAAGTGTTCCGAGTCGCCGAGCGTCGTCTCGAGCGCGAAGTGCTCCTCGAGCCCGATCTTGCCGTTCACTTGAGCGTCAGCGGCCGATAGCGAATCCGGCGCGGTTTCGCGGCCTCTTCGCCGAGGCGTGCGACTTTGGCGGCTTCGTACTCATGGAAGTTGCCCTCGAAGAAATAGACGTTCGAGTCCCCTTCGAAGGCAAGGATGTACGTCGCGATCCGGTCGAGGAACCAGCGATCGTGGCTGATCACGAGGATCGTCCCGGCGAATTCGCTCAAGGCGTCTTCGAGCGCGCGCAGCGTTTCGACGTCCAGATCATTCGAGGGTTCGTCGAGCAGAAGGACGTTCGCGCCGGCAAGGAGGGTCTTGGCGAGATGCAAGCGGCCACGTTCGCCGCCGGATAAGCTGCCGACGGGTTTCTGCTGGTCGGCCCCCTTGAAGTTGAAGCGTCCCAAGTACGCGCGCGACGGCATCTCGAATTTTCCGACGGTCAGGAGATCGAGGCCGCCGCTGATCTCGTCGAAGACCGTCTTGTCACCCGAAAGCGACTCGCGGCTCTGCTCGACGAGCGCGAGTTTGACGCTCGGCCCGATCTTGATCTCCCCGGCGTCAGGCTGTTCTTTCCCGGCGATCATGCGGAACAAAGTCGACTTACCGGCGCCGTTGGGGCCGATGATCCCGACGATGGCGCCGGCCGGGACGGTGAAGCTCACGTCGTCCATGAGCAATGTCTCGCCGTAGCCTTTGCGGACCCCGGCAAACTCGATGACGTTGTCGCCGAGGCGTTCCGCGACCGGGATGAAGATCTCTTGCGTCTCGTTCCGGCGCTGATATTCGTGGCTCGAGAGCTCTTCGAAGCGGGCAATGCGGC
>DATNIC010000022.1:0-55112 GCA_035604635.1 Binatia bacterium
CATAATAGGCGAACGGCTGGTGATGGTACTGGAAGCAATAGCCGGTCGAAGGCGGGTTGTCTGCGGGCGGCGGCGGCGTTTGGCACCTCGTCGCGTCGTTGGCGACTTCTTGAATTGCGAGGTCCCAGCCGCCCGAATACCACTTCCACGAGATCGATGGTTGGTGATCGGTGAGCAGATCGCCGATCGTCTTTTGCGTCGGCGGGATCGGCGCGAGGAGCTGATCGCGGACCGCGGGGTTCGACTCGAATGGGAGCGGGTGCGGGACGTTCTGCGTGAAGCTCGTGTTGACGACGAAATATTGACCGTTGGGGACGGGGCCCGGTGACGTCTGCGGCGCCGGCATCAGCGTGAGATTGCCGTCGCGCAGCGTCTTGGTCGCCGGATCCCAGTAGGACTCGAAGCTCGTCGTGTTGCTCTTGGGAAGCGGCTGATTCCAGCGCGGCGTGCAGGCGCAGATCAGCCATTGGGAGTTGAGGAACGACCCGCCATACGCGCTATGGAAGAAGTTGTCCGCCATCGTGAAGCGCTGCGCGATCTGGCCTTCGGGTAGATTTGGTGCGTTGAAGTAGCTCAGCACATAGCCCGGATTGCCGCTGTACGCGATGAACTTGTCCATGCGCCCATTCGAGGGCTCGAGCGTGCCGGTATCGATCTGCATCTGCTCGTGCCAGAAGATGTGCCAAAGGTCTCCGGTCAGACCTTCGATTGCATCGAAGTTCGAGAGGAGATACGGCTTGACGGCCATGCCGCCGCCGTTCGCGAACGTGCCGCTGAAAGCAGGGTCGGGATTCGCCCCGCCTGCCGCGGCAGCACTGACGACGCCGTTACGGTCAACCCAGCCGCAGGGCCACGGCCCGAGCGGGCTTGCTTGGCCGAAAAGCGGCTGTTGGGTCACGGTCGTCATGATTGCCCAGCCCGGAGCCGGTCGACACGTTTTGGTTGGCGGGTCGACGATCCCGTACTGAAACTGCCGGGGCGGAGCGACGCTGCCGTTCGCACCCGGCAAGTGCGCGTAAAGTCCGTCGAAGCTCCAGTTTTCTTGGTAGATCACGATGACGTGCTGAATCTTCTCGCGCAGGAGCCGCGCTTGCGTCGACGGATCCGGCGCGCTCGACGCGTGCGAGGACGACAACGTGGCGACGAGCACCGCCGCCGAAAGGCAGAGCGCGAAACGGAGCAGGTAACGCAAGCGAACCTCCGCAGAAAAGAAGGGCGAATTTCTTCCCTACTGGAGTATCACCGCAATCTTAAGGAAAAGCTAACGAGGAGCGCCACGGCCGCGTAGCTTGCGGCCAGCACCGGTATCGCCGCGTCCTCGTACCACCACGTTATGCCGATGCCTTCGCCCAGCCAAAATGTTCCGAAGGCGACGAGCATGACGCCGACGGCGAACTTCATCGTATTTTCCGGGACCCGTTCAAACGGATGCCGCACCAAGACCGCGGCGATCACGACCGCGGTGAAGGCAGCCAGCGCGCCGGCCGCTGCGGTAACGAGCGCATCTTTCGATGCCGAGCCGACGGTCAAGACGATGATCGCGACCTCGAGCCCTTCGAGAAAGACGCCGTTGAACGCCGTCGCGAGCCCAACGCGCGCCTCGTGCGCGTTGCGCAACGTCGCGACCTCGCGCTCGAAGATCGCGTTCTCGTCGTGAAGCGGGATCCGGCCCGCGTACCGCAAGACTGCCTTGCGCAACCAGCCGTAACCGAACCAAATGAGAAAAGCGCCGATCGCGATGCGGATGATCGTGATCGGGATGAAATGCAAGATCGCGGGGCCGCCGATCCCAACGATGGCAGCCAGCGCAATGCTCGCGTACGCAGCACCGGTGAGCGCGATCCGCCAACTCTGCGCGTAGCCGACCGCTAGGACGATCGTCACCGCCTCGATCGCCTCGACGGCGCTCGCGAGGAACGCGGTCAGCGCGAGCGGCCAGAGACTCATGGTCGCCGCATTACCCGTTTCAATCGCCCCCCATGATTCGCCGTGTCATGGGCACGGCTCCGTTCTCGATATCGCGTACGTTCGTCGCGGGATAACCGACCGTCATCCCCGCGCTTGCGGCCCAAGCCTCAGCGACGAGATCGCGCAGGGCGGCCGCGCCCGCAGCTAGACGTGCCGTCGTGAAGCCGACCGCTTGCGGCGTCGACGTGCGAAACGAATCGGTCATCGCGCCAAGATCGTACAGAGCGCGGACTTGCGCGTTCGTCGCGGCAAGATAGCGCCCGACGTACTGCGCGATCGTGCACGCGCACGGTCGATACGGCGGGATCGCCGCCAAGACGGCCGGAAGCGCGACGTTCTTCCGGACGAACGACGTTTCGAACCGCGAATGAATTCCTTTTGAGTTCGCGTAACGATCCCAACCGTCGAAGTGCGAGCTCGTGTGCAGCGGCTGGCTTGCGTCGCCGACGTAGTGGCTCCAAACGCCGATGTCCCGCAGCGTGAGGGTCTCGCGCAGCCGGCGCTGCGCTTCAAAGAACGCGCGGTCGTTCGGATCGGTGCTGCTTCTTTCGCCGATCACCAAGACACGCCAATAGGCGAAGTCCTTGGCGACCTGCTGCCAGCCGTCGATCAACGAATACGGCAAGAATCCCACTTTATATTCGTCGGTGCTTGCGCGGCGCAGCGCAGTGTCGTAGGCTTCGCGGTCCTTGGGTAAGTTGGTCAACGCGATCCCGGATGCGGTCCCGTCGTCGCCGATGTTGACGTAGTGACCGGGATCGCGGTCCGCATCGTGCGGATCGCCGGCCCCCTTACTTTCGTCGAGTTCCGGCCCGAGATCGCGGATCTCGTTGATCGCATCGAGCGTGCGGACGAACGGAGGAAGGTCGACGGGAAAAGTACGTGCGCCGGCCTCGCTAACGAGAAGATGGCCATAGTGTCCCCAGCCCAAGGCCGGTGCGATCGTGAGGGCAAGCAGCACGGTTACGATGCCTAGTCGCTTCATGCTCGTGCTTTCTCCGCCGCGGCTTGGCGCACCATACCGCTTAGGCGAAAGTTAATGGGCTTCTCGCACCGAGCCATCCAGCAACGCCGCTCAGCGCGACAAACATTCAAAGAGTTGTTCCGGGCCCCCTCGGGGAATCGTACCAAACGGAGGTCTCGAGCATGGATCTGGGGAGCTTGCAAGTCTGGGCCGGCGGCCGTTTCTGCCGCTACGATGAGGCGAAGGTCGGCTTATTGACGCATGCGCTCAACTACGGGACCGGGTGCTTCGAAGGGGTTCGCGGATACTGGGAAGCGCACGAGTCCGAGCTCTACCTGCTGAGCCTGCGCGAACACTACGAGCGCCTTCACGACTCGGCACGGCTGCTCATGATGAAGCTTCCTCACAGCGTCGACGAGCTTTGCGACATCACGATCGACCTGTGTGCGCGCAACCACTTCGAGGTCGACCTCTACGTCCGTCCGCTCGCGTACAAGTCAGCCGAAATGATCGGCGTGCGCTTGCACGGCGTCGAGGACGCTTTCGCGATCATCGCCGTCCCCTACACGGCGTACTACGACACCGACGGCGGCTTGAAGTGCTGCACGAGCGCGTGGCGGCGCATGGACGACGCGGTTGCGCCGGCGCGCGGAAAAATTACCGGCGTCTACGTCAATTCGGCGCTCGCGAAGAGCGAGGCAATCCTCTCAGGTTTCGACGAGGCGATCCTGCTCTCGCACGACGGGCACGTCTCCGAGGGTTCGGCCGAGAACATCTTCATGGTCAAAGAGGGCGTGCTCTACACGCCGGATTGCTCGCAGAACATACTAGAGGGGATCACGCGCAAGACCGTCATGATGCTCGCTCGCGAGCATCTCGATCTGCAGGTCGTCGAGCGTTCGATCGATCGCAGCGAGCTCTTTTCGTGCGACGAGGTCTTTTTCACGGGGAGCGCGGTCGGCGTGCAGTGGGTCGAATCGATCGATCACCGTTTGATCGCCGACGGTTCGATCGGACCGATCACGCAGCAGCTCCACACGCTCTACGAAAGCCTCACGCACGGTAAGCTGACCGAGCATCTCTCGTTCTTGACGCCCGTCTATGCCGGGCGCCGCGCCGCCGTCAGATAGGGTCGAGCCGCGCTAGCGGCCCTCGAGCATCCAGTCGTCGGTCGCGGCGGGCTTCGGAGCCGGCGCGCCGCCGAGTGAAAGGCCGGGGGGGCTCGCGTCGGTGCGCGCCTCTGCGAAACGCTGTAACGCGGTGTACGCCATCTTCGAGACGCCCTGGATGAAGCGCGCGCCGGCGTCAAGATCGGAGAGATGCGTCGTCAGTACGGCGATGATGTACGGAGTCGATTCGAGATAGACGATGCCGACGTCGTTGAGCGTGTCGTGCAGGGTCCCGGTCTTGTGTGCGATTTGCAAGCCACGCGGCAGCGGTTCGGGCAGGAGGCTGTTGTGGCGCTGTCCGGAGAGGATCGCGATCATCTCGCGCGACGACCACGAGTCGATCAACTGATCGCGCGCCATCGATTCGAGGAGGCTGACCATATCGGCCGGGCTGGTTCGCAACGCGCGAATGTCGCCGTCGGAACGGATGTAGTCGCCGAGGCGCGTATTCGAGAGGCCCAAGTCAGCCATCGTATGATTGATATTCCAGCGGCCGACCAAGCGAATGAGCATGTTGGTCGCCGTGTTGTCACTCACGGTGATCATCAGCATCAGCAGTTTGGAGACGGGATACCGGCTCCCGCTGCGCGCGCCGGCGAGGTCGCCCGAGCCCCAATCACGGTCCGACGCGCTCAGCGTTACCATGCGATTGAGGTCGAACTTGCCGAGCTCGATCTGACGGAAGACCTCGACCATCACGGGGATTTTGATCGTCGAAGCCGCCGGCATATTGGCGTCGGGGTTGATCGCGCTCATCGCTCCGGTCGCGAGGTCTTTGATCTCGAGTGCAACGTGCCCGGGCGCGTGTAGGGACGCCTGGGCCAGTTGAACCTGAAGATCGGCGAGCGGACCCGGGATGAGCGCCGCACGTGCGGCAACGGGCGCAAAGCCGAGAGTAAGGGCAAGAAGAAACGCTAGGGCACGTTGCTGTGTCATGACCGCTTCCCTCGAAGAGCGCACCCCAATGTGCGTGTCGTCTATGCACAGTGATCGGCCGCACATCGACGATGATTAACCTAACGATTCACTCTCGCGCATACGGAATCCCGTCGGCAGCCGGCGCCCGCGCGCGGCCGGCGAAACCGGCGAGTGCCGCGAGCGCGGCGAGATAGGGCAACGCCTGCATCAACTCGCTCGGAATGCCGGACTGCTGCAGCGTGAATTGGAGGGCCGCAAAGAATCCGAAAAAGAGGGCGGCGCCGGTTGCGCCGAGTGGAGTCCAACGGCCGAATATCACCGCGGCGAGTGCGATGAAGCCGCGTCCGGCGGTCATCCCGTCGGAATAGAGATCGAGCTCACCGATTGAAAGAAAGACACCGCCCAAGCCGGCGAGTGCTCCGCCCAAAACCAGCGCCTGCACGCGGATTCGCAGCGGATCGATGCCGGCGATGTCGAGGGCGCGCGGATTCTCGCCGGCTGCGCGCACATGCAGGCCCCAGCTCGTCACGGCCAACACGCGATCGATGACGAGCGCTGCAACGAGCGCGAGCGCGATCAGCGTGGCTTCGCCGCGCAGTCCGAGCGCGGGGACCGCGAAGGATGCACCGGGGCGCCCGAATACCAGGACGAGTGCGTACGCTGCGCCGCCGAGCGCGAGCAAATTGAGTCCGGTCCCGGCGACGATTTGATCGACGCGCCACCGCGTCGCAGCGACGCCGAGCAAGAATCCGAGCGCAGCGCCGCAGGCGACGCCCGCAAGCGCGGCGAGAGGGGCGCTTCCGGTCTTGTACGAGACCGCGACCGCCGTGAAGGCACCGCCGGCGAGCATGCCTTCGAGCCCGATGTTGACGACGCCGGCGCGTTCCCCGACGACGCCGCCAAGCGCGGCGTAGATCAGCGGTGTCGCCTTCACCAAAGTGAGGGTGAAAAGCGCGAGCAGCTCGCCGCTCATTGCGCGACCGTCCGGGTGAGATACTGCCGTCCCGCGAGGACGAAGATCACTAGACCTTCGACGACCGCGACGATGTCGCGAGGGACGCCGGCGCCGGCCTGCATCGCGAGTGCGCCGTTTTGCAAGATGCCAAATGCGAAGGCGGCGGCGACGATCGCGATCGGATCGCAGTTGCCGACGAGCGCGACCGCGATCGCGATGAATCCGTATCCCGGGCTCAGCGCAACGTTAAAACGATGAAGGATGCCCAACACGATCGTTGCGCCGCCCATCCCGGCGATCGCGCCCGAGAGCCCGAGCGCTGCAATCGCGATCCGGCCCGGCGCGATGCCGGCGCGGCGCGCCGCTTTCGGCGCTTCGCCCACGGCTCGCAACTCGTATCCGAAGACGGTGCGGTCGAGGAGATAGCGCAGGCCTAGCGCCACGAGCAACGCGATCGGCAGCGCGAGCGTCAACCGCGTGTCGCGCACCAGCTCGGGGAGCCACGATGCGTGCGGCAAGATCGCGGTCTCCGATGCCGTAGCCGCGGGGGACTTCAACGGCCCGCCGACCAGGTAGCTCGCGAATAGCGTTGCGACGACGTTGAGCATCAAGGTCGTGATGACTTCATTCGCCGCGAAGCGGGCGCGCAAGAATCCGGCAAACGCCCCCCATCCTCCGCCGGCGAGCGCGCCCGCCATCAAGAGGAGCGGGATCGAGACATAGCCCGGGAGCGTTAGGACGGCGCCGATCGATCCGGCCGCGAGGCCACCCATTACGAGCTGGCCCTCTGCGCCGATGTTGAACAGCCCGGCGCGAAAAGCGATCGCGACGCCGAGCGCCGGAAACAAGAGCGCGGTCGTTTGGACGAGCGTCTCGGCCAGCTCATCGACGTCCCCGAGCGCGCCGCCGAACAACTGGGCAAAACCGTCGATCGGGTTCGCACCGGCGGCGAGCATCGCGATGCTGCCGACGCCGGCGACGATCGCGGCAGCGAGTCCGGCCGCACGCCACCGCCCGGTCATGTCGCTCCCGTCATCAGCGCGCCGATCCTTGCGCGATCGATCGAGTCGCGCGGGAAGAGCGGACCCAGGCGGCCGCTATACATCACCGCGATCCGATCCGCAAGGACGAAAATTTCGTCGAGGTCGAACGAGATCAGCAGGATCGCACAGCCCGCATTGCGCGCTTCGATCAGGCGCGACTGCACGATTGCCGCTGCGCCGATATCGATGCCTCGTGTCGGTTGGTACGCAAGGACGAAGCGCGGCCGCCCTTCGAGCGCTCTGCCGACGACGATTTTCTGCTGATTGCCGCCGGAGAGCGTCCCGATCGGCGCGTCGACGGATCGGGGACGGACGTCGAAGCGCTCGATGATCGAGATGGCGTCGCTGCGCGCCGTCTTGCGATCGAACACAATCCCCCGCCGGTAGCGCGTGCGCTGACGCCCGAGCGCGACATTGTCGGCGATGCTCCATCCTAGGACGAGCGCTTCGCGCTGACGGTCCTGCGGGATGATTCCTGCATCAGGTACGATCTGCGCGATCGCATCGAAGAGCGCGGTCTGGCCGTTGCCCTCGACCCCGGCGATACCGACGATCTCCCCGGATCGCACCTCAAGGTCTTGGAAACTGAGATACGGCGCAGGCGTAGTCGCCGTTCGTGCGGCGACTTGCGGCAAGTCGCCGCCGACCATGGCGTGCGCGATCTCATCGAGCGTCGTCTGTGCCGTCTCCATTCGCGCGACGATCCTGCCCGCTCGCATGACCGTGACGCGCTGCGTGAATCGAACCACGTCGGCGAGCTTGTGCGTGATGATCAGGATCGCGATGCCGCGTTCGGCGAGCTGGGTCAACGTGGTGAAGAGCGCTTCGGTCTCGGCTGGAGCCAACGTCGCCGTCGGTTCGTCGAGTAGCAGCACGGTCGGGTCTCGTTCGAGCTCCCGCAAGAGTTCGACCCGTTGTCGCACGGCGACCGGGAGCGTCTCGACGGCCGCATCCGGATCGACCTCGAGTCCGTGCCGCGTGGCGAGCTCGCGCACTCGTGCGTGCGCCTGCTCGCGGTCGATCGTCCAGAAACGGCACGGCTCGCGGCCGAGCAGGACGTTCTCCCAAACGCGCAGCCGTTCGGCCAGCTCGAAATGCTGGTGCACGAGCCCGATCGTACCGGTGCGCTCGATCGTTCCGGCATCGGGGTGGAGACCACCGAAGGCGACGTTTGCCAACGTCGACTTTCCCGCGCCGTTCTCGCCGACAAGGGCGTGCATCTCGCCGGCGCGCAGCTCGAGGTCTACGCCCTCGACTGCGACGAGCGAGCCGAACGCCTTGCGAATCCCTCGAAGCGCAAGCGCTACAGCGCAACCGGTCTGAATCGTTCCAGCTCTTCGCGGGTTGTTGGAGGATGGAGTCTGCCGCTGATGAGCGCGCGACGGATCGCGCTCAGGCGACGGCGCTTCGCCGCGTCGACGACGGAACGCGTGTAGCGAAAGTCCGTCAAGCCGATCGCGCCGTCGCGCAAGCCGAGTTCGAGATGGCCGTGCATGGGATGGTGCGCCGCCGCTGCTCCGCAAACTGTGGTGACGGCGACGTCCGTGTGCTTGACCATGCTGGTGAGGACTCTTCCTGGGACGAGACCGTCCTGATCGGCGTCGACGCCGATAACGTAGTCGCCGTCGCGCCCCCTGACCGCTTCGAACGCGCCGAGTCCAGCCTTGCCGGCGGCGGCGAAGACGACGTCGGCACGCTGGTCGAAAAGGACGTCGGCGAGTTCTTTGCCGCTTGCGACGTCTTCGAACGACCCGACGTACTTCACCAAGACCAGGATCGCGGGGTCGATCTCGCGCGCACCGGCGGCAAAGCCCGCTTCGAACTTGCGAATGAGCGGGATGTCGACTCCGCCTAGGAACGCGATCGTCCGCGTCCGGGTGACCATTGCGGCCAGCGCCCCCGCCAAGAATGAACCGTCCTCTTCTTTGAACGTAAGGGACGCGACGTTCGGCAAGGCAACGACGGCATCGATGATCGCGAAGTTGCGCTGCGGCGCGCGCCGCGCGACCTCGCTCAGGTCGTTCGCCATGAGGAATCCGACGGCGATGATCTCGTCAAAGTCTTCCGCCGCGAGGACGGAGAGATTGGGCTGATAGTCCGGGGCGCTGCGCGACTGGAGCACTTGGACCTTGGCGTGATAGAGCCGCCCCGCTTGCTGCAAGCCGGCGTACGCCGAATCGTTGAACGACTGATCTCCCAAGCCGCCGACGTCGGTGACGAGTCCGAACCGAAGCGCCGCACCAGCCGCCTGATGGCGGGCGCACGCGGAAAGCGTTATAAGAAGGATGGCCGTTGCGCAAACGATGCGTGCGGCACGCGTGGCCGGGGACATTGCGGGGGATGTACGGAGCGCGGAGTCTGGCCGCCTCTCGCGAAGGGGAGGCCTCGATGGACGACGATTCGCGGGCGAGGCGGGCGGATGCGCGAGTGACTTACTGGCTCAAGGTCCTTGCGCTGATCACCCTTGCGGTCGTCATGCTCTCCAGCACGCTGCACTTCATGGCGCGCATTTCGTCGGTGACGATCATCGTTATCGGGACGATATTTTTCACGTACCTCATCCATCCGGCGGTGCGTTGGATCCACGCCCGCGGCGTACCGATCGGCGGAGCGATCGCGATCGTTTACCTGGCGGCGCTTGGAGTCGTTGCCTTTGCAATGTCGTTCGTCGTTCCGCCGCTCGTCAATGAAGTCAAACAGCTGACGGTCGCTTTTCCGGGTTACATCAAGGCCACACAAGCGTACATTGGAGATCCCAACAATCTGCACTTCTTACCCGGTTCGGTGCGCGACTATCTCGTGAACTTGCAAGGGCAAGTCGTGGACTATATTCAAGGGCAGGCGGCCACGATAACGTCGAGCTTCCTGGGGATCCTCCGTTCCACGTTCGCGATCATCGCGACGCTCGTCGTCATTCCGATCCTGTCCATCTATCTGATCTTCGAGGCGCCGCAATTGAGGGCTGCAGCGGTCGGATTGATCCCGATGAAAGGGCGGCCGGAGACACTGCGCCTCCTCGCCGATTTGGACAAGGTCCTCGGTGGGTACGTCCGCGGTCAGGTGATCGTGGGAGCGACGATCGGCACGTGCATAACGATCGGCCTCTTGATCATGCACGTCCCCTACGCAGTCTTGATCGGAGTCGCTGCCGGAGTCCTCGACCTCATCCCGTATATCGGAGCGATCGCAACGTTTGTCCCGGCAGTCGGGCTTGCGTATGCATCGGGAGGATGGCAGCACGTGGTTATCGTGGCGCTCATCTTCATCGTTGTTTTCGAGGCCGAAGGTCATTTCATCGCGCCGAAGATCGTCAGCGAGAGCGTCGGGCTCTCGCCGCTCGTCGTGATCGTCGCGGTGCTCATCGGCGGAGAGCTGTTGGGAATACCCGGGATGTTCATCGCGGTCCCGACCGCCGCCATCTTGCGCGTCCTGCGCATGCATTTTGTCCCGACGCGCGCGCCGCAGCACCTGTGATCGAGCGCGTCGAAATCGTCGGCGTCCCCATGGATTTGGGCGCGGGGCGGCGCGGCGTCGATATGGGACCATCGGCGGTGCGCAACGCCGAGCTCCACGAGCGCCTCGCGGAGTTGGGGATCTCGGCGTTCGATCACGGCGACGTCGTCGTCCCGGTCCGCGAGTCGGTCTCGCAGAGCGACGTGCATGCAAAGTATCTGCCCGTCATCCGCGCGGTGTGCGACGAACTCGCAGATCTCGTCGAGACGATCGTGCGCAAGGGGGCCTTCCCGCTCGTTATCGGCGGAGACCATTCGATCGCGATGGGGACGCTTGCCGGGATCCGCCGCGGACGGAGCGCGCAGCCCGGCTTGATCTGGATCGACGCGCACGGTGACGTCAACACGCCGCTGACCTCGCCCTCGGGGAACGTGCACGGGATGCCCCTCGCGTTTGCCCTCGAGGATGCGAGCGTCTCGCCCGAACGGACGGTGCTGGTCGGGCTACGTGACGTCGACGCCGGCGAGCGCCAAACGATCCGCGAACTGGGCGTCCGTACCTTCACAATCTCAGAGATCGACCGTATCGGGATCGCCCGTGTCATCGAGGAGTCGCTGAAGATCGCCGGCGCGGGCGGCGCGCGCTCGTTGCACCTTTCCTTCGACATGGACGGCATCGATCCACGCGAGGCGCCGGGTGTCGGGACGCCGGTGCGCGGGGGGATGACCTACCGCGAAGCGCACCTGACCATGGAAATGATCGCTGCTTCGGAAACGCTGGGTTCGATGGAATTCACGGAGATCAATCCGATTTTAGACGTGCAGAATCGAACCGCCGACCTGGCCGTCGAGTTGATCCTCTCGGCACTCGGCAAAACGATCTTGTAAACGATGAGTCAAGAGATGCGCCACGCGGTGATCGCGGATCTTCTGCGGTCGATTCGAGTGCGAAGTAGCGTCTTCGCGCGTCCGGAGTTGCGCGCGCCCTGGGGCTTGCGATTGATCGACGAGGGAGCAGCGTTCCATATCGTCACGCGAGGACGGTGTTTCGTCGAATATGATGCGGTGCCGCCGATTCCGTTGGCCGAAGGCGATTTCGTCGTTTTGCCGCGGGGCGGCGCCCACGTCGTGCGCGATGCGCAGGCGACCAGGGTGGTGAGGCTCGATCACCTGCTCAAGGCGCGCAAACGCGGCGTGGACGGCGTCTTTCGCATCGGGGGCGATGGAGAGCTGACCAATCTCGTGTGCGGGAACATCCGCTTCGAAGACGTCTCGGCCGATCTTTTCCGAGCGATTTTGCCTCCCGTCATCCACGTGAGGAAGAAGGCGAACCGCTTGGCGCCGTGGCTCGATGCTGCGATGGCGCACATCCGATCCGATCTAGATGCGGGTCGTCCGGGAGCAGACATCGTGGTCGCGCGGTTCGCCGACATCCTCTTCATTCAGGCGCTCGAAGCCTATCTCGAAGAGCACGCCGAGACTGCGGAGTCGGGCTGGCTTGCAGCGTTGCGCGACCAGCACGTCGGCGAAGCCCTGGCGCTGCTGCATCTTCAGCCGGACCGTCCCTGGACCGTCGTCTCGCTCGCACGCCAGCTCGGCCTTTCGCGCTCGGCGTTCGCGGCGCGGTTCGTTCATCTCGTCGGCGAGCCCCCGCTGCGCTATCTCACGCGCGTGCGGCTCAACGCGGTCGCCGCGCGGTTGCGATCGAGCGACGAAAAGGTGAGCGCCATCGCCGCCTCGTTCGGCTACGATTCCGTTTCGGGTCTCAATAAGGGCTTCAAGCAACGGTTCGGCGAGTCGCCCGGCCAATACCGTAGACGATTTTCCGCAAGAACCGGCGTCTAAGACAAGAGCGCGATCCGGCTCCCGTGATACACTCTCGCTCGCGAAAGGGAGCGAAAGATGATTCTCGTGACCGGTGCGACCGGATTGAACGGAAGCGAACTGGTGCGTCGCCTATCGGAGCGCGGCGTCGCCGTTCGCGCGCTGGTTCGCGACGGGAGCAAAGCCGCCTGGCTGAAGACGCTGCCGAACGTCGAGATCGTCGAGGGCGATATGGCGCGCCCGGAGACTCTCGCCGCACCGCTGCGGGGAGTCGATCGGGCGATGCTGATCTCGTCGTCGGATCGCACCATGCTCGACGTGCAAACGAACTTCATCGAAGCTGCCAAGCGTGCAGGCGTCGGGCACGTCGTCAAACTATCGGGGATCATGCCCGAGCTCGACTCCGATTTTCGGTTCGCGCGTATGCACGGCGAGATCGAGCAACGGCTGGAAGCCTCCGGGCTCGCGTTCACGCACCTGCGCTCCGGCGAGTTCATGCCCGCGTACTTTCGTCAGGTCCCATCGATCGCTGCCAAGAGCGCGTTCTTCCTGCCGATGGACGACGCGAGGATCGCCTCGATGGACGTCGGCGACCTCGCCGAAGTCGCCGCGATCGCTCTCACCCGCAGCGGGCACGAAGGAAAGACGTATCGGCTGACGGGTCCGCAAGCGCTGACCATGGCCGAGGTCGCCGAAGCGCTGTCGGCGGCTACCGGCAAGATGATTCGATACGTCAACATCAGCCCCCAAGAGCACAAGAGCGCGAACCTTGGGCGCGGGATGCCGCCGTATCTCGCCGACGCGCTAGTCGAGCTCTTTGCGGAACGGCGCAACGGCAAAGAGGGGCAGGTATTCCCGGACACTGCGACAATTCTCGGGCGGGCGGCGACGAGCTTCGCAGAATTTGCGGCGCGCAATGCGCCGATTTTCCGCGGCGAGCAAGCCGCACCAAGGGTTTGATGAAGTGAAGCACTTCCTGATCAAGTACCGGTTCGAGCACGGCTCACGCGAGGAGTGGCACCAGGAGATTGCCCGGTTCATTGAAGCGCTCGAAAGCGATCCGGTCGTAGGCGGAAGGATCACGTACCGTGCGATGAAGGCGAAGGACCCGGACTACTATCATCTTGCTTCGACTGCCGACGACGAAGCGACCAAGGTCCTGAGCGATCGCGATTTCTTCAAGCGCTATACGGAGATAACCGAGCGTGTCTCCGGCGGTACCGTCGAGGTCCTGCCGCTGGAGATCGTGGCCGAGACCAAGCTCAAGGCCTAGCTTCGCGGCGTGACCGCAACCCTTCGTGCGAAAGGCCGATTATCGAGGGATAGTGCCTAGCCCGAAGGAGTTTTCGTGGGACGCCCGACCGACATCGTACTCTACCAAGCCGAATGGTGCCCATACTGCGCGCGCGTGCGAGCTAAATTGAGCGAGCTGCTGCTCGATTACAAGAACGTCAACGTCCCGCGCTCCCACGCGGAGCGAGACGAGGTGCGCAAGGTCTCCGGACAGACCGGGATTCCGGTGATGGTCGACGGCGATACGGTCCTCGACGACGACGACGACATCATTCCGCACCTGGAAAAGAAGTACGGCGCGGTTACTCCCCAACGCTGACGGGTCCGGCGCTTCTGCGCCGGGCTTTTTGCATAACGAAGACGAGCGGCGTGCAGCACAGGGTCAATACGCCGAGGATGAACGAGGCGTCGGCGTAGGCCATCGTGTTGGCTTGCTGGAGAATCATCTGATAGAGCGCCGCCAGGTGGCCGTGCTGGGCGATGCTGCGGACTGCAACGTTGGCGAGGTTCGCGTTGCCGGCGAGCGCCGTCTGGTGAAAGGCCTCGCGATGCGCGAGGAACGTCACGAGCACGGCGGTCGAGATCGATCCGCCTAGCTGCAGGGAAAGATTCACGAATGCGGTCGCCTTCGGCGCAACCTCGGCCGGGACCGAGGAGAGGATCGCGATCGAGAGCGGGATCCACAAGAGCGACAATCCGAAACCCGAGAACATGACGGGAAACGCGAGCGTCCAAAATGGCGAGATGCTCGTCGTGACTTGCGCAAGCCAGAGATTCGACGCCGCCAAACAGATAAAACCGACGGCAAGGAGGACGCGCGTGTCGATCTTTCCGGCTCCGACGATGCGAACGATCAGCGTGACGCAGGCCGCTGTGATCAATGCACGGCAGAAGATCAACAGCCCACCCAATGTAGCGGTGAAGTTGAGGATCGACTCAACGTACTGCGGCAAGAATACGATCGCCCCGTAGAGGCTCGCTCCCATCGTTAGTCCCAAAACGCAGCCCGCCCATAGGCTGCGGTAGCGCAAGGCGCGCAGATCGACGATCGGCTCCTTCGCGGAAAGAAGCTCCCAGTAAACGAAGCCGGCGACTGCGAGGGCGGAGAGCGTGGCGAAGAAAACGATCGACGCGTCGGAAAACCAGTCCTTGCGCTGTCCTTCGTCGAGGACATATTGCATCGAACCAAGCCCGAGCGCGAGCAGCCCTAGTCCGATTCCATCGAGCGGGATCCGGCGCGGCTTCGTTGGGTTGCGCATCATCGCCAGGATGATGACCCCGGCGACGATCCCCGGTACGATGTTGATCAGAAAGCAGTAGTTCCACGAGAAGTTGTCGGTCAGCCACCCGCCCAGCGTTGGGCCGACCGTCGGACCGACGATCGCGCCGAGCGCGAAGATGCCCTGACTTGCGCCCAATCGCTCGGGGGGAAAGGTGTCGCGCAGAGCCGCCTGACCGGTCGCGATCAAACCGCCGCCGAATGCGCCCTGCACGACGCGCCAGAAGATCAACGAGTTGATCGACTCCGAAAGCCCGCAAAACGCGGAAGCGACCGTGAAGCCGATGATCGCCGTCGCGTAATACTGCCGCCGGCCGAAGCGCGTTTGCAGCCAAGGCGTCAGGGGAATGACGATGACGGCGGAGATGATGTAGCCGGTAACAACCCATGCGCCTTCGTCGATCGTAGCGCCGAGGCTGCCTTGCACGATCGGCAGCGCTACGTTGACGATCGAGATGTCGAGCGTTTGCATCAGGGTGGCGATTAGAATCCCTGCGGTGATGAGGCCCAAGCGGGCGCCACTCTCGATGACGCTGGTATGTTCGTCTGCCATCTCGGCGTTATCTCGCGAGCGCGAACGCGACGGCAGCCCCGACCAAGGTTGCGAGTAAGTTGACCACGTCGTTCGTGATCCAAGACACGCCGCCGCGGTGCACCGTTGCCGCACCGCACCCGTGGGGGTTGTTTTCGCAGACGCGTCCACACGCGGCGCACCACCGGCGCTCTTGCACCGTCGCTCCGAGAGCCGAATCGGCGATCGCTCCGACCACACCTGCGGCGGCGATAACGGCGACGGATCGCGCGTCGGATGCAACCGCCCCCGCTGCGGCGACGATGGCGATGAAGAATGCGCCGGCGACCTCGGCTGCCGTCCCGGCAAGCGTTCTCCCGCCCGAAAGTCCCGTCGCGACGGCGCGCGCGCCGATCAGCGACCGCGGCAATGCCGAGACCAGAGTCCCGATCTCGGTCCCCCACGTGTCGGCTGTTGCGGCCGCGTATGCGCCCGCGAACGCGAGCATCCACGCGTGTCCAAGCATCGGTGCGAGAACGACGCACACCGTAGCGACGCCCCCGTTTGCGACGACTTGCATCGCGTCGCGTGGTCCGCCCTTGCCGATGTCGACGAGGCCACGCTTCTTGCTGCGTCCGACGCGCGTCAGCACGACGGAGCTGATGAAGAACCCGAGCAGAATCGCTGCGCCCCCGACGCCACCGGCGCCGAACGTGCACGTCCCGACGACGAACGCCGCGATCGCGCCGCCCGCGTCGAGCGCGCGGAAGCGCCACGCGGCGCCGGCGACCACCGCCGCGAGCAATGCCCCGGCGATCACGTTATGCAGGCGAGCGTTCGAGCGTCTCGAGCAACCCTTCGACCGTGAACTCTTCGGCGACGAGATCGACGTTCAAGCCGGCTTCGCGCGCCGCATCGGCCGTGACCGGACCGATGCACGCGATCGTCTTGCCGTTTACCGCTGCACGCAGCCCCGCGCCCAATGCCGCGACGAATCCGCGCACCGTGCTCGCGCTCGTGAAGGTGACGATGTCGGCGCGCCCGACCTTCTCCTCGAAGTCGTCGTCGTGCACGAGCGTCGTCTTATAGGCCGCAACGACGTCGACGTGCCGTTGCCGCCCGCGCAAACGCTCCGGCAGGACATCGCGCGCTTCCTGTGCGCGAAAGAGTAAGATGCGGTCGCTGGGGGACGTGCGCTCGAGCAGTCCGTCCGCGACGTCTTCGCTTATGAAGCGTTCGGGGACGAATTCGGGCCGGACCCCATGACGCCGCAGTGCTTGCGCCGTCTTCGGTCCGATCGCTGCGACCGATGCTTCGCCCAGGGCCCTAGTGTCCCGGCTGATTCGTGCCAGCTCGCGGAAGAAAGCGTCGACGCCATTTTGGCTGGTGAAGACGATCCAATCGTAGAGCCGGACATCTTCGAGAGCACGCTGCGCGGGAGAAGGATCGTCGGGCGGCCCGATCGCAATCGTCGGCGCGACGATCGGCTCGGCGCCGATTTCCCACAGGCGCGCTGCGAACTCCGCAGCCTGGTGCACGGGACGCGTTATCAGGACGCGCTTGCCGAAAAGCGGGCTTACGTCGAACCAGCGGATCCTCTCCCGAAGACGGACGACGTCGCCGATGACGACGATCGCGGGCGCACCTATACCCGTCCGCTGCGCTTGCGCAACGATCGTGTCGAGGGTCCCAACGAGCGTCTCTTGCGTTGGTTTCGTCCCTTCGCGGACGATCGCGACCGGCCGATCGCCGGGGAGCCCGCGTTCGCGTAGTTTGCCGACGATCTCCGCGAGATTGCCCATCGCCATGAGAAAGACCAGCGTTTGATGCGGATCGGCGAGACGCGCGTAGTCAAGCGTCGATTCGGGCTTCGTCGGGTCTTCGTGCCCGGTCGCGATCGTGAACGCCGTGTTGTGCTCGCGATGCGTGAGAGGGATCCCGGCGTACGCCGGAGCCGCGATAGCCGATGTGATTCCCGGGACGATCTCAAAGGGGATGCCCGCCGCGGCAAGCTCGTCGGCCTCTTCGCCGCCGCGCCCGAAGACGAACGGATCGCCTCCCTTGAGCCGCACGATCCGCTTCCCCTCGCGCGCGAGCCGGACGAGAAGTTGGGTGATGTCTTCCTGCGCTAGGGTATGGGCGCCGGCTTTCTTCCCGACGTAGATCTTTTCGCAGTCAGGCGGCGCAAGTGCGACGATCGGCGCCGCCGCAAGATAGTCGTAAACGAGGACATCCGCCGCGGCGATTGCCCGCGCGCCCTTGAGCGTGAGGAGCCCGGGATCGCCGGGGCCCGCGCCGACGAGAAAGACCTTGCCCGGCTTACTCTTTGGCAAGCGCGACGTCGGAGGTCGACAAGGCGCCAAGCTCCTGACGTAGCTGCAGCTCGAAGAGCTCCTCGATGATCTGCGCGTGCGTCTGCGCCTCGGCGCGGTTGCTGATCGCCTTGTCGCGGATCTTCGTGACGACCGAGTGCAGCAGTCGCGAGATGACGGTCAACGACATGTTCGTGATCAGCATCCTTTCGCGCTCCGTGAGATCGGGTACGCGCGAGAAGAGCCGCTCGACCTCGGCATCGCGAATCGCTTCAGCCTTTTGCGTGAGCGAGCTGATGACCGGGACGGCAGCACGTGCCTGGTACCACTGCCGAAACCGCGCGACATGCTCCGAGATGATCTCTTCAACCAGCGGGATCGCCTCGCGGCGCCGGTCGAGGCTGATCTCGACGACGCCTTTGAGCGCATCGATGTCGACGACGCTGACGTTGGCGATGCTCGCGGTCTCCGGATCGACGTCGCGCGGGACGGCGATGTCGACGATAAACATCGGCCGGTCTGGTCGCATGCGCATCGCTTCCGCGACGCTTTGCGGAGTTATGACGAACTGTGACGCGCCTGTCGACGTTACGACGATATCCGCTGCATGCATCGCGCCGATGAGCCCGGGCAATTCGCCGGCGCGCCCAATCCCGAGCTCGTCGACGACGTTGCGCGCGCGCTGGAACGATCGGTTGAGGACGACGATCTCGGCGACGCCTTCCGCTTTCAATCGCTTCGCGGCAAGTGTCCCCATCTTACCGGCGCCCAGAATGACGACCGACTTGTCGCGCAACGTCCCGAGGCGCGTTTTCGCCAGGTCGAGCGCAGCCGTCGCGACGCTCACCGATTCCTCGCCGATCCACGTGTGCGTGCGGGCGGTCTTGCCTGCGCCGAGCGCTTCGCGAAAGAGCGTGTGCAGAATCTTCCCGAGGGAGCGCGCGTTTTGCGCTTGGATGTACGCATCCTTGACTTGGCCGAGTATCTCCGCCTCGCCGATCAGCATCGAATCCAAACCCGTGCTGACGCGGAAGAGATGATCGACGGCTTGCGTTCCCAGGAGCGTATAGAGGTAGGACTCCATGTCGCTGACGTCGCCGTGACGGAAGTTCTGCAGGAACCGCTTGATCTGCGCGATCCCCGCCTCGTACTCTTCGAGCTCGGCGTAGATCTCGAGGCGGTTGCACGTGGAGAGCATCAGCGCTTCCCGGACTGCTTCGTAGTCGCGGAGCGCGACCAGGGCCTCACCCATCTTCGAAGCGGGGAATGCGTGGCGTTCCCGGACGTCGACCGGCGCGGTGTGGTGGGAGAGTCCAATGCAGACGATCGGCACTTTCTAGCCTATCTCAGCGCCGTGTCGCCGGGGCAAGGAGGGACGCGAGGGCGTCGTCGGCCGCAGCGAGCGTACGGTCGACGTCGGCGGCGCTGTGCGCCGTCGAGAGAAAACCGGCTTCGAACTGGGACGGCGCGAGGTAGACGCCGCGGTCGAGCATTGCATGAAAAAATCGAGCATAGAATTGCGTATTGGCTTTCTTTGCCGTTCTCAGGTCGTGGACCGGGCCCTCCGTGAAAAAGAAGCCGAACAGCGATCCGGCGCGGGCCATCGTGTGCGGTACCCCATGGCGAGTGAAGATCGAGTCGAGTCCCTCGCCCAAACGCTTCCCGATGGCGTCCAGTTGCCGGTAGATCGCCTGATCCGAGAGGGCCCGCAGGGTCGTGATTCCGGCCGTCATCGCAAGAGGATTGCCGGAGAGCGTCCCCGCCTGGTAGACCGGGCCCTCCGGCGAGAGGGCCGCCATCACGTCGGCTCGGCCACCGAACGCGCCGACCGGTAGGCCGCCCCCGATGATCTTGCCTAGGGTCGTGAGGTCGGGGACGATTCCCTCGCGCTCTTGGGCGCCGCCGGGCGCGACCCGAAAACCGGTCATGACCTCGTCGAAAATCAGGAGCGCATCGTCGCGAGCAGTCAGCTCGCGCAGGCGCTGCAAAAAGCCCGGGACCGGGAGGACGAGCCCCATGTTTCCGGCATACGGCTCGACGATCACCGCGGCGATCTCGCCCGGGTTGGCCGCGAAGACCGCCGTGACCGCGTCGAGGTCGTTATACTCGACGACGATCGTGTCGCGCGAAGTGCCTTCCGTGATCCCCGGTGAATCGGGGACGCCGTTCGTGAGCGCCCCACTCCCGGCCGAGATGAGAAACGAATCGCCGTGGCCGTGATAGCAGCCGGCGAACTTGACGACCTTGTCGCGCTTGGTGAAGCCCCGAGCGAGCCGAAGCGCGCTCATCGTCGCCTCGGTCCCGCTCGAGACGAAACGCACTTTCTCGACGGATGGGACCATCCCGCAGACGAGCTCGGCAAGCTCGGTCTCGAGCTCGGTCGGAGCGCCGTACGACGTCCCGCGGGCCGCGGCACCTTGCACCGCTTTGACGACCGGCGGATATGCGTGCCCAAGGATCAGCGGGCCCCACGACATGACGTAGTCGATGTACGTACGGCCATTGAGGTCGACGATCGTGCAGCCGCTCGCGCTCTTGACGAAGAGCGGCGATCCTCCGACGGCGCGGAAGGCGCGGACGGGTGAATTGACGCCGCCCGGGATAACGCGCTTGGCACGCTCGAACGCCGAGAGACTGCGCTCGAGATTCATTTGTAAGGCGCTCCGGCCCAGCCTCCGTGTCCCCCAAGCTTTGCTTGGGGCCCCCCGCCGCTAGGCGCCGTCAGCATTTGAGTATTGCTCGATTCCCCGAGGGGCGCCGGAGAGGCTTTTCCGCAATTTCTGGTAGTCGGCCGGAGTGTTGACGTTCGTGAAGATGCGGGGGTCGTCGATGCGGACCTTGCGCGCTCGAAGCCGGTCGATGACTGCGCGCAGCGCGCCCTTGCTCGACATGAGCACCTCAAAACCTTCGCGCAAGAACGCGCGGCGATCGTAGAGCGCGGTTAGCGGCTCCAGCATCTCCTTGCCGCCGGCGTTGTGAACCGGGACGATCGCTTCGTCGCCCTCGTTCCACTCGCGCGCGAGCCGGTCGATGAAGGCCGACTCGACGAACGGTGCGTCGCCCGCGACCGCAAAGACGAACGGTGACGACATCTCGGCGAACGTGCTCAACATTCCCGCAAGTGGCCCGCGCAGCTGCCAATGATCGACGACCATCGGGCACGGGAGCAGCGCGTCGATCTCCGGCGAAAACGTCGCCTTGCACGATATATACGTCTCGCGGTCGCCGCTGACGTTGCGAAAGACTCGGACGATCATCGGGACCTCGCCCGCCGCGAGCTGCAGCTTCCCCGGCAAGCGCGTAGCCTCGCCGCCGGCGAGGATCGCGACGCCGATGTCGCGCCGATCAAGCCCCATGGCGCCGCAAGTAATCTTTGGCAAAGTACGTGATAACGATGTCGGCACCCGCCCGCGCGAAACCGACCAGCATCTCGTCGACGATCTTGCTTTCCTCGATCCATCCGCGCTCGGCCGCAGCCTTCACCATCGCGTATTCTCCGCTGACGTTGTAAGTCGCGACCGGCCGATCGACGGCGTCACGCACTTGGCGAATGATGTCCATGTACGCGAGCGCCGGCTTGACCATGACGATGTCGGCGCCTTCGTCGATGTCAAGCAAAGCTTCACGCAGCGCTTCGCGCGCGTTTGCCGGGTCCATTTGGTACGTGCGGCGGTCGCCGAACGCCGGCGTCGAATCGGCCGCGTCGCGAAACGGACCGTAGAACGCCGAAGCGTACTTTGAGGCGTACGACATGATCGTGGACCGATAGTAGCCATCGGCGTCGAGCGCGCGGCGGATCGCGCCGACCCTTCCGTCCATCATGTCGGACGGCGCGATGATGTCGACGCCGGCTCGCGCGTACGTGAGCGCTGCGAGGACGAGCACTTCCAGCGTCCGATCGTTGTCGACGTCGCCGCGCTCGTCCAGGATCCCGCAGTGCCCGTGGTCGGTGTATTCGCAGTTGCACAGATCGGCCGCGACGATCAGCTCGGGAAGCGCGCTCTTGATTTCCCGTGCCGCTCGTTGGACTAGGCCATTGGGATCGTAGTTGAGGCTCGCCATCGCGTCCTTCTCGTCGGGGACGCCGAAAAGCAAGACTGCGCGTAGGCCGAGGCTCGCGAGCTCGCGGCATTCGCGAACCGTCTCGTCGATCGAGAGCCGTTCGATCCCCGGCATGCTCGCGATCGGTTGGCGAACTCGGGAACCCGGCACGACGAACAGCGGCTGGATGAAGCCTTCAGGGTTGATCCGATTTTCGCGAACAAGATCGCGCATCGCCGCGCTCGCCCGAAGACGACGCGGCCGTTCGACGATATAACTCGTGTCGACTTTGCGGCGGACAAGCTCACCGACGTTTTTCAAGGTGCGCTCTCCTCTCTTTGCGCGAGTACGTGGCGGGTGACGGATTGCACGAACGACGGAATATCCGCAATCTCGGAGACGACGTCCGGGACGAAACCGCACGCTTCTGCGGCGGCTGCCGACAAAGGCCCCATTGCCGCGACCATCGGGCGGGATGAGGACATTGCAGCAAGATAGTCGGCGATCGCAGCAACCGAGCCTGACGACGGGAAGAGAATTGCGTCCGGAGTGCGATCGGCCAGACGGTGCAAGGCGGTCGGGCTGTCGGGCGCTTCGACGACTTCCGCGCCGGCCTCGCGCAAGGACGCCGCAATCCGGCTGGGGCGCTCTTGTGTTCGCGGTAGAAGGAATAGCCGGCCCGCAAGCGGGCGATCGTCTATGATTCGCGCGGCACCCCGCGAGAGCAAGAGATCGGCGACGCTTTGTCCGATTTGCTCGGCCGCTTCAAGATCGCGGACTAAGCCGAGCCGTTCAGCGCGCACCATCATCGCGCCGTCCGGAGAGGCGGCGACCGCACGTAGACGCAGGATGCCGCCTTCATAGGAGCCATACGCGCCGAGCGGCGCACGGCACCCGCCGCGCATCGTTCGCAAAAACGCGCGCTCTGCACTGACGGCGAGTTCGGTCGCTTCGTCGACGAGGACGTCGTGAATGCGCTCGGCGCGCGGATCGCCGGCGCGCATTTCGATCGCGAGCGCGCCCTGGCCGACGGCCGGAGTCACTTGCTCCGGCTCGAATGGAATCGTGTATTTGGCGCGTACGCGAAGGCGCCGCATCCCGGCCATCGCCAGGACGATCGCGTCGTAGCCGGCTTCATCCAGCTTTCCGAGCCGCGTGTCGACGTTGCCCCGCACGTCGTCGTAGCGCAAATCCGGACGCAGGCGCGCGAGCTGCGCGCGCCGCCGTGGGCTCGACGTCCCAACGCGCGCGCCGCTTGGGAGGTCCGCAAAGCTCGCGAAACGCTCCGAGCAAAACGCATCGCGCGGATCCTCGCGCTTCGTGATCGCGACGAGATCCATATCAGCGGGTAGCGCGCCGGGGAGATCCTTGCACGAATGAACGGCATAGTCGGCGCGCCGCTCGCGCAATGCGAGCTCGAGTTCGTGCACGAAGACGTTCTCCGTCCCGATTTCGTCGATCGGTCGGTCGGTGAAGCGATCGCCGCTCGTCGAGACGATTTCGAGCGTCGATGCGATCCCGGCTTCGGCAAGGCGCGCCATGACCTCGCGCGTTTGCCGCACGGCCAGCCTACTTCCGCGTGACGCGCAAACGAGCATCGAAGGCGCGCGCTGCACGGCCGCGTCCAGCGTGGCGACGAGCTCATCGACCGCGTGCTGCGATGCGGATGGATTCATCTTCGCGAGGACGTCGACATCCAAGCGCGCGAGACGCCGCAAGATCTCTGCCCGACGGCTCGGCGCGAGCGTTGTCTGAACGTAATCGCGCATCCGTCCGAGCGTATCGGTCGCGCGCGCGTAGCGAGCATCGAAGCGTTCTGCGAGCTCGTCGCGGATTTGCTTCACCAGCGCGGGGGCGTGGCCGCCGGTGTCGACCGTGAGCAGCAGCGAGCCGGCGCGCACGGTCGCCGGCGTCGAGAAGTCGCCCCGTTCGGCCGCCGAAGCATCGTTGACCAGGATACCCAAGGCGCGCGCGTCTTCGACGATCTGACGATTGACCGCGTCGTCATCGGTCGCCGCGAACGCGAGCATCGCTCCGTCGAGGTCGCCGCTCCGATAGCGTCGCGCTTCGAGCCGGATTCGGCGTTCGTGCGCGAGTCGCTCGATCTGGCCGCCGGCTTGCGGAGCGATGCAGACCACGTCGGCCGCTGCGTCGAGCAAGCCGAGGATCTTGCGTTCCGCTACCGCGCCGCCGCCGACGACGACGGCTCGCTTTTCGCGCATGTCCAGAATGATGGGATACACCGGACGGCCTGACTTCGGATGCGTAGGGCGGGCTACCTATTAGGGCTAACTCCCCTCACCCATGCGAACGGCTCCGCAACGCGCGGCGCTCGTGGGTGCGGTGATCGCGGCCATCGTCACCCTTCCCGGGCTCGGTATCGGTACGCTCTGGGACAACAGCGAGACGGCTTACGGGGAAGTGGCTCGCGAGGTGCTCCTGTATCACGACGCCGTCGTGCTGCACTTCAACGGCGCGCCGTGGTTCATTCAGCCGCCGCTCTATTTTTGGCTGGCTGCTCTGTCCGCAAAACTGCTGGGAGCCGGGACGCTTGCAATGCGACTTCCGTCGGCTCTGGCGACGATCGCGTTGGCGGCGCTAACCGGCTACGCGACCTGCCGCGTCGCCGGCTTGCGGACCGCGTGCTATGCGACGCTGATCCTCTCGACCAGCGTGATGCAAGCGATCGTCGGACGGCTCGCGATCATGGACGCGTTGCTCGACCTTTGCGTCGCCGCGGCGATCTTTGGATTCTTCGGCAGCCTGCAGCCCGAAGATTGGCGCCTTTCGATCGAACGCCGCCGTACGGCAGCATGGTACTGGGCATGGGTCGCGATGGCGTTCGGCGTTCTCGCAAAGGGTCCGGTGGCCGTCGTGATACCGGCGATGGTCATCGTCGCGTGGATCCTGTGGGAAGCGCGCGACGGCCGCGTCCTAGCGTTTCCCGGCTGGCGGGCGTGGCTCGGCGCGCTGCTGCTCTTCGTTGCGATCACCGCGCCGTGGTTCGCCCTGCTGCAGTCACGTGTCGGCGGTGTCGGGATCGCCGAACTGCTCTGGCACTATTCGTTCGGACGCTATGTCGGGACGATCGAGGGGCAGGCCGGGCCGGTTTGGTACTACCTGCCCGCATTGATCCTCGGCTTCTTTCCGTGGATCGCGTTCTTGCCCGCAGCGTTCGGGCGAGCCGTGCGCGACGCCCTGAACGATCGCGATGCTGCGCTCGTTCGGCTCGCTTTGCTGTGGGCGGTTCTGCCTTTTCTGTTTTTCAGCTTCGCGCAGACGAAGCTCCCGAACTACATAGCGCTCGAACTGCCGGCGCTTGCCATCCTCGTCGCGTTGTGGTTCGAGCGCGTCAGTTTGGGGGAGGAGCGACGCGCCGCGATCGTTAGCGGGCTCGTCGTCCCAGTCGCGCTCGGGGTCGTCGCGGGCGCCGTCGTGTCGTTCTCGAGCCACATGCAATTCACGGACGCGCTCGCTGCGATCGCCCGGGACGTGCGCGTGCTCGGCATCGTGATGGGCGCGGGCGCGTTGATCGCGTTCCTCCTTTTATTGCGTGTGAGTTGGGCGGTGCGAGCGCCCTATGCGCTCGCGGCGGCGACCGTGACCTCGCTCTTGCTCATCGCGCTCGTCGTCGAGCCGCAGGTCGAGCCGTTCAAACCGATGCCGCAGATCGCCGCGATCATCGAGCGCGAACGGCGCCCGGGCGACGCGGTCGTCATTCAAAGCGTCGCGGGCGCGAACGCATTACTCTTCTATACCGAGCCGAAGATCGAAATGCTCCCGCCGCCCGATGATCCGCAGCATGCATTGTGCAGCGCGCCGCGCGTCTTCTACGTCGCTCCGAGAGACGGCGCGACGCCCGAGCCCTCAAACGGCCGAACGCGGCGTTTGATCACAGTCTCCGGTAAAGACGGGCTCTTTCTCTACGAAGGCACGCCGTGCGTTACTTTTTGACCGCGGCGACGTCTTTCTCGGTGATGGCGCTCGCGGTGTTCCCCCACGAGTTGCGGATGAAGGTGATCACGTTCGCGATATCCGCATTAGAGAGATTCCCGCTCCACGCCGGCATCTGACCGTTGTACGTCGCGCCGTTGACCTGCAGCGGTCCGTTCAGTCCATATGCGACGTCGTGGATGACCTCTTTCGGAGCGGCTGCTGTGACCGCCGGGTTCTTGGCCAGCGGCGGGAACGTGCCCGGGATCCCGGCGCCGGCTGCGCCATGGCACGACGCGCAGCTCGCGGCGTAGACTTTTTGTCCCGCGGCGATCGCGGCCGCGTCTGCCCCGCCGCCCCCGGCGGCTCCGCCGCCTGCCGGCGGAGCTTGCTGCTCGAGCGCGTTGGCCATCGCGCCGCCCGGGACGGTCGGCGCCTCTTGGTGCACCACGGCGGCTTTCGCGTTGATCGTATTCTGACCGTAAAAGCTCATGAAGACGGCGCCGAAGACGGCTAGGGCCGTGATGCTCAGGACGACCGGGCGCCGCCGCATTTGACGACTCGGGTTGCGGTCGATCCACGGCAAGAGCAGGATGATCAAGACTCCGACTGCAGGTCCGACGATCGTGGCGACCAGTGAGAGCTGCTCGGGCACGATCTCGAGGATCGCGTAAAGCGCGTTGAAATACCACGCCGGCGCCGGGATGAAGGTCGTATTGTTCGGATCGGCCTTCGCGTCGAGCGGGGCGGGCGAAACGATCGAGAGGATGACGACGATCGCGAACACCGCGAACGACGCGACCGTGTCCATGAACATCTGGTCCGGCCAGAAACGCCCCGGCTTGAGCTTCGGCGGGTCGTCGATCGGCGGCCCGGCGGCACCGTTCCAGCGGAAGATCGCAAGATGCGATGCGACGAGTAGGACGAGCAGCGCGGGCGTGAGCCAAACGTGGAGGCCGAAGAAGCGATTGATCGTCAGCGTCCCCATGCTGGCGCCATCCTGCAAGAAGTTCTGGATCCACTGCCCGACGTACGGGACCGTCCCCGTAATATTAATGGCGACCTGCGAGGCGAAGAACGCGTTGAGATCCCAGGGGAGCAGGTAGCCGGTGAGGCCGAGGACGAGCGTAAAGATAAGGAGCAGCACGCCGACGACCCATTGAAGCTCGCGCGGCTTCTTGTACGCGCCCCAGACGAGGACTTGCAAGAGGTGCATCAGCAGGAGCGCGATCATCGCCGTCGCTCCCCAATAGTGCAAGCTGATGATGAACTGGCCGAGATAGACCTTCTGATAGATGAAGAGCGTCGATTCCCACGCCGTCGAGATCGACGGCGAGTAGTAGAAGGTCAGCCAGATGCCGGTTGCAATCTGCAGGATCATGGAGAAGAGCGTCGCGCTCCCGAAAACGTACCAGTAGCTTGCGCCGCCGGGGACGTCCTCGGTGAGAAACTCGTTGATCTGCGTGACGATACCGGTACGCTGGTTGAGCCAGTTCAGCATGGGTGCTCCCGGATTATGCGATGATGTTGTTGAGCGCGCCCTCGGGGTATGGCGGGTTTAGCAAAAATCGCCAGCGCGCGTGAGATCTGGGGGGCGCGGAGCCTCGGGCGAAGCGCCATTCAAGTGTACGATACGATTATGCGGTCCGGGATCGCGGCTTTGTAGCGGATCCACGTGATCTCGGCCTTTCCGCTCTGTTCCCCAAACGGGAGGGGATCGAGGCCGCGCGCCGCCGGACCCGCGACGTGCTCGCCATTGCGCTCGTACTCCGAATTGTGGCACGGGCAGAAGAAGCGGTTGGTCTCAGCCTTCCAGTTGAACTTGCAGCCGAGGTGCGGGCAAACCGAGCTGAAGATGACGTAGCCCATGTTGACCACCGCGTAGTCGACCTTGCCGCCAGGACTGTTGAAAAGATCCGGACGGTCGGCCTGCATCTTCTTGACTTGCGCGTCGTTCATCTTGACGCCCCAGACGTAGTCGGATGCGTCGGCCGGGGGCATGTATCCGTCGCGCAGCACGCGCGAGAAATACAACTGCGCCGGCGGGCTCTCCGGCGTGAGCGCATCGAGCTTCGCTTGATCTTTGAGCGGCGACCAGCTCTTTCCGCCGCCCAGGACTGCGGGCGAGGGGATCAACCCGACGACGATCGGGACCGCGATGACCAAACCGATCACGTTTCCCAGGACGATCGTCGCGTTCGTCATGAACTGCCGGCGGCTTTGCTCTTCGGGTGTCCCGGGATCTTCGTATGCCTTGGCGTGGGCCAATGTTACTCTCCCGCTTCAAAACGACGTGTTCGACGCCCATTATAGGTGGGTTGCTCGCCAAACTCGACCACCTTAGCAGCAGCCGCCAGGCATCTCCTCTACGCGGCCTCGCGCGCCTGGGGCGCAGCGAACCAGAACGCGAGGGCTCCGGCGCAAGCGATTACGGCGCCCACCTCGAGCGCCCGAACGGTCCCATAATATCCGGCAAGGCTTCCCAGAATCACGTTTCCAATCGGGATCGCCCCCACGAATGCGAGCGAGAAGATGGCGTTGGCGCGTCCACGTTCAGCGTCGCTGGCGCACTCCTGAACGTAGGTGTTCGCCAGCGCGTACATCATTGTATCGATTGCCCCCATCAGGACGAGCAGCACTGCGGCGACCGGGACGCTGCGGGTGAGGGCAAAGAGGGCGAGCAGGATCGCGCCGGTCACGGCGGCGACGGGGACGAGCCGTCCCTTATGCGGGAACTCGCCCGCAGCGCCCAAGCCGAGAGCTCCGACGAGCGATCCGGCGCCACCGCACGCTGCTAGGAAGCCGTAGCCGCGGACATCGAGGCCGAGCGTCTTGCTCGCAACGTCGGGAAGCAGCGATATGTACGGCATAACCGAGAGCGTGAACGTCGCAACGAAGAGCGAGAACGCCACGATCGCGCGATTGGCAGCCCGGCTCTGGGCGGGAGTCTCCTGGGTCGTGCCGGCGTGGCGCGACGCGGAGCCGCGCGCTCGCAATACGGCCGCCAGAACGATCATCGGCACGACCGCGACGGCGAACGCGGCATAGCCCGCAGCGACGCCGACCGTAGCGATCGCAACACCGCCGAGCGCAGGGCCGAGGATGCGGGCAACGCTCCATTCGAGCGACGAGAGCGCGGTCGCCGTCCCGATGAGCTGCCCTTCGATGAGATCGTAGAGCCACGCGCGGTCGATCGGATGTTCTAGCGCAACGATCGTCCCGATCCCAAACGTCAGCGCGATGAGCGCCCAGAGCGGCATCGCATCGCGCGCTATGAAGATCGCGCAAAGCAATGCGAGGACGAGGATGAGCGCGTTGCCGATCGCAACGAGCGCTCGCCGGTCGAAGCGATCTGCGAGCGAGCCGCCCGCAAGCGAGAAGAGCAGGAACGGGACCTGGCCCGCCGCGGCGACGGTCCCGAGCCAGAAAGGCGAGTGCGTCAGGGTCAAGACGAACCAGCCCTGCGCGATCGAGGCGATCCACCATCCGCAGTCCGCCAGCGCGGCAGCGATCAAGTACGCCGCGAAGCGCCGGTTCGAAAGGGCTGCGAGCGAGACTACACCTTATACGAGTGCAGGCCGCTGATCCAGATGTTCACGCCGAGATAACAGAAGATGATCGTGGCGAAGCCGATGACGTTGATCCACGCGCAGCGATAGCCGCGCCAAACGTTGCGCGTGTGCAGATGCATGTAGGATGCATAGACGATCCACGAAAGAAGCGCAGCAGTTTCTTTCGGATCCCATTGCCAATAAGCGCCCCAAGCCTCTTTGGCCCACCAGGCGCCAGTGATGATCCCGATCGTCAGGAGCGGCAAGCCGACGGCGATGATCCGATAGGCGAGGATGTCGAGTTTCGCGAGCGACGGGAGCGTTTCGAGCCACATGCCCCAGAAGTCGCCGCGCGCCGCCGCCGCCGCGATATTCGGCGTGTCGTTGCGCAAGCCGGTGACGCGCACGTCGCTGATTCCGACGTCGGCGTTGTATTCGCTGACCGGGACGTTGACCGCGCCTGCGCTCGTCATCGCCGCCGCGACCGTCTGTTTGCGCCCAAAATACTTTTCGAAGGAATACTTCACCAAGTAGAGAGCGCCGACGACGAAAGCGACCATGAATGACGCATACGAACTGATGACGAGCGGGACGTGAACTTTGATCCAGTACGACTGCAGCGCCGGGACCGCGGGCATGTAGCCTTCGTTCCAGGTCGTCGCGTAGCCGAGCGCGATCGCCGCGATCAAGAGGACGAATCCGCCGGTAAACCACAGGTTGTACTTCAAGGCGAAGGCGATGAAGATGAGGACGCCCATCGCGGAAAAGAGCGAGAGCGAGCCGTAGAGGTTGGTGAGCGGCCAGATCCCCGAGATGATCCAGCGCGCGCCGAGCTCGCCGAACTGTGCGACGCACCCGATCGCCGCTAGGGGGATCCCGATCGTCCGCATGACGGGGTTGCGCGAGAGGAAGTAACCGATGAAGACGATGGTCCCCGTGATATATGCCGCGAGTGCGGTGATAAGTAATACTTGATCGATGTTCATTTTAAGGCGCTCCGGCCCAGCCTGCGCGCCCCCCACTTCGTGGGGCCCCCGCACTATCGGGCCCTTCAGCATTGGTGTGTAGCCTACATTCCCCGAGGGGGCCCGAAACGAGCGCCGTCACGAGGTCGTGGAACTGTTCTTCGAAGATATCGTAACCTTTTACCGTTGTCGCGGCGAGCCCCACGTGCCAATCCCGGCCGGTTCCGGTAATCCGCACGTACAGACGGGCGGGTAAAAGGTAGAACGCGATGCAGAGTCCGCTCAGCAGGACGAAGGCGCCGATCCCGACGAGCGGGACCCCCGGATCGTAGCGATATTGCAGGCCGCTGTAGAGCGTATAATGCGCGGGCGTCAGCTTGTAGCCACCGCCTAAGTCGATGCTCTTGCCGAGCGGGACGAGGATGTCGCCCAGCGGTTGATCGCCGTCGAAAGCGGAGAGGACGACGGCGGGATTGTTCGGCCGCGGATCGGCTCCGGGTTGCCCGGTCGCGCGATCGATCGTCCCGATGAAGCGCGTGTACTGGATTGCCCGCGGGGTATCGGCGACTTGAAACCCCGCTCCCTCTTTGAGCGGCCCGTTCGGTGCATTTGGGACCGGGACGCCGTCCTTGGTCAGCGAGAACGAGATGCCGTAACCGTACGTCGCCTGATAGTAGAGCGTGCCGTCGACGTCGAGCGGATCGTTGACGCGGATCGTCGCTTGGCGCGCGACGCCGTCTTTGCCCGTGACGGTCACGTTCGAGACGTAATCGATCGGTTGGTAGACGAGTCCCGATTTCGTCTGCACCGGATCGAAGCGGTATCCGAAACGTTCGAGCCTGATCCGCGCGCCCGTCTCGGGGACCGTTATCGTTTGGCCGGTGAGGATGGCGGTCGTGCCCTGGAACCCCTTCCACCAGTAGATCGTCGTCCCCATCGCGATGATGACGAAACCGATGTGCGCGACGAGGACGCCGCGCCGCGCCCAATTGTGCCGGTCGGCAAACATCCACTCTTCGCCGCCGAATTCGCGTTTGCGGACTTGCCAACCGCGCGATGCAAAGAAGTCCGCGATGCGGGCGCGGACCGCGCCCTCTTCACCATGAACGTCGATGCTTGCGTTGAGCGGGATCGCGTCGATCTTGACGGTGCGTAGCGGCGGGAGCCGCGCGGGGATCACGCGCTTGAACGTGCAGACCGCCAGAGAAACGAGAATGAGTCCGATGATCCCGACGTAGGCTGGACTGTGGTAGATGTTGTCGAGGTGCAGGCGCAGGATGAGTCTTGCGACCGGCGCAGGGTACTCGTTCCAATACGCCGCGGCGTCTTTGCCTTGGTCGACGACGACGCCGATCAGCGTTAAGACGCCCCAGACCGCGAAGAGCGAGACGGCAAAGAGCACGTTGGAGAAGAGCGCGAGGAACTCGTCGTAGAGCGAGCGTGCGGGCGCCGCGGCGTGGGTTGCCATGTTGGTTACGCTAGCTCGAAGTTGCCTCGCGATGCCACGACTTCTCGAGCACCGCGATGATCCAGATGCTCGCTTCGAACAGCACGTACATCGGGGCCGCGAGCAGCATCATCGTGATCGGCGAGGCATCGGGAGCCAGCAAGCCGCCGGCGAGCAGGATCAGCATGATCGCGTACTTCCGGTATTGACGCAGCATCTTTGAGTTGACCAAACCGATCCGGGCGAGCGCGATCATCACCATCGGGGTTTGGAAGACCAGCGCGAAGCCGAGGAACATGAGCAGGATCAGATTGAGCGTCGCTTCCAGTCCGAACGTCGGCGTCGCAACTTGGTTCGTGATCGCAAGCAGCGCCCCGACCACGCGCCGGATGACGACGAAATGACAAAACGCGATGCCGGCTGCCGCCAGGACGAGGGAAGGCAGCGTGTACGCGTAGACGATGTTGCGCGTCCGCGGATGAAACGCGGGGACGATGAACATCCAGATCTCGTAGACGAGGACGGGCAACCCGAGCACGATCGCGCCGTAGATCGAAAACTTGAATTCGACGATGATCACGTCCGCAGGGCCGAACGCGTGCAGGACCGTGTGCGGAAAGTAGAGCTGGGTGAGCCACGGGATGACGAACTGCGAAGGCCAGAACAGGACGAGCGCGAGGATGCCGACGGTCGCGCACGAGACGATAAGACGCGTACGGAGCTCCCTCAGGTGCTCCGTGAACGTCATCTCCTTTTGGTCCCACTCGACCTCGTCGTTCGCGCCGGGCGAACGCTGGGCCAACAGCGACGTCGGGCCGGCCTCCGCTAGTGGGTCCCGCTAGAAGGCGTCGAGGTCGTCGTGCCGACGCTCGTCTCCGCGGCCGCCGCCGCCCTGGCAGCCGCCTCAGCCTCCACTTTGGCGCGCGCTTCCGCACGGATGCGGTCCGCTTCCGCGTCCGCCTCGGCTTGTCCGACGACGAATTCTTTCTTGGCTTGGCCCGCGCTGCGTGCCAGCTTGGGCAGCTTGTCCGCCCCGAAGAGCAGGACCGCCGCGCCGACGATCAGCGCGATTTCCATGGGATTACCGAACATTCAGAACCTCCTCTTCCCCGGGACTCCGTCGTTGACGAGAGCGTCGGCGAGGTCGTTGAGCTTCGACCGGGCCGGCGTGCTTCCCAGGGGAGCGAGCGAAATCTTCGCCCGCTCGATAAACGTCACTATCGAGGCCTCGGTTTTTTCGAACCCACCCCGCGCCCCGATCCGTTCGACGAGCCCCGCAATCCGCTCGCGGCTCTCGTCGTCCTCGTCGTAAAAACGTTCGACGTCGGCCCGAAATTCACTATCCGCCCCGTCAAGTGCCGAAATGAGCGGCAGCGTCACCTTGCGCTCGCGAAGGTCGTTCCCGACCGGCTTGCCCAGGGTGGCTTCGTCGGCGACCATGTCGAGCAGATCGTCGCGCATCTGAAACGCGATGCCGTAGTGTAAGCCGAAATCACGCAAAGCCTTGACGCGCAGCGGCGAGCCTTCGCCCATAATTGCGCCGCACTCGGCGGAGGCCGCAAAGAGCGCCGCAGTTTTCTTGACGATGATGTCGATGTACTCCGCGACACCCAAGTCGAGGTTGCCCAGCGCCCCCAGCTGCAGCACCTCGCCGTCGGTGATGTCCGCAAGCGTCGAACTGAGGATGTGCGGGATCGGATGCGGAAAGCCGGCCGTCACGTTCTTGAAGATCCATGCGAAGAGGTAGTCACCGGCGAGCACGCTGATCCGATTGCCGAAGTCGACCGCCGTCGCGTTGACCCCGCGCCGCGTCGCAGCGTTGTCGACCACGTCGTCGTGGATCAGCGTCGCGACGTGGATGAGCTCCATGTAGGACGCCAGCGGCAAGTGCTCGGCCGGATCTGCACCCATTGCTTCAGCGGCGAGCAGCGTGATGCGCGGACGCAAACGCTTGCCGCCGGCGGCGAGCATGCGGTGGACCGCTTCGGTGATGAGCGGATTGTCGGTGGCGAACGAGGTGCGGAAAAACTCTTCGATGAGCGCCCGCAGATCGTGATCGCCCGAGGCCGGCTCTATCACGCCGGTTTTGCCCCGATATGGAGGGCGATCGCGCCCATGCCGAGGCGCACGTAGCGAACGTCGGCGAAGCCGGCGTCGCGAAAGCGTAGCGCGAGCGCGTCGGCGTCGGGGTAGTTCGTCAAGGATTGCGGAAGATAACGGTACGCGCTCTTCGATCCGCCGACGGCGCCACCGATCAACGGGACGAGCGTATAGAAGTAGGCCTCGAACAGCGCTCGAGTCAGCAGGTTCGGCGCCCTCGAGACATCGAGGTTGACGAATCGCGCACCGGGCCGCAAGACGCGCAACGTCTCGCATAACGTCCCTGCGATGTCGACGACGTTGCGCATCGAGAATCCCATCGTCGCGCCGTCGAATGCGTCGTCCCCGAACGGCAGCGCCATCACGTCGCCGCACACGAACTCCGCGCGATTTTCCGGATCTTCGCGCCGAGCCCGCTCGCGCGCGCCCGCGAGCATCGGCTCGCAGAAGTCGACGGCCGCCACCGAGGCGGTGCGATCGCTGCGCAAGACGTGGAACGCGAGATCGCCCGTCCCGCAGCACAGGTCGAGGATCCGGCCTCCGCGCGGGGCTTGCATCTCCCGGACGGCGCGCCGGCGCCACGCCTCATCGACCCCGGCGGTGAGGACGCGGTTGGCCGTATCGTAACGCGGCGCGATCGCGGCAAACATGTCGCGCACGTACACGGCCTTCTCGGACTTGGGGAGCATGGGGAATCGCCTTCCGCCTGCGGGCGGATGCACCCTAGTTGATTGGGTGAGGCCGCGTGAACGCTCAGCATGACGGCAGTGCGCATATCCGGGACCGACGAGCTCTTTGCGGCGATCGGCAGCGCTCGTTCGATATCCCTCTCTTCCTATATCCTGCACCCTGGACGCTTGGTGGAGGCGCTCGAGGCAGCCGGCGATCGAGGCGCCGACGTCAGCGTCCGGCTCGAGGCCGCGCCCCTCGATCCGAGCGGCTCACTCGCGGCGACCAACCTGAAGGTCGCAGAGGAGCTGCGCGCGCACCACGTCGCGGCCGAGCTGACCCAGACCCATCTCAAGGCTGCCGTCATCGACGGAGAGACGTTCCTGGACGATCGCAATTGGGCCGAACATGGACCAAGTACGCTGATCGCCGATTCCGAACCCGACGACGTCGGCGTCGTTCGCGCCGGCATCGAAGGCAAAGTTGCCTCCGATCCGCATCTTTGGACGCGGAAGGGCGATGCGCTCAACGCGGAAGCGCAGCTGCTGCTAGACGCGGGAAGCGAACGCATCGAGGTCGAGAGTGAATCATTCGGGTTCGGGGCCGTCGAGCAGGCGCTCGCGGCGAAAGCGCGTGATGGGGACGACGTTCGTTTGCTCGTCGGTGCCCGTGACGCAACGAACCCGCGCGAGGCGTCCGCGCTGAAGCGGCTCGCCGCGGCCGGCGTCCACATTCGTGTCGCGCCGTTCGCCGAGAAGATCGCCGTCGCCGGGCAACAAGCGTGGGTCGGATCGGCGAACGCGGGCATCTTTCCGTCCGATATGGTCGACTGGGGGATGCGCACGCAAATCCCGGCACTCGTCGATGCGCTGCGCGCGCGTTTCGAGGACAATTGGAGCTCGCCTAAAGCGCACCCGTTAGAGTGAAAACAAGGCGTTCGCGTTTGCATCGGTCATTGCGACGACGTCGCCGATCGACACCTCGAGGACCGTTGCCAGATACTTTGCGGTCTCGATGACGTATGCCGGCTCGTTGCGAGCCCCGCGGTGTGGGACCGGTGCAAGATACGGACAGTCCGTCTCGAGGACGAGGTTCGCGAGCCCGACGGCTCGGACGGCGTCCCGCAGGGGTTGCGCGGATTTAAACGTCACGACGCCGCCGATCCCCAAACGCAACCCGAACTCGCCCGTCAGGATGCGCGCCTGCTCGGCGTCTCCGGTAAAGCAGTGCACGACGCCCGGCACCTCGCTTGCCCTGCCGTTGCGCAAGATCGGGAGAAAGTCGTCGAACGCTTCTCGCTGATGATAGATGATGGGAAAGGCCCGTTCGCGCGCGTAGGCAAGCTGCTGCTCGAGCGCTCGCCGCTGATCGGCGGGGGGACTGTGCATGTAGTGGTAGTCAAGCCCCGTCTCCCCGATCGCGACCGGCCGCTTCTCACCGTTCTTTAAGACTTCGTCGAAGGCGCTCGCAATGTCGGCCGGCGCATCCTTTGCCTCGTGAGGATGGATTCCAAGTGAGGCAGCCAAACCGAATAGGGACGCGATCGCGAGTGCCCGCCGGCTGTCGCCCAAATCAGTTCCGACCGTGATTATCTTCGAAATGCCGGCGCTCATCGCACGAGCCAGTACCGCTTCGCGATCGAGGTCGAACGCGGGGTCATGGACATGAGTGTGCGTGTCGATCATCGGAGTATCGAAGCTATCGCGAGCGTGAAGGTCCCTCTGATTTCATGATCACTCGGCCGGAAAGCCCACCTCGTCGGCGCACTGTTTTCGAGATTGCAATCGCTGTCTCGATCGCGGTCCATTTGCTGTTCGGCGGCGTGTTCTTCCCGCTTTCACGGTTACTGAAGGCGCCCGAGCCTCGCGCGACCGAGCAGCCGCTGGTCGCCCTCTCGGACGTCGTGACGATCGAGAAGCGCAAGACGGTTCCCCAGCCGCACCCGATCGCGCAGCCGAAGCCGCAGACGGCGCAAAAACCATCCGTCGTCCTCACGCAGAAGAGGCCGGAATTGCCCAAGCCGCCGCAACCGGTCGAGCATCCGAAGAAGAACGTCGCGCCGCCTGCCAAGCGCACCGAACGCAAAGAGCTCGCGGCGCCGAAGGCGGCGCGGCAGCTCGTCGAGGCCGACAACGGAAAGCCCCGTGAGGGGACGACGCAGGGGACCGACGGCAAGACCGACGTAGCGCTTGCCCCCCTGCAGCCCAAAGCGCCCTCGACGCACCAGGGCCCCTATACGGATCAACAACTTGCTGCGCTGCAGAAGCAGTTCGCGCAAACGATCGCACAGGCGCGCACGCGGTCGAATCCGCTCAGCGTCCCGAGCGAGCCGCCCGCGGGGCAGAGGCCGTACAAGCTCCAGATGCGCGGCATTTACGCATACTTGCGCAACGGCGAAGGGACGATCACCCCGACCCGGGAGTGGAATCAGGACGGCTTCAACTATTTCTACATGAATTACGAGACCGTCTACTCGGATGGCGCATTCGAAACAGGCAGTATCCCATGGCCGGCGCGCTGGCCGGCGAACACGGTCGCCGACATCATGCGGCCCGGCTGGCACGGTCCGATGCCGTGCCCCGCGCCGGGATACTCGTTCCCGAGTCTGGCAGATTGGAAGAATCTCAAGCCGGCGTTGCAGGCAGCGTTGCACCTGTGCCGCCCGGATCTCTATCCAGAACCGGCGAGCTAGCTTTCTACGCGGGCTGCGGCTCCAAGCGCGGGAACAGCGGCTCGCCGCTGGTCGCCTGCGTTCCCGCTGCGAGTCCACCCCAGACGATCTCTTCGGACCATCGGCCTGCAGGCTCGCCCTCGAGTCCGAGCTGGCGCCACATCTCCGTCGCCTTTTCGGGCATGAACGGATGCAACAACAGCGCGAGCCAGCGAAGTCCCTCGCAGAGCACGTAGAGTAGCGCGTCCAGCTCAACGTCGCGGCCTTGCTTGTGGAGCTCCCACGGTTTCTTTTCGTCGATCTCGCGATTGAGCGTCGCAACGAGTTCCCAAATCGCTTCGAGCGCTTCGCGGAAATGCAGCGTCTCGGCGAGCGCCTGGACCCGCTCGCCTAAGTCGCTGAAGCGCTCGCCGATCGGCGATTCGAGCGCCTGCGGGACCAAACCATTGCGATAACGTTCGAGCATCGCGAGCGACCGTCTGAGCAAATTCCCTAAGTCGTTGCCGAGATCGCCCGTGTATCGCTGGCGGAGTTTTTCGTACGAGATGCTGAAATCCGTCCCGAACGGCGCTTCGCGCAAGAGGAAATAGCGCACCGTGTCGGCGCCGAACTCGCCGCCCATTTCGTAGGGATCCATCACGTTGCCGAGGCTCTTGCTCATCTTCTCGCCCTCGGCGAGGATCCAGCCGTGCGCGAAGACGCGTTGCGGCAACTCGAGCCCGAGCGCCCACAGGATCGCGGGCCAAATGATCGTGTGAAAGCGCGCGATTTCCTTTCCGATGAGATGGACGGCAGCCGGCCAAAGCGCTTTGAACTGCTCGGTCTGATGCTCCCAGCCGATCGCGGTGATGTAGTTGAGCAGCGCGTCGAACCACACGTAGATCACGCCACCCTCCGGGATTGCGACGCCCCAATCAAAGTTGGACCGCGAGATCGAGAGATCGTCAAGCGGCTCTTCGAGCATTGCCATCATCTCGTTGTACGAGCGCTGCGGGCGTAGCCACTCGGGATGTGCACGAAAGTGCTCGACCAAGCGGCTTTGGTATTTGGATAGCCTGAAGAACCACGAATCTTCAGAGAGCCATTGGACGGGACGGCGGCATTCGGGATTCGGACAGCGTCCGTCGACGAGTTTGCTCTCGGGCCAGAACGTCTCGTCGTTCGTGCAGTACCAGCCTTCGTATTTCCCCAAGTAAACGTCGCCGCTCTTGCGCAGTTGCTCGAAGACCTTGACGACCGCGGTCTTGTGACGCGGTTCGGTGGTGCGGATGAAGTCATCGTAGCGGACGTTGAAGGCCGGACCGAGTTCCTTCCACCTCGCGACGCGCGAATCGGTGAACGCCTGCGCGGACATTCCGGCGCGCTCCGCAGCCTCTGCGACTTTTTGACCGTGCTCGTCGGTCCCGGTCAGCAGGAACGCCGGACCCTTCGTGCGGGCAACGCGGACCAGCACGTCGGCCGCGATCGTCGTGTAGGCGTGGCCGATGTGCGGGTTGCCGTTGATGTAATAGATCGGCGTCGTGACGTAGTAGGCGCGTTCCATGGGAACCGATCCGTTCAGGAAGGCTGGCCGCCGCTCCCGCTCTCGCGCTTGCGCGCGCTGATCAGCGCGTAGAGATGGCGGCGTTCACCGGCGCCGCTCTCCGCAAGCCGCTTCGCGATCGCGGAGACGCTCTCGCCGGCCGCAAGCGACGCGTCGATCGCGCGCTCGAGATCGATCGTGCTCGCGTCTGCAATCGGCTGGTCCGTCCCCTCGATCACGAACGCGATCTCACCACGCGCCGGGTCGGACAACGCCGCGCGCAGCTGCGCAGGTGTCCCGAGGATCTGTTGCTCGTGGATCTTCGAGAGCTCCCGTACCAAGAAGATGCGCCTGCCGGGAGCGAGCCGTTCGAGCTCCGCGAGCGTCTTATGAATACGATGCGGCGCTTCGTACCACACGCCGGCTGCGGGAGAGGTGAGCGCCCGCGCAAACGCGGCCCGGCGTTCCCCGGCCGTCCGAGGCGGAAAGCCTTCGAAGGTGAAGCGCCGCAGCGAAAAGCCCGAGAGCACGGCCGCGCAGACGAACGCCGCGGCGCCCGGGAGCACCTCGATGCCGATCCCTGCTGCGCGCGCCGCAGCGATCAGCTCGTTTCCCGGGTCGGAGATCCCGGGCGTACCGGCGTCGGTTACGACCGCCACGGGTTCGGTCGCGGCCCGTCCCAAGATTGCGGCGGTCGTCGAGCGCGCATTGTGCTCGTGATAGGTCCAAATCTCTTTGCCCGCGATCTCGTAGGCCGAGAGCAGCCGGCGTGCGACGCGTGAGTCCTCGGCTACGATCAACGTTGCATCGCGCAGCGCGTCGAGGCTGCGCAGCGTGATGTCGCGCAGGTTGCCCAGCGGCGTCGGCACGAAGGTCAAGGCCATGATGACAGGTTCGCCGCGGACGGCGACGTTCGCTCGCGTCATCGAGTTGCGCGGGCATATCATCGACAGCGGGATTTTTAGCCGGGTCCTCGGCGTCCTGACCGACGACGAGCGGGCTCGCTATACGATCGACGAATTTCACGTCGGGACGCAAAAGGACGAGCCGAGCTACGCACGGCTCACCGTCGAGGGCCAAGACGCGGCGCATCTGGAGGACTTGCTCGACAAGCTCCGCGAGCTCGGCGCGGCGGTCGTAGCAGATGTCGATGCCTCGCTCGAGCGCGCCCCGCGCGATGGGGTCCTTCCCGAAGACTTCTACGCGACGACCAACCTCGAGACCGAGGTGCGCATCGACGGCGCATGGCGCCCGGTCGCGCTCCCCGAGATGGACTGCGGGATCGCCGTGGCGGGGACGAGCGCGCGGACCGTCGCGCCCTCCGACGTTCAAGCGGGCGAGATGATCGTCGTCGGCCACGCCGGAATCCGCGTCCATCCGCAAGAGCGTCCGCGCCGCAAAGCGCTCTTCGAGTTCATGTCGAGCCAAGTCTCGAGCGAAAAGCCGAAAGAGTCGCTCATCGGCGAAGTCGCGCGTGAGCTGCTGGCGCAGCATGCCGCCGGCAAGAAGATCCTCGTCGTCGGTGGTCCGGCGATCGTCCACACCGGCGCGGGCCACTATCTTGCGCAGTTGATCCGAGAGGGTATAGTCGACGCGCTCTTTGCCGGCAATGCGCTGGCCGTGCACGACATCGAGTCGCAGTTCTTCGGGACCTCGCTCGGGGTGAATTTGAAGGACGCGTTTCCCGTTGACGAGGGACACGTCCATCACTTGCGCGCCGTGAACCGGATCCGTGCGCTCGGTGGCATCCAGCCGGCGATCGACGCGGGGGTCCTGCGCGGCGGGATCATGTACGAAGCATATAAGCGGAAGATCCCCGTCGTGCTCGCCGGTTCGATTCGCGATGACGGCCCGCTCCCCGACGTCATCACCGACGTCGTCGAGGCGCAGCGCGCGATGCGCGCTCACGTCCCGCAGATCGGGATGGCGATCATGATCTCGACGTTGCTGCATTCGGTCGCGGTCGGCAACTTGCTCCCCGCCTCCGTGAAGACGATCTGCGTCGACATCAACCCTGCGAGCGTCACCAAGCTAACCGACCGCGGCTCGCATCAATCGGTCGGCTTGGTGATGGATGCGGCCTCGTTCCTGCGCGAACTCGCGGAGCAAGCCGTGGCGTTGCTGGGCTAACCGGTCGGCGCTCGCGCGCGCCGGGCCCGGGAGTAGGAACATCGCTGCCCCTCTGGGAACCGAGTGCGACGCAAGCCTCTTCATTTAATGTCGTGGTAATGTCGTGGCGGCGCTGCCGCTCACCTGTGGAGCAGAAGAATGCGACTCATAACTCGAGCCGACCTGGACGGTTTGACCTGCGCGATCCTCTTGCAAGAGGTGGAGAACATCGAAGCAGTCGATTTCGCCCACCCCAAGGACGTTCAGGACGGCAAGGTCGCTGTTACCAAGAACGATATCTTAGCAAACCTGCCGCACGATGCACGCGTCGGATTGTGGTTCGATCACCACGTCAGTCAGGCCGACAAGTCGTCCGGAGGGGATGTCGACGGCGCCTTCGCGGTCAAACCCAGCGCAGCGCGCGTCATCGTCGACCACTATAAGTCCGCGAAGTTCGATCGCTACAAGGAGTTGATGGAGGCGACCGACCGGCTGGATTCGGCGCAGCTGAACATGGACGACGTCGTTGCGCCGAAGGGCTGGATCCTCGTCGGCTACACGCTCGATCCTCGAACGGGCTTGGGGGCTTTCAAAGATTACTTCCTTCACTTGATGCAGCTCGCGAAGACCAAGACGATCGATCAGATCGTCGCCGATCCGCAGGTCAAGGACCGCATCGAGCGCGTGAAGACGGAAGAGGCCCAGTTCAAGGAACACGTCAAGGCCGACAGCCGCCAAGACGGTAACGTCGTGATCACCGATGTCCGCGGGAAGAAGAACCTGCCGACAGGCAATCGCTTCCTCATTTATACCTTGTTTCCGACGGCGAACGTCTCCGTGAGGATCGCGGACGGACGGGCCGGCGAGTTCGTCTCGCTCCAGGTCGGGCACAGTATCTTCAATCGGACGTGCAAAACCAATGTCGGCGAGCTGATGGCGAAGCATGGCGGCGGCGGACACGTCGGCGCCGGTACGTGTCAGCCCAAGCCGGCAGACGCGGATCGCGTCCTCGGCGAGGTCGTGGACACGCTCAAGAAAAACGGCTAGGAGCTCGTGTCGTTCATCGATCTGCGTCACCGGGTCAGCGTGGTCACCGGTGCGGCGCGAGGCATCGGCGCAGCGATCGCCGCTGAGCTTGCCGCTGCCGGTTCGCACATCGCGCTGCTCGACATCGAAGATCAAGCCGTCAAGGAGACAGCCGCCAAGATCGCCCGCGACGCCGGAATTCCCGTACGCGCGTACCGCGTCGACATGCGCGACCCGGCAGCGGTCGACACCGCGATCAAGGCCGTCGCTGCGGACTTCGGTGGAATCGATCACCTCGTCAACAACGCGGGCGTTCAATACATCTCCTCGATCGCCGAGTTTCCAATCGACAAGTGGGACCTCGTCACGCAGATCGATCTCGATGGAGTGTTCTACGCGACGAAGGCGGCATGGCCGTTCCTCGTCGAGCGCAAACGCGGGCGCATCGTCAATATCGCGAGCGTTCAGGGGCTCATCGCATCGGAGTTCAAACCGGCCTACGTTGCCGCCAAACACGGCGTCGTCGGCCTAACGCGGGCGGCTGCGCTCGAAGGCGCGCCGGCCGGAATTACCGCCAACGCGATCTGTCCCGGCGCCGTCATGACCGACCTCATCCGTAATCAAGCGGCCGATCTGGCGCGTTCGTACGGCGGCGGGATCTCCGAGGAGGAAGCGCTCGCTCGAGCCTTTCTGTCGGCCATGCCGACGAAGCGCTTCATCGAACCCGTCGAGGTCGCGCAGCTGTGTGTCTACCTTTGCACCGAATCGGCCCGCTCGATCACCGGTGCGGCTATCTCGATCGACGGCGGCTGGTCGGCCCACTAGCTATTGACAGCTGTGGTGCTTTGCGATACAAAGTAACACAATGGAAGTTCAGCAGGCGCTTTCCGATCTGGCGGAAGTTCGCGGACGGCTCGCCGCACTCCAACGCTTCCACGGTTACTCGGCGGTCGCCGCCGGAGCCAGTGGCGTCGGAGCCTTCGTAGCCGGATATTTGCAACTCCAGACTGCGGCGATGCCGCGCTCGGCGGGAGACCAACACGCGTACATCGTCATCTGGCTGACGTGTTTGGCTGCGGCGCTCGCGCTCAATTACGGCGCCGTCGTCGCGTGGGTCTTTCGCAATCGCGGCCCGCGCGCGCAAAGCCAATTTCGCTCGGCCGCCCTGACGATCGCGCCGAGCATCGTGTTGGGCGGAGCGCTGAGCGTCGCGCTGGTCGATCACGCCGCCTACACGCTCTTGCCTGGGACGTGGTTTGCATGCTATGGCATAGGGCTCTTTGCCTCGCGTGACATGCTTCCGAGGCGAACGATGCGGGTCACGCTCGCGTTTGCGGCGCTTGCGCTCCTGTTTCTGCTGACGCCGCTGGAGGCCGTCGCACTGGCGTGGTGGGTGATGCCGCTCGGATTCGGCTGCGGCCAGATCGGCATCGGTTACCTGCTGTGGCGCGATGAGGCTCGCCGGTGAACGCGAAGGACGCACCGTTTGCGTATCCCGGCCTAGAGCGTATTTTTCACGAACGCGGCCGGCTCGCGCTATGCACGTGCTTGATCGCGCATCCGGCCGGGCTGAGCTTTACGGAGCTGCAGGCGGCATGCGATCTGACCGACGGCAACTTAAACCGGCATCTTCATGCGCTCGCTGAAGTCGGGATCGTCGCGATCGAGAAGCAGCGCGGCCGGGGACGAGCGTTGACCGTCTGCCGGATTACGAGGCGTGGCCGCGAGCGGTTCCTCGCGTATGTCGACGAACTCGAGTCGGTCGTGCGCGACGTTCACGAAAGCGCGCCGGCCAAGGGAAGGCTGGCCGCGACATGACGCCTCGACACATCGCGATCATCATGGACGGAAATCGCCGCTGGGCGCGCGATCGCGGCTTGCCGGCCGCGGTGGGTTACCAGCGAGGCGTGACGGCGTTGCGGCGCACGCTGCGGGCCGCGCACGCCGAAAAAATCCGAGTCGTCACCGCGTACGCGTTCTCCGAAGAGAACTGGAGCCGTCCGAGCGCCGAAGTCGATTTCCTCATGAGTTTGTGCGTCCAAGCAGCGCAAGACGAGTTGCGGTCGCTCGTCGCCGAGCGAGTACGGGTCCGGTTGTGCGGGCGCAGCGAGCGTCTACCGGAGCGCACGCGCTCCGCGCTGGAACGGCTCGTCGCTCAGACTGCGCAAAACGACGGAATTACTCTCAATCTAGCGATCAATTACGGAGCGCGAAGCGAGATCGGCGACGCCGTCCGCACGCTGGTGCGCGAGGTGAAGGCCGGTCTGCGCGACGTCGACTCGATCGACGAGCATGCCGTTCGCAGCTGTCTGTACACCGCCGATCTTCCGGATCCTGACCTCGTGATCCGTACCGGTGGGGAACTGCGCCTCTCGAACTTCCTGCTCTTCCAAGCGGCGTACGCCGAGTTCTGGGCGACCGATGTCTACTGGCCCGACTTCGGCGAAGACGAGTTGCGCGGAGCCCTCGACGACTTCGCCTTGCGGCAGCGCCGGTACGGGACCTAGGCATCTTCATTTTCGAGCTGCCAGCCGTAACGTAGCAGCGGCCCTGCGGCCTCGATGAACGTCATGACGGTCGCGGACAGCCGGGAGCCGGCGAGCTCGCGTTGCGTCAACGTGCGACGCACGGCGAAGGAGCGCAAGCGAAAGTACGGGGCGAGCGGAGAAGCCGCGAACGATTCGAAACCGCGCGGCATGCGCCGTAGTGCGTCGTCCCAGTCCTCCGGCGGCCTGATGCGTAAACGTTTGGCTTGCAGCGCCGCGACAACGCGCGCAAAGCGCTTGGGTTCCCCGGCCAGAGCGCGGCGCCAGCGCTGCAAGAGCGGCGGCGGAGGCTGAAAAAACGCGACCGAGACCCATGAGCCTTCCGGCGAGATGCGGATGTACAGGCCGCCCTGCGTCGTCCGTTCGCCGTCGCGCGAAAGATACGCAGCGGCGTAGGTCTTGAACGGACGCTTGTCCGGCGAAAAACGGATGTCGCGGTAGACGCGAAAGATCGAGCGGCGCTCGTCCCCGTAGAGCGGAATCCCGCGCCGTGCGCAGGCCGCGTCAAGCGCGGCGACCAAGCGCCGCATCGGCAGCAGAACCGCCGCCTGGTACTGCTCCTTATGACGCGCAAACCACTCGCGATCGTTATGCCGTTCCAGCGCTCGCAAGAATGAAATCGCCTCGAGCATTCGGTCCCCTACTAGGCGTGTTGAGCGGGATCAGGCTATGACGCGCTGATCGTCGCCCTCGCCGACGTCACCCAGCACCGTCGACTCGATGCAATTGCGTCCGGCCGCCTTTGCGCGGTAGAGATAGTCATCCGAAGCTTGCATGAAACCGGCCATCGTGGCGTCGCGATCGGCATGCTGGGTCGCGATGCCCGCGCTAACCGTGACGATGCCGCCTTCGTTTGCCGGGTGCGGGATCGCCAGCGCCGCGACCGCTGCGCGCATGGTCTCGGCAATGCGATTCGCGGCTTCGGAGTTCGTCCCGGGCAAGATCGCCGAAAATTCTTCGCCGCCGTAGCGCGCAAAAAGGTCGCTGCGCCGCTGAACGCACTTCGACATCGCTCGAGCGACGCTCTTGAGCGCGGTGTCGCCTGCGCCGTGGCCGAACGTATCGTTGTATTGCTTGAAGTGATCGATGTCGAGGATGATCAATGAGATCGGTCGTTTCGAGCGCATCGCGTGCGCCCATTCGACGTTCAAACGTTCGTCGAAAGATCGGCGGTTGGCGACGCCGGTGAGCCCGTCGCGCGTCGCGAGTTCAAAGAGCTGTCGGCGCTCCGCCTCGGCCGAGTAGAAAAGCTCGCTCAAATACGAGAAGTCATGGGTGAGGCGCTGCGTGATCAAACCGATCAAGTAGAATCCAATCCGAGGATTGCGTTTGACGACCGTAATCAAGTCCTCGGCCTGCATCTCGAGCGCGCTGATGTCGGTCTCAGCTTTTGCGCCGAGCGTTCGCCGGCGTTCTCGCGTGAAGAGCGCGATCTCGCCGAAGAGCGTCCCTTTCGCGACGTGCTCGTTGATTTCGGGAAGATTGATGCTTCCCTCGATGAGGTAAAACAAACTCGTCGCCTTGTCGCCGCGGGTGAAAATCGTCTCGCCCGCGCTAAACTTGCGCGGCGCCATGAACGGCCGCAGCGCTGCGAGCAGATTTTCGTCGGTGACGTCGGACCCGACAACGGACATGAGCCGGCCCAGAGCGATGAGCTTGGCCGCCGCGATGATCACCGCGATCGCGGCGCACGTTGCAGCGATGGAGAGTCCCGCGAAAAGCGCGCCGAGCGCAAGCAACAACCCGCCGACGGCAACATACTCGCGCACGCGTCGCGGCCCCGGCGCGCTTGCCGCGCCGATCAACAGAACGGATCCCACGTCCGTAACGGCAACGGCCGGGTCGAGCATACGGCCTCTTTCAGAGGAGGGGGGCGCTCACCTTCGAACCGGGCGGGCATGCAGCCATGGCGTGCGCTGCGACGCATTCTTACCATCGCTTTACACGGCCGCCGGGCCGCTTTTTCGTTTTCCCTTGGAGGCATGATGCTGGCGAGCGCGCTCCAGCTGGTCCCGCCCGTGCTCCTCGGCGCGTTCCTAAACGTCCTCGTCGAAGCCGGTAGGACGCCGCCGGCCCAAACGCAGGTGCGGATGAACGAACTGATCCTCGCGATTGTGATAAGCGTCGCAGTGAGCTCGCTGCTGCGCTACGCCGCCGATGTTTGGGGAAATGCCGTGAGCGGGGGCGCGACTTTGGCGCTGCGGTTGCGCGTGCACCAGGCGGTCCTCTCGATGTCCCTCGCGACGCAGAGCACGTTCGACTCGGGCTCGATCAAATACAGGGTAGCAGACGATACCGGCGCCATGGAACAGTTCGTCGGGGTGGTCGTCCCGAGCTTGGCCGTCAACCTGGTCTTGATCGTCGGCGGTTTGATCGTCGTCCTGGTTCGCGCCCCGTTCATGTCGCTCATCGTCATCGTCCCGGCGATCATGTTGGCGATCGGGACGTACGTCGTGCGGCGCGTCTCGGCGAACCTGTTCAAGGGCGAAGTGAAGTACTCGACCGAGCTCTGGACGCGGCTTGCCGAGCTCGTCGCGGGCGCAAAGGCGATACGGCTCTTCGGGCGCGAGCAACATCAACAAGAGCTGTTTTCGGAGTCGGCCCGCGCTCTCCGTGAGAATCAACGCGCCAATGTTCTCGCGAACACGAGGTACGGCCAAGCACTGGCGCTCGCGAGCGCGGCCTGCACCTACCTCTTATATTATCTCGGCGGCCTGCGCGTCGTGGCACCGGACGGCGGTTTGCGCGCCGGAGATTTGATCGCGCTCGTCCCGATCGCGATGTTCCTGTTCAGTCCGCTCACGCAGATCGCGGGGATGCTGGGCCTGATCTGGAAGGGCGCGACCGCCGCGCAACGTCTGTGCGAGCTCCTCGACGCGCCGGCAACCACCGTCGAAAGGCCGCGCGCATTTCATCCGCGCGGCCCGGTTGTGCTGAGCGACTTGCGCTTCGACTACGATCCGCGACGCGAGGTGCTGCGCGGACTTTCCCTGCGGGTCGAACCCGGCGAGCTCGTCGCGCTGGTCGGCCGGAGCGGAGCCGGTAAGAGTACGGTGCTCAACGTCCTCTGCCGGTTGTTCGAACCGAGCGCCGGATCGATCGTGTGGGGCGGCGTCGACTCCCGCTCTGTCGACCCGCGCGCGTGGCGGGCGGCGATCGGCGTCGTGATGCAAGAGACATTCCTGTTCAGGGAGAGCGTGTTCGAAAACATTCGTTGCGGCCGGTCTTGGCTCACCGATGAGGACGTCGAGCGCGCGGCGCGACTGGCCGGCGTCGAGCGCTTCATCGATCAACTCGCGGACGGCTACGAAACCCGCCTCGGTGACGGCGGCGGCGATCTCTCGGGAGGGCAGAAGCAACGCCTCGGCATCGCCCGCGCGCTCGCGTCCGATCCCGCGCTCATCGTCCTCGACGAGCCGACCGCGTCGCTCGACGGTGAAGCCGAGCGGATTTTTCTCGATGCCCTGACGTCGATCGTGCGCGACCGGATGGGTCTGGTGATCGCGCACCGCTTCTCGACGATCCGCTGTGCCGATCGCATCGTCGTCATCGACGACGGCCGCGCCATAGAGGGCGGGACGCTCGAGGAGCTGATGCGCGAGCCACGCAGCGTCTTCCGCTCGCTCTTCGATCGGGGCGCGCTTGCGTCCGAGGGGATGTTCGACGATGCGATCGCTTTCTAGACGAAGCGCGCTCGTCGCGATACTGGCCTGCATCCCCGCGTTCTTTGCGCCGCCTTCGGCTGCGCAGAGTCGTGCCCCGATTCTCATCGGCGCGGTCCTGACGCTGACGGGAAGCAGTTCCGTTCCCGGACTCTCGACCGCTGCCAGTCTAGACGCCGTCGTTCGGCACGTCAACGCGAAAGGCGGGATCGCGGGCCGGCCTCTCGAGGTGCGGATCCTCGACGACGGCGGCAACGCGGACCACGCGGTCGAGGAGCTCAAGCGTCTCGCGAATGAGGCGGACGTGATCGCCGTCGTCGGAGCTACGCAACGTTCGACGGCTGCCGCACTCGAGCAAGCGGCAAACGAAGCGCAGATTCCCTTCCTTTCGCTTGCGCCGCGCCAAGCGGGCGGCGAGCCGGTCTTGCCGTGGGTGTTCCGCCTCGCGGTCCCGGAACCGGTGCGCATCGGATTGCTGATCGATTACGCCAAGCGCCACTCGCTTTCGCGATTGGCCGTTCTGTTCTCGAATGACGAGTACGGTCAAAATGCGGCGAAGATCGGGAGCCAGCTTGCGACGTCAGCCGGCCTAACGATCGTCAACAGCGAGCCACTCCCCGCCGGAAATAAGGTCGACGACGCATACGTGCTCCGCGCGAAAGCGAATGGGACGCAGTCCTTCTTGGCGTTCGTGAGCGAGCGCCGCCCGATCGTGCTTGCGAAGGCGATGGCTGTTCGCACGCCCGGTCTGTCCGCGCTCTCCGACGTGCCGGCCGCTACGGCCGACTTCTTGCGCGCCGCCGGAAAAGAGGCGAACTATTGGCGGATCGCTTCTCCCAAGGTCGCCGTCGCGCAGTTGGTCCCGGCGTCGGATCCGTTACATGCGGCGATCGTCGACTTCGTGAGTCTCTACCCGCCCTCCGTCCGGCCCGATGCGATCTCGGGGAGTGCCCACGACGCGCTCATGATGGTGATCGATGCGACGCGATCGGCAGGCCCCGATCGAGCAAAGATCAGGGCTGCGCTCGAGAGCGGAAAAGAGTTCGTCGGCGCGATGGGCGTCTATAGCATGAGTCCGAGCGATCACGGCGCGGTCGACTCGCAAGGGCTCACGCTGATCGAAGGTAGCAGCGGAACCTGGAAAAAGGCCGACTAGGAAGTCCTCATTTAGCCCAGGGCTTCGTTGCCGAAACGCTCATTTGCTAAAGCAAACTCCGCGTTCCGGCGCCTCGCCCTAGACTAAATGAGAACTTCCTTAGCAGGGACTGCGTCGAGGGCGGCGGCCAAATCTGCGATCAGGTCGTCGAGGTCTTCGATACCGACCGAGAGACGTAACAGGTCGCCGGTGATTCCGAGTTCCTTGCGCAACGGTTCGGGCATCGATGCGTGCGTCATGACTTCGGGGCTGCAGATCAGCGATTCGACTCCGCCCAGCGAGGTTGCAAGCTGGAAGATCTGCGTTTTGCGCGCCACCTCGTACGCTCGAGACGAGTTGCCGCGCGGCCGAAACGAGAGGATGCCGCCGAAACCCGACATCTGACGCTTGGCCAGCTCGTGTTGCGGGTGCATCGCTAGACCGGGGTAGTAGACCGCCGCGACATCGTCGCGCTTTTCTAGGAAGCGTGCGATCGCCATCGCGTTGCGCTCGTGCTCGCGCATGCGCAGCGCCAACGTCTTGGCGCCGCGCATCGTGAGGAAGGCGTCTTGCGGGCCCGGGACTGCGCCGATCGCGTTCTGGTGCCAGATCATCTCGGTGTTGATCTCCGGGTTATTGGTGACCAGGATTCCGCCGATGAGATCGCTGTGGCCGCCGATGTATTTCGTCGTCGAATGGACGACGACGTCGACGCCCAGATCGAGCGGCCGCTGGAAGAACGGTGAGCAGAACGTGTTGTCGGCGACGATGAGCTGGCCCGGCTGCCGCAACGCGACGACGCCTTCGATATCGGTGAGGATCATCATCGGATTGCTCGGCGTCTCGACCCAAATCAACTTCGTGTTGGGGCGCAACGCCTTGCGCGTCGCTCCCAAGTCGGCCATGTCGACGTACGTCGTTTCGATGTTGTAGCGCGAGAGGACCCCGCTGAATAACCGGTACGTGCCGCCGTAGATATCTTTCGGCGCGACGATGTGATCGCCGGCGCGCAACATCGAGGAGGCGGCGAAACACGCCGCCATCCCCGATGCGAAGGCGACCCCAAACGCGCCGTTCTCGAGCGCAGCGAGCTGCGTTTCGAGCGCACGCCGGGTCGGATTGATCGAACGCCCGTAGTCGAAGCCTTTCGTCTTGCCGATGGCGTCGACGGTGAAGGTCGCGGTCTGGTAGATCGGCGGGACCGTAGCGCCGGTCGCCGGATCGGGATCCTGCCCCGAGCGAATCGCGCGCGTCGAGAAACCGTGCCGGGGCTTAGCCATTTAGAGCACCTTTTGCACGCGCAGGAACTCAACGGAAAGCGCCCAGGCTTGACGGGCCGCATCCGCGTTGTAGCTCGCGCGCGCGTCGCAGAAGAAGCCGTGCTCGGCGGACGAGAAGACCACTTGCTCTTGCCGCTTGTTGGCGGTCGTCAGCGCATCTTCGACGGCGCGGCGCTGTTCGGGTGGGATGTTCTTGTCGAGGCCGCCCCAGAACATCAAGATCGGGCCGTGCTGCGAGCCGGCGAACTGCAGGAGATCGTTGATGCGCCCTCCGTAGAACGAGATCGCCGCCGCGAGCGGGACATGCGCGTTGGCGACGTACGAGACGCGGCCGCCCATGCAGAAGCCGATCGACGCGATGCGTTCGGCGGCGGCGTTTGCGTCCTTACGCAGCCACTCGTACGCGGCCTTGACGTCGGCGGCGAGGCCCTCGACCGTCACGGCCGACGAGTGAGGTTTCACGCTATCCATGTCGCCGTACTTGAGGTCGACACCCGTCCCGGTTCGGTGATAGAGCTCGGGGGCGATCGCGGTGAAGCCGAGATCGCCGAAACGGCGAGCGATGTCGCGAATGTGGTCGTTGACGCCGAAGGCTTCTTGGAAGACGAGCATCCCCGGCCCGTTCGCGACGGCTTTCTCCGGGCGCGCGACGTGGGCGAACATCGTCGTCCCATCGCCGACTTTGAGTTCTACGCGTTCCATGGTTACCGTACTCATCGATGTCTCCTCAGCTCTTTGGTGTTAGTAGATCGCTTTGCAGGATGTAGAGTCCGCCGTTGAAGCGATCGCAGGCGTAGACGTAGCCGCGATCGTCGGCGAAGACGTCGTTGATCTGAATCTGGCCCTTGGTGAAACTCGCTGACGGGGCCGGCACGTAGTACGCGGCCTCGACCGGCCGGCGCGGATCGGCGATGTCGAAGACGCGCACGCCTCCGGAAAAATAACTCACGATGATGTAGCGGTCCGATTTATACGTCGGGCCGTACGGCTTGTCTTCATAGATATTGTGGGCCCCGTAACGCCCACCGTTCTTGCAGAGCGCTGCGCTGTCGGTTGCGAACGGCGCGGCGGCAAGAAAGCGCGGCTTCGCCTCGTCGGCGATGTCCCAGATCGTGGTGCGATGCGGCCCGTCGGAGCAGCGATCGCCCGTCGCTTCTTCGCTGACGACAAGAAGCTTGCGTGAGAAGATCGGGAACGTCGTGTGGGTGTAACCCGGGGAGAGATAGGTTACCATGCTGATCGCCTTGGGATGCCGGATGTCGCGAATGTCGAGAATCACGATCCCGCCGTCGACATAGCCGATGTACGCGCGACCGGGGTGATCCGGAAAGACGTCGATATTGTGCGGCTGCACGTTCTGCGGCGAGTTGTCGCCCTGCGGGATTGCTCCGGGCGCAGGTTCGGGATCGTTCTCGCGTTGACCCGGAAACCACCACCGTCCCGACTCTTTGGGATGCGCCGGATCGCTTAGATCGACGCTCATATAAAAGCGGTCATCCTTGTTTGCGCGCTTGGCGCGAAAGTCGGATGCGCCTGAGGCGATGTGGGCGTGCGTCGGGCTCTCGAGCCAGACGTGGTGCGTACCGCGCGAGTAGGGCCCGGTCAAGTCGAAGTAGCTGACCATTTTGGGATGGAGCGGATCGGCCAAACTGTAGACGCGAATCCCGCCGCCCGGCTCGCCTTCCTTCGGACTCTCGGCCGCAACGACCATGATATCGCCGCTGACGTCGAGCGAGTTACAATTGATATTCGGAAGCGGCGCATCGGTATCTTCGATCACCTTCGGTTCGGCGGGCTCGGTGACGTCGACGACCATGTAACACTTCGGCGGTGCCTCGTGGGCGACGTAGAGGATGCGCCGGCCACCCGGCGCGATCTTCATCGCCATGCCCTCGCCGCCGCTATCCATGTCGACGTGACTGACGAATCGCATGTGCAAAGCATGGGCGCTCGTCTGCGCAGACACCGGGCCGAGGCAAGCGGCGCTGACGAAAAAGACGATCAGACGGAAAACGGCTCGGACGTCCATCGGCGCCGTGCTTCAATCCGGGATTCCGTGGGTCCCGCAGAGAACGCGCTGGGCTGAGCTTCTTGCGCCTTTTGGAGGATGCCGATGACGGAGATGGGTTGGGGCAGCGACGCGATTGCTGCGATGCTGCGGGAGCTCGATTTCAAGTATGCGGCACTCGTCCCGGGCGCGAGTTATCGTGGACTTCACGACAGCATCGTCAACTATTTGGGCAATGAGAATCCGCAGATGCTCCTGTGCCTGCATGAAGAGCACGCGGTCGCGATCGCGCACGGCTACGCGAAGGTGACCGAGAAGCCGATGCTCGCCATCGTCCACAGCAACGTCGGCTTGATGCACGCGACGATGGCATTCTTCGATGCCTGGTGCGACCGCGTCCCCGTCGTCGTCCTCGGAGCTACCGGTCCGGTCGATGCGACCAAGCGCCGTCCGTGGATTGATTGGATTCACACGACGGCCGATCAAGGCGCACTGGTCCGGGACTATACGAAGTGGGACGATCAACCCGGCTCACCCGCAGCGGCCCTGGAGTCGCTGCTGCGCGCGACCCAAATCGCGAGTACGCCGCCGCATGGTCCGGTTTACGTCAACCTCGACGTCACCATTCAAGAAGAGAAGCTCGAGAAGCCCATCCCGATTCCGGATAAAGCCCGCTTCCGCGTACCGTTCGCCGCGATTCCTGCCGCGGCCGACGTTACGAGCATCCTCGGATCGTTCAGACGGGCGAAGCACCCGATGATTCTGCTCGGACGCATGTCGCGTAGGATCGAAGATTGGAACGCGCGCATCGCGCTTGCGGAGGCGTTGAACGCGCGCGTGATCACCGACTTCAAGATCGGCTCGACCTTCCCGAGCGACCATCCGCTCTTCGTCGGTCCGCCGGGGGCGCGCTTATCGGCCGAGGCGACCAAAGTGCTGCGCGAGTCCGACGTCATCCTCAGCCTCGACAACGTCGATCTGGGCGGAATGCTCTCGGCGGCTTGGGGCAAGGAGCGCGTCGACGCGACGATCATCAGCGCGTCGCTGGACCGCTACCTTCATAGGGGCTGGGGCAAGGAGTATCAGACCTTGTCGCCGGTCGACATCGATCTCGTCGTGGCGCCCGACGTCTTAGTGCATTCGCTTCTCGAGGCGCTGGGCAAGCCGAAAGCCGCGACCCCTCATAAGAACGGAGCGCCGGCGCGTCCCGCAGCGAATGGATCCGCGGAGCACGAGATCGGGATCCGGGCGTTCTCGCAAGGCTTGGGCGAAGCGTTCGCCGGCGAGGAAGTCTGCTACATTCGCTTGCCGCTCGGTGTGAACGGAGCGGACTTCACCTTCCGTCATCCACTCGATTTCCTCGGCGGTGACGGCGGCGGCGGCGTCGGCGCTGGCCCGGGGATGGCGGTCGGCGCGGCACTTGCGCTGCGCGAGACGGATCGTCTCCCGGTCGCGGTGCTGGGCGATGGTGACTACTTGATGGGCCTGACGGCGCTCTGGACCGCGGTCGCCAATGAGATCCCGCTGCTGGTCATCGTCGCGAACAACCGCTCGTTCTTCAACGATGAGGTCCATCAGGAACGGATGGCGGTCGTGCGCAACCGTCCGGTCGAACGCAAATGGATCGGACAGCGAATCGACGGGCCCGCTCCGGACATGGCGCTCCTTGCGCGCGGGCAAGGTGCGATCGGAATCGGACCGATCGCGCGACGCGACGAGATGGTCTCGGCGATCGCGCAGGCGATCAAGGAAGTCAAGGCGGGCAAGGTGTGCGTCGTCGACGTACGCGTCTCGCCCGAATACGATGCGTCGGTCGCGGGTGGCGTCGTCGCGCACGCCGATCGCGGGGGCATGGGCCCGGATCGGGGATAGGGAGACACTCAATGGCAAAACCGAAGATTCGGCACATCGCAATTTTCGCGCGCAATCCGGACGAGCTCGCGAAATTCTATCAGGACATCTTCGAGATGGAGGTAGTCTATACGAAGGGTCCCGGCAAGTCGCACTATTTGAGCGACGGATATCTCACCCTCGCCATTCTCCCGCATAAGCTCGAAGGATCTGCGATGACGGGACTCAACCATTTCGGATTTGCGGTGACAGACGTTGAAAAGCTGCGCAAGCGCATCGCGGCTAAGGGACTCGAAGAACCCAAGCGCCGTCCGCCCGATCGCGCGTTCGCCGAATTCCGCGCCGTCGATCCTGAGGGGAACTGGTTCGATCTTTCAGAGGGCGGTTATGAAGAGCCCAAAGCCGAGGCGAACGCCAAGAAGCCCGAAGCGCTCGTATAGCGACGGCTCGTGAAACGCTCCGAAGCGCTGCTGGTTACCGCGGGCGCGGTAACGCTTGCGGCCGCGCCGGCACGCGCCCAGACTCCGATGCCGGCACCCATTCGAGTCGGCGCGATCAACATCGAATCGTCTGCAGAAGCGTACTATGCCGATGAAGCCGGCTTTTTCAAACGCGCGGGACTCGACGCGCGCGTCTCAGCCATGTCGAGCGCCGGTGCGATCGTCGCTGCTGCAATGGGTGGAGCGCTCGATGTCGTCCCGACCAACTGCGTGACGATGGCGCAGGCCTACGCGAAGGGCCTTCCACTCTATTTAGTCGCTCCGGGGGCGATTTATTCGAGCAGCGAGCCGACGACCGAGCTCGCGGTCACGCCCGATTCGACGTATCGCGCGCCGAGGGACCTCAACGGAAAGAGGATCGCGGTCCTCACGTTGGGTGGCTTTCTTCAAATTGCCACGCAGAATTGG
>DATNIC010000023.1:0-2582 GCA_035604635.1 Binatia bacterium
GAGGGCGAGCCCGGCGACCGCTGGGAGATCACCTACGGCGCATTGCTCGAGGACGTGTGCCGCTTCGCCAACGGCCTGCGCAAGCTCGGCATCAAGAAAGGCTACCGCGTCGCGATCTACATGCCGATGATCCCGGAGCTGCCCGTCGCGATGCTGGCGTGCGCTCGAATCGGAGCGCCGCACTCGGTGATCTTCGGGGGCTTCTCGCCCGACTCGATCATCGATCGCGTCAACGATTCGGAATGCGTCGCGCTGATCACCGCCGATCAAGGCTGGCGGCGCGGGACAAAGGTCCCGCTCAAAGACAACTGCGACGCCGCTATGGAAAAGACGCCGTCGCTGCGGCATTGCATCGTCGCCAAACGCGTCGGCGATCCCGTCGAGATGAAGTCCGGACGCGATCTGTGGTGGGACGACGTCGTCGAAGGCCAATCGACGACCTGCGAGCCCGAAGAAATGAACGCCGAAGACCTGCTGTATCTGCTCTATACCAGCGGCACGACGGCGAAACCGAAGGGGATCAAGCACTGCACCGGCGGTTACCTCACGGCCGTCACCGCAACGCACAAGCTGATCTTCGATATCAAGGACGACGACGTGTTCTGGTGCGCGGCCGACATCGGCTGGGTGACCGGTCACTCGTACATCGTCTACGGCCCCCTCGCAAACTGCACGACCAGCGTGATCTACGAAGGGACGCCGGACTATCCAGAAAAGGATCGCCTCTGGTCGATCATCGAGCGCTACAAGGTCAGCATTCTCTACACCGCCCCGACGGCGATCCGGACGTTCATGAAGTGGGGACCGCAGTATCCGAATACCCACGATCTGTCGTCATTGCGGCTCTTGGGGACCGTCGGTGAGCCGATCAATCCCGAAGCATGGATGTGGTACCAGGAGCACATCGGACATGGTCGGTGCCCGATCGTCGACACGTGGTGGCAAACGGAGACCGGCTGTGCGATGATCACGCCTCTCCCGGGGATCACGACGACCAAGCCGGGCAGCGCAACGCACCCGTTCCCGGGCATCGGCGTCGACATCGTCAACGAAAAGGGCGAGAGCGTTCCTCTGGGCGGTGGCGGCTTTATCGTGCTTACGCGCCCGTGGCCCTCGATGCTGCGTGGAATCTGGGGCGACGACGAGCGCTACAAACAGACGTATTGGTCGAAGTTCGAGCACCGCTACCTTGCCGGCGACGGCTGCAAGCGCGACGAAGAAGGCTACTACTGGTTCATGGGCCGCATCGATGACGTGATGAACGTCAGCGGCCATCGCATCTCGACGACCGAAGTCGAGAGCGCGCTCGTCGATCATCCCAAAGTCGCCGAAGCCGCCGTCGTCGGCAAACTCGACGAAGTGACCGGTCAAGCGATCGCGGCGTTCGTTTCACTCAAAGGCAACGAAGCCGGGACGAAGGAGCTGGGCGAAGAGCTACGCGAGCACGTTGGAGAAAAGCTCGGGAAGTTCACGCGCCCCAAGCATCTGACGTTCACGCCGGAGCTGCCGAAAACGCGCAGCGGCAAGATCATGCGGCGGCTGCTCCGCGATATCGCGGAAGGCCGGATATTGGGCGACACGACGACGCTCGCCGATTCGACGATCGTCAAAGAGCTTCAGGAACGCGCGAAAACCGAGGTCAACCAGGAGGATTAGCGCGCTTGTAGCCTTCGATCGTGATCTCGTGGCGCCGCGAGGTATTTTGGTATGCGCCGCACTCGCAGCGCAGCCACCGGTCGACCAAGACCTGGCGCTGGCGCGGATAGATGAACGTCGCTTCCGCCGGGCCGGCGACCGCTTTACCGCAATTCCAGCACAGCGGCGCCTCCTCGGCACTCTCTACCGGGATGAAGCGGATTCTTTGACGATCAGCGCTCACGGCGAACATACCTGCACGATTCCCTCTACCTAGTTTTCGGCAGGTTCGTTGCGCGCGGATGAGTGATCCAACGCAATTCTCACGCAAAAAAGTCGTCCAGCTCACGAAAATCGTCGATGCGCCGCGCCGGCGGTAACGCATCGACGATCGTTTGCCCGTAGCGCATCCCGAGCGCCCGTCCATCGAGCAGGACGACGAGACCTCGATCGGCTTTCGAGCGGATCAGCCGCCCGAACCCTTGCTTGAGCCGCATCGTCGCCATCGGGATCATGAATGACTCGAAGCTGTTGCGGCCGCTCGCTTCGATCGCGGCAAGCCGCGCGGCGATGACCGGATCGGAGGGCGAGGGGAACGGGAGCCGGTCGATGATGACGCATGAGAGCTGATCACCCGCAACGTCAATCCCTTCCCAAAAGGTCCCGGTCGCGAAGAGCACGGCGTTGGGCGTCGTGCGAAACCACTCGAGCAGGAGCGGGCGCGGACGATCGCCCTGCATTGCGGTCGGAAACGCAAGCCGTTCGCGCAAGAGCCCGTAGATCTCGTTCAGCCGGGCGTACGACGTAAACAGCACGAATGCGCGGCCGCGCGACCGGTCGACGGCTTCTTCTATCAAGGCCGCGGCGCGCGCCGCAAAATTCGCCAACTTTGGATTGAGGTTCGGCGGCGCGAGGAGCAGCCGCGCTTGCACGGGGTAATCGAACGG
>DATNIC010000024.1:0-3467 GCA_035604635.1 Binatia bacterium
GACCCGCAAAAGGCCGGGCATCCGAATCGATACGCGCGCACCGCGCCGTTTTCTTTTCCAAAACGCGCGCCTCGGCCACTTACCGAGTCCGGGGTACTCGCTCTCAAACTCGACGCTTTGGACCTTTCTAGTCACCCAGGGCGCTTCGTCGTCGGGCTCGACGTTGACGCGGCTGTAGCCGGGCATGAGCAGGAAGAACATCATCGCAGCGTTGCGGTGCAGATACTTCGCATGCCCTTCGTCAAAGCCGTTCTCGGCCGCATACCTCCAATCGCCGCGGCGGTCCGTAATGCGCCCGACGATCGTCGCTTCCGGATGAAAGAACTCTTGCGGCAGGTGCGTCTCGAGCGGCGGCGGCTCGCCCGTCCCGTTGTAGAGCCAGATGAGCCCGAGGCGTTCTTTGAGGGCATACGTCCGCACCGACGCCTTCCCGCAAATCGGCGAGTCGGGACCGTCGGTGAGGGCCGCAACCAGGACGCCCGACTTGACGTCAAACGTCCAGCCGTGATACCGGCACGTCCATGTCCCCGCGAACTCGCGTTTGCCGAGCGAGAGTGGGACGCCGCGGTGCGGGCACCGGTTCTCGAGCGCGTACGCCTTGCCGTGCTCTCTTATGAACATGATGTCGCGGCCGAAGAGCTGCAGAGCAACCGGCTTCGAGCGCAGCTTACGCGACCACATGACCGGATACCAGTACCCTTCGAAGCCGAGCACCGCCGCGTCGTAACGCGGAAACCGCGTGCTCCCCTCGCGGATCCCCGTTATTTGACGCTCGAAAGTGTGACCGTCAGGGCCAGATGATTTCGCGTGCATCGAACCCTTTCTCGAGGATGTGATTACGCACCATGACGTCGATGATCGGCTGGATCTCGCGCGGGTTCAAGGTCGTGCCGGTAACGATTCGCGGTACGCGCGCGGCTTGCTCCGGAGTGATCCTCGTAAAAGAAGCCAAGAGGTCGACGGTCTGATCCGGATGGGCGTTCGTGTAGACCGACGCCTGCGCGACGACGCGCTGGAACGCGAGCATCGCGCTTCTATGCTGGTCGAGATACGAACGCGTCGAGTACCACACGGATTCGAGGAAGCGCGGTGCGATCGCATCATAGGGCAGGGCGATGATCTTTGCTTTTCCGGAGCTGACCGGCTCGGTCGCAAACGGCTTGATCAGCACCGCGGCGTCGACGCGCCGCTGCTCGAGGAGTTGGGGCGTCTGCGGGATGACGGTCTCGACGTACTGCACGCTGTGCCAATCGACGCCGTTTTTCGCGAGCCAGGCTTCTACGGCGACGTTACTGACGTCGCCGAGCGACCCGATGCCGACCGACTTCCCGATCAAGTCTTTCGCGGAGGCAATCGTCGAATCGCCGTTGACGGCGAGCACGGCGTCCGGATTCTTCGGATCGTAGACCGCGGACGGCGCGACGAGCGTCAACGGTACCCCATGTGCGTGGGCTTGGATGATCGCGATGATGCTGCTCTTCCCGAGGTCGAGGTTGCCGCTCAAAACGGCTGCCGCGATCGCGCCGCCCGTCATCGGCTGCATGGTGACGTTGAGTCCGACCTTTGCGAACAGCCCCTCGCGCTGCGCATAGAGCACGGGCATGACGTCGTCGACTGGGACACCCCCGAGCCGCAAGGTCGTCAGCGGTGCGCTCGTCTGCGCAAATGTCGGGCTTTGCAATCCCAGCAGCAGGGCGGCGCACAGCGCGAGGATGCCGAGCCTAAACACGTCCGTTACGCCTTCGGAAGCGGACGCTTGAGGAACGAGAGGACGAGCTCGTTAAACTCTTCCGCGTGCTCGACTTGCGCCCAGTGACCGCACTTGCTGAAGATATGCATCTGCGCGTTGGGCATCGCCCGCGTCATCAGCAGCCCGACGTCGAGCGCGCCGAAGCGATCGTCCATCCCCCAGACGGCCAGCAGCGGCGCCTTCATTTTGGGGAATTGGGCGGTGAGATCTTCCCGCTCCGGCTGCGGGCCGTTGGCGCAGCGGATAACCTCAGGATCGTTGCTCGCCTCGAACCGTTCCTTCAGGACTTCTTCCGTGAGGAAGCTCGAATCGTAAACGAGCGTCTTGATGAGCGTCCGCATCTTTTCGAGACTCGGCCCTTCGCCTTTATAGTAGGCTTGAATCATCTTGATGCCCTCGAGCGGCATCGGGCAAAACAGGCTGAAGTTGACCGGCGTACTCCCGATGATCACGACGTGCTTGACGCGCTCGGGGCGATCGATCGCCATTTTCATCGCGACCTGCCCGCCGAACGAGTTTCCGACGAAGTCGACCTTCTGCAACCCGACCGCATCGAGGAAGTCGAACATGATCTTCGTGTACGACGTCAGGCGCGGGCCCGTGATCGTTATCTTGTCGGATTTCCCGTACTGCGGCAGATCGACGAGCAGCACGCGGTGTTCGCGCGAGAAGGCCTCGACGTTCTCCCGGAAATTGCTCCAGCTGCTCGCGCCCGGTCCGCCGCCGTGGAAGCAGACGATCGGGTCACCTGATCCGATCTCGTTGTAGTGGATCTTGACGTTTCCGGCCTGAGCGTATTTGCTGGTCGTCGCTTCGGAAATAGTGGCGGTCATGAGTAGCTCCTTTATGCAGCAGCGTGGGCCCGCGACGTTACGGCGCGCAGGCGCTCGAGGACGAAGCTTCGCTCGAGACAGATCAAGAAGAGCCCGACTTGAATGGCAAACGAGTGATAAATGAAGCAGCCGTAGACGGCTCGGAGCGCATCGCGCATCGAGAGCCCATTCCGCTCGCGCGCGCGATACACGGCCTCTTGCAGCGCGATCACCTTTTCTAGGTCCATCAGCTTGGGCGCAACGACCTCCCATTCGATCGAGGCGAGCTCTTCTTGCAGCGAGCCCAAGAACGCGCGCTGCGCGTCCGAAAACTGCTCGACCGGCTCGGGGATGTGATCTTCGATGATCTCCATGAACCAGTTGCGTTCGTCTTGGCACCGCTCGAGATCAGAACCACACCGGACGCCGTCTTTAAACGCCATGACGGGGACGATCCGTTCCTCCGCGGTCCTCGTCGTATTGAAGCAGTCGAGTAATTCGAACTCACCGGCCTCGGTACGAAAAACGGTAACGTCCGCGGGCATCCCCGGCCGCAAGCTTCCCGCGCGATCGGATAGCGAGAGCGCGCTTGCCGGTGTCGACGTTACGCGTTCGATAACCTCGCGCAGCGAGAAGCCGAGTCGGCGATGGATCGTGAGGATGTTTGCGAGCGAGAACGTCGGGCCGGTGACGTTCAGCTGCTGCAGATCGGAGCTGATCATATCCGTCACGACGCCCTGAGCATAGGCCTTCTCCGCCACGTCCCAGGAGAAGTTCGCGCCGCCGAATCCGATGTCGAACAGCACACCGCGACGTGCCGCCGCGAAAACCGACGGGACGACCCTATCGTTCTCATCGAGGATGTGGCTGAAGTTCTTGTGATAAATGTGGGTGATGATGTCGCC
>DATNIC010000025.1:0-8204 GCA_035604635.1 Binatia bacterium
TCTCTGCGATATTCTTAGACCGCGGCTTTGTTACTTCCGGAGGTTCTGACTATGAATCGTCTGCGTACGTCGCTAGCGGTTTTCCTATTAGCAGCGCTTTGCTGCTCCAGCGCGACCGCGGCGGGTCCCGTCAAGATCGGTCTCATTACGACGCTCTCAGGCCCGAATGGGTATACCGGCCAGGATGTCCGGGACGCCTTCTTGCTCGCCGTTGCGCAAGAGGGTGGGAAGCTCGGTGGGGTCCCGGTCAACGTGCTCGTCGAGGACGATGCGCTGCGGCCGGCGACCGGGCGCGAGATCGCCGATCGCTTTCTCCAACAGGAGAAGATAAAAATCTTGACCGGCATCGTCTTCTCGAACGTAATGGGGGCCGTCGTCCCGGACGTCGTGCAGGCGGACGCGATCTTCGTGAGTCCGAATGCCGGCTCGTCCCAGTTCGCAGGGGCCGATTGCAACAAGAACATCTTCGTGGTGTCATTCCAAAACGACGCTGCCAACGTCCCGGCCGGCGTCTACGCCAACGATCACGGTTGGAAGAAGATGGTCCTCATGGCCGCGGACTATGTTGCGGGCCACGACATGGTCACGGGCTTCAAGATCTCGTACAAAGGCCAAGGTCAGGAGATCTATCCGAAGCTGGAGCAGACCGACTTCTCCGCCGAGATCGCGCGCATCCGCGATATCAAGCCGGACGCGCTATTCTATTTCCTACCGGGCGGCGGAGGGATCAACTTCCTCAAGCAGTACGCGGCTTCGGGCCTGAAGATCCCGGTGATCGTCACGGTCTTTTCGCTCGATCAGCAGACCCTCGCTGCAGTCGGCGATGCCGCAGCCGGGATGTCGGTGATCGGGCACTACGGCGTCGACTTCACCAACCCGCAGAACAAGCAGTTCGTGAAGGCTTTCTTCGATCGCTATCACCGGCTTCCGACGTTCTACGCGGCGGACGGTTACGACACGGCGCACGCGATCGGCAGCGCGCTGCGGGCGGCGCAGGGCGACGATTCGAAGCTCGACGTGATCCGCGAGGCATTGCGCAAGGCCGATTTCAAGTCTGTTCGCGGCAACTTCAAGTTCGGTCCCAATCAGTATCCGATCCAGGACTGGTACTTGATGCAAGTCCAGCCGGGGGCCGACGGAAAACTTGCGATCGTTACGAAGACACGCGTGGTCAAGGACTACGGAGACCCGTTCTCATCCAAGTGCAAGATGTAACGGAGTCTTCGCCTCGTGGAGCTTTTCCTTGAGCAGTTGATCAACTCGCTGCAACTGGGCGTGATGCTGTTTTTGCTCGCATCCGGCTTGACGCTCGTCTTCGGGATCATGAACGTGATCAATCTCGCTCAAGGATCGCTCTACATGATCGGCGCATTCGCAGCCGCGACAGCGGTCGCGCACGGCGCGCCGTTCGTTATCGCGCTGCTGTTCGGCGCCGCGTGCGGATGCGCAGCGGGCGTTCTGATGGAGATCACGCTCGTGCGCTGGCTCTACGGGCGCGATCATCTCGATCAAGTGCTCGTGACGTTCGGGGTCATCTTGTTCGTCAACGAGATCGTCTCGATCGTTTGGGGACGTTCCCCGATTTTCATGTCCGTTCCGGCGGCACTGAGCGGTTCGGTAAATCTCCTTGGCGTTCCGTATCCGGTATACCGGCTGGTCGTCATTGGGATCGGCTTAGCCGTCGCGGTCGCGCTGTATTTGCTGATCGGATACACGCGGATCGGCATGCTGGTGCGAGCGGGGGCAACCCACCGCGAGATCGTCGAGGCGCTGGGCGTCGACATCGGACTCCTGTTCACGTTCGTTTTCGGTCTGGGCGGCTTGCTGGCCGGCCTTGCCGGAGCCGCCGTTGGTCCGCTCTTTGCCGTGAGCGTGGGGATGGGCGAGCAAATCCTGATCCCAACGTTCGTCGTGATCGTCATCGGCGGCCTCGGATCGGTCCGTGGCGCTTTCATCGCGGCGCTGCTCGTCGCGGCAATCGACACGTTCGGGCGCGCGTATATCCCCTCGGCGCTCGAACATCTGTTTTCGGCTTCGACGGCCGACACGCTCGGAGCCGGCTTGAGCGCGGTGTCGATTTACGTCTTCATGGCGGTCGTACTGATCTTGCGCCCGCGCGGACTCTTCCCGGTTGCCTCGCGCTAGACTCGCCCTCGCGCTTACCGCGCTCGTCCTCGTTCTTCTGCCCGTTGCCGCGAACGTCGCGAGCCAGCCGTTTTGGATCACCGTCGCAACCCGTGTCGTCATCTATGCGCTCGCCGTAGCAGCGCTGGACTTCATCGTCGGATACGGCGGGATGCTCAGCTTGGGTCATGCCGCGTTCTTCGCCATCGGAGCCTACACGGTCGCGTTCGCTGCAAAAAACGGTTTACACGCGGCGGGACTGAACTGGCTGCTCGCCGTCGTCATCGCGGGCCTCTTCGCCGCGGGGATCGGGGCCGTATCGGTCCGGACATCGGGGATTTTTTTTATTATGATCACCCTGGCGTTTGCGCAGATGATCTACTACTTAGTCAACGGCATCAAACCGCTCGGTGGGGACGACGGTCTACCGATGACGGCACGCGACGTGTTGCCGGGAATCGATCTCGCAAACCCCACGATCTTCTATTTCGTCGCGTTATTCTTCTTAGCGGCATTCGTCTTGTTTTCGCAGCGCGCCATTCGCGCACGGTTCGGGACGGTCGTGCGTGCGGCGATGCAAAACGAGCGCCGGGTCGCGGCGCTCGGCTTCAATGTTCATCGGTACCGCTGGGCTGCGTTCGCAATCTCCGGCGCCGTGACGGGCCTGGCGGGCGCGCTGTTCGGCGACTTCCAACGCATCGCGAGTCCCGATTCCGCGAACTGGCTGCAATCGGGCGATCTGCTCGTCATGCTGATCCTTGGCGGCGCAGGCACGTTGCTGGGCCCAATCTTCGGCGCTGCAGCATTCCTCGTATTGCAGACGGTTCTCATCGGGTTGACCGAGCATTGGATGATCGTCCTCGGTCCGATTTTGATTTTCGTCGTCTGGGCCGGCAAGCGTGGGCTTGCGGGACTGATCGCAGGCGACGATGTCTGAGACGATGCTGGGAACGCACGGTCTTTCGAAATCGTTCGGTGCCTTACGGGTGACTGACGACGTCTCGCTTGCCGTTGCGGAGAACGAGCTGCATGCGATCATCGGTCCCAACGGTGCCGGCAAGACGACCCTCCTAGCGCAGTTGTTCGGTGAAGTGTCGCCCGATCGCGGGACGATCGAATTCGCAGGGCACGACATCACCCGCCGGCCGCCGTACGAACGTGCACGGATGGGGATCGCGAGGAGCTTCCAAATCACGACGCTTTGCGCCGACTTCACGGCCGAAGACAACGTGGCGCTTGCCGTCCAAGCCCGTGAGCCGCACGGTTTCGCCTTCTGGCGTCCCACCAGAACCGATGCTGCACTGCGGGAACCGGCGCGGGAACTGCTCGGGCGCGTCGGTCTCGGCGCTCGCGCGGCCTTGCCCTCTCGCGTGCTCTCGCACGGCGAGCACCGTCAGCTCGAGATCGCCGTCGCGCTTGCGCTCGAGCCGCGCGTTCTCTTGCTCGACGAGCCGCTGGCCGGCGTCGGGATCGAAGAGTCGCGTGGATTGGTTCAGATTCTGCAAGCACTCAAGGGGACGATGACGATCGTGCTGGTCGAGCACGACGTCGGCGCGGTCGAGGCGCTTGCCGATCGCGTCACCGTGCTCGACGGAGGCCGCGCGATTGCGACCGGGACGTTTGCCCAGATTCGAAGTGACGCCGCGGTGCGACGCGCCTACCTCGGAGACGCCGAGTGAGACCATTGTTGCGTTTCGAGGACGTCGACGCGTACTACGGCCCGAGCCAAGCGCTCTTCCGGATGACGCTGCAGGTCGGCGAAGGTGAGGTCGTCGCGCTGATGGGCCGCAATGGAATGGGGAAAACGACGACGGTGCACACGATCGTCGGGCTCGTCCGCGCGCGCAGCGGTGCGCTGGAATTCGCGGGGACGGATATCGCGCATAAACCGTCGCATCGCATTGCGCGGCTCGGGATCGGCCTCGTCCCCGAAGGGCGCTTGGTTTTTCCGACGCTGACGGTCCGAGAGAATCTCATCGCGACGAGCGCGAACTACGGCGGCTACGCGCAGCCATGGACCCTCGAGCGCGTCTACGCGCTTTTCCCGCGACTCGCCCAGCGCGAGCGCAGCGTCGCGATGAATCTCTCCGGCGGAGAACAGCAGATGCTCGCGATCGGACGCGCGCTGATGCTGAGTCCGCGCCTGCTGCTGCTCGATGAAGCGACCGAGGGCCTCGCGCCGCTTGTCCGCGCCGACATCCGCGCGGCGCTTGCGCAACTGAAAGCGGAGGGCCAGACGCTCGTGATCGTCGACAAGAGCCTCGAAGAATTGACCCCGCTCGCCGACCGCGTCGTCGTAATGGAGAAGGGGCGTGCCGTTTGGGAAGGGGTCCCGGCCGAACTCCTCGCCGACGCGCACAAGCGGACGCGCCTACTGGGACTCTAGGCTGCACTATAATTCTGCAACATAGTGCTTGCTGCGGTGCAGAATATGCATTAAACTACACAGACACCGCACCGCTCCAGGAGGTCGGCATGGCCATTGTCGATTCCCAGGCTGCCCATCCTCCCGTTGATTTTCAGACGTCGCCCGGGCGCTACCGGCACTGGCGGCTGAACACCGACGGGGCGGTCGCGACCCTCGCGCTCGCGGTCGACGAGAACGCAGGTCTGCGCCCCGGCTACAAGCTGAAACTCAACTCCTACGATCTCGGTGTCGACATCGAGCTGCATGACGCGCTGAACCGGATCCGGTTCGAGCATCCCGCGGTTGCGTGCGTCGTCGTGACGAGCGCGTACGAGCGTGTCTTCTCGGCGGGCGCGAATATCTACATGCTCGGTCAATCCTCGCACGGATGGAAAGTGAACTTCTGCAAGTTCACCAACGAGACGCGCAACGGGATGGAAGACTCCAGCCGCGACGGATTGCACTTCATCGCGGCGATCAACGGTGTCTGCGCGGGCGGCGGCTACGAGCTCGCGCTTGCCTGCGATGAGATCCTGATGGTCGACGATCGGTCGACCGCGGTCAGCTTGCCCGAAGTCCCCTTGCTGGGCGTGCTGCCGGGGACCGGCGGACTGACGCGCGTCGTCGACAAGCGAAGGGTCCGCAGAGACATCGCCGATCTGTTTTGCACTAATGCCGACGGCGTCCGCGCGCAGCGCGCCAAAGCTTGGGGGCTCGTCGACGCGATCGCGCCGCCGTCAGAGTTTTCCGAGCTCGTCCGCGCGCGGTCGGCGGCCGCCGTCGTGACGTCGCAACGCGATGCGCCGGCCCGGGGGATTACGCTGCGTGCGCTCGAGCGCAGCGCTTCCGGCGACGACCTGCGCTACCGGCACGTCCGCGTGAAGCTCGACCGCGCAGCGCGCTGCGCGACGCTCACGGTGCTCGGGCCGCGCGACGCGCAGCCCGCGAGAGTCGAAGAGATCGTCGCGCTCGGCGATGCCTGGTGGCCGCTGGCTATGGCACGCGAACTCGATGACGCGATCCTCCGGCTGCGCAGCAACGAGACCGATCTCGGTGTGATCGTGATCAAGACCGAAGGTGATGCGCAGGCCGTCCTTGCGATCGGCCGTACTCTGCATGACGAGCGCGCGCACTGGCTCGTCCGCGAAACGGTCGGTTTGCTGCGACGAACGTTTGCGCGTCTCGACGTGACCTCGCGCAGCCTCTATGCATTGATCGAGCCGGGCTCGTGCTTTGCGGGGCCGCTCTTGGAGCTTGCGCTCGCGGCGGATCGCGCGTACATGCTCGCCGGCGAAGACGACGCTGCGCCCGCGATCGTGCTCGACGAAACGAACTTCGAGTGCTTTCCGGCCCCGAATGGCAGAAGCCGGCTTGCGACGCGCTTCAACGACGATGTGGAAGCGCTGATGCGGCTGCGGTCCGCCGCGCATCGAACGCTGCGGGCGGGTGAAGCGCTCGAACTGGGCTTGGCGACCGTGACGCCCGATGAGCTCGATTGGGACGACGAGATTCGTTTGGCGATCGAAGAGCGAGCCGCGCTTTCGCCCGATGCCCTGACGGGTCTCGAAGCCAGCTTGCGCTTTCCGGGGCCGGAGACGCTGTGGACCAAGATCTTCGGCCGGCTTTCGGCGTGGCAAAATTGGGTCTTCATCCGTCCGAACGCGACGGGCGAGCGCGGCGCGCTCAAGCTGTTCGGGACCGGCTCCAAACCGCATTTCGATTGGGAGAGAGTATAGTGTCGATCAACTATGGCGAGCTGATTCCGAACAACGTCGACTTGAGTTCGGACCGGACGCTCCAACGCGCGCTCGAACGCTGGCAGCCGCGTTTTCTCGAGTGGTGGACGACGCTCGGACCGACCGATTTCCAACACCGCGACGTCTACCTGCGGACGGCGACGTCGGTCGACACCAAAGGCTGGGCGACGTTCGGTTACGTCAAGATGCCGGAATATCGCTGGGGCATTTTTCTCGCAAATCCGGAGACGGATCGGCGGATCGGTTTCGGGGACGAGTTCGGCAAACCGGTCTGGCAGCAAGTCCCCGGCGAACATCGCTCGACCTTACGGCGGCTCATCGTCACGCAGGGCGATACCGAGCCGGCGTCGGTCGAGCAACAGCGCCTCCTCGGGCACACCGCGCCGTCGCTGTATGACTTGCGCAATCTTTTTCAAGTGAACGTCGAGGAAGGGCGCCACCTCTGGGCGATGGTCTATCTCCTCCATGCATTTTTCGGCCGTGATGGGCGAGAGGAAGCCGAAGAGCTGCTCGAACGGCATTCGGGAAGTGCAGACAATCCGCGTATCCTCAGTACGTTCAACGAACCGATCGACGAGTGGCTGAGCTTCTTCATGTTCACGTTCTTCACGGACCGCGACGGCAAGTTTCAACTCAAGTCGCTCGCGGAGTCGAGCTTCGATCCGCTGGCGCGGACGTGCCGCTTCATGCTCACCGAAGAGGCGCACCACATGTTCGTCGGCGATACGGGGATCGCGCGCGTCGTCAAACGGACGCTCGAGGTGATGAACGAGATCGGCAGCGACGATCCCGGCGCGGTGCGGGCGGCCGGTGCGATCGACTTGCCGACCGTCCAGCGCTACCTCAACTTTTGGTTCAGCTCGTCGCTCGATCTCTTCGGCGCCGACATCTCATCGAATGCTGCATCGTACTTTGCCAACGGCATCAAGGGCCGGCCGGACGAGGTGCGCTTCGGAGATCACCTCGAGACGGGGACGGCTTATGCTTTGGAAGTCCCCGACGGCGCCGGCGGGGTGCGGATCGAGTCGGTCCCGATGCGCAATGCGATGAACGAGGTCATGCGCAACGCATACGTCGAGGACTCCGAGCGCGGTCTCGCACGCTGGAACCGCTTGATCGAACGCGCCGGCCAAGGGTACCGTCTGCGCTTGCCGAGCACCCGCTTTCACCGGACGATCGGGAGCTGGGCGAACACACCGGTGGATCTCGACGGCAAGCTGGTCGATGCCGCGACGTTCGAAACCATGCGCGACGAGTGGTTACCGTCGGCGAGCGATCGCGCCTTCGTCAAGAGCCTCATGCACCCCGTGACCGAGATCGGAAAGATCGCAAGTTGGCTCGCACCACCTGAACGAGGGATCAAAGGCCTGCCGTTCGACTACGAGTACGTTCGGGCCGGCGCCGCTTAGTTACGAATTGCCGTTGCCGAGAGCGTTTCGCGCAGACGCGCGGCGGCAAGCTCCGGGCTGCTGAGCACGGGCTTGGTGAAGCGGCCCTCGAGTTTGCCTATTAGCGGCGACATGCTGACTTGCGCGAGCAGCACGACGTCGACGCTCTCCACGAGCGCGGGGAGAGCTGCGAGGAGGATGCGATCGTGTTCCTCGCGATCGTTGCGCCGCAGTGCCTCCATCGCTTCAGGATGGAGGCTGGAAACGATCTCGATCGTTTTTCCGGCAGCGGCCGCGGCATCGCGCAATAACACTTGCTGCTGCTCGAGACCGGTTTGCACGGTTGCGAGGACGCCGATCCGCGCACCGAGCGTCACGGCGTGCTCCACCATCGTCTGATCGACGGCCAGGATCGGAACCGGCGCAAAGCGCCGCCGCATCTCGGGGACGGCGGGTGAATACGCGGTGCACGTGAGGAGGACGGCATCGGCTTGCGCCTTCACTAGCAAATCGATCACGGCCGCGAGC
>DATNIC010000026.1:0-9630 GCA_035604635.1 Binatia bacterium
CAGCCGATTCTGCGCGTACAGCGAGTCTACTATCGCAACGATCCGATCTTGACGATGGCGGTTCCGATGCGTCCTCCGACCGACCTCTCGTACGGCAAAGCGATCGTGAAGGCCGGGATGATCTGGGACGAGGTCGAGGCCGCCGGACTGCAGGGCGTCACGGGCGTGTGGTGCCACGAAGCCGGCGTCGGACGGATGTTCAACGTGATCGCGATTACGCAGCGCTACGCCGGCCATGCAAAGCAGGCCGCGATGCTGGCGGCAAATTGCCAATCGGGGAACTATCTGGGCCGCTTCACGGTCGTCGTCGACGACGACGTCGACCCGAGCGATATGTTCGACGTCTTGTGGGCGATGTGCACGCGCTGCGATCCGGTCGAGGACATCGATTTCATCCGCAAGGCTTGGAGCACGCCCCTCGATCCGACGATTCCCCACGACGCGAAAGTCTTTCAGAGTTCGCGTGCCGTCATCGACGCGTGCCGTCCCTACGAGCGCTTGAAAGACTTCCCGAAGGTCGCTCGTGCCACGCCGGAACTGCTCGCGTCGGTCCAAGCGAAGTTCGGCCACATCCTCGATGGGATCTAGCCGGGCTTCCTTTATAGGGGCGGCGGCCGCCGGGGCGCTCGCCGCCTTCGCACCTTGCGACGCCCTCCGCGCTGCGATCGAAAAACCAAGCTTCACCATTGGAACCGCCGTCGATTCGCCGACGCAGCTGCCGTTGTACCTCGCCGTGGCTCGAACGTTCAAAGAGCAAGGTCTCGACGTCAAAGCGCTCGGTTTTCGCGGCGACGCGGAGGTTGCTCAGGCCCTCGCCGGCGGCTCCATCGACGTCTGTTTGGCCTCGTCGACCGGCCTGATCAATCTCATCTCTGCGGGGCAGCCGGCAGTCGGGTTCTACGCGGGGTTCAATCAAGCGGATTTCGCGTGGGTCGCGCAATCGTCGATCAAGTCGTGGCGTGACTTGAAAGGGAAGAACATCGGCGTCTCGACGTTCGGATCGCTCACCGACGTCATCACGCGCTACGTATTGAAGAAGAACGGTCTCACGCCGGAAAAGGACGTGCAGATCATTCAGGCCGGTGGGAGTCCGAGCGCGTTTTCGGCGATGAAGTCTTCGAAGTTGCAAGCCGCGATCATGAATGCGCCGTTCAAATGGGAGGCGCTGGACCTCGGTTTCACGCTCCTAGGGACGCAGGCGCGCGATGTCTCACCGGGTTGGCCGAAGCACCTCTACTACGCGAAAAAGGCGTTTGTCGACGGGTACCCCGAGACGGTGACGGCGCTCCTTCGCGCGCACGTAGCGGCGATACGCTTGGCGCGGAGCGACCGCGCGCTTGCGGTCAAGACATACGTCGACCGGCTGAAATTCGACGAAACCTACGCGAATCGCGCGTACGACGAGGCGATGCCCGGCTACGACGAGCGCGGCCACCTTCCAGAAAAGTCGATGGCGACGTTTTGGAAGCTGACGATCGAGAACGGCGACGTCAAAGAACCGTGGCCCGATGCGAAATTCCTCGACGCGCGATGGGTCGATTCGTTCAACCGCTGGGCACCGAAGGCGTGAACTTCCACTAGTTCAAGAGCATGCAGGTGCGCGAAGTAATTCGCACGGTGACGCTCTCGCCGACGGACGGCGCGGCGGAGCTCGGCAACTTCGTGATCAGCATCGCATCGCCGGTGCGGACGATACATTCGACCGCATCTCCCAGGAACGCGGCGCCTTCGACCGTCCCGCGTACGCCCGGCTCCGACGCGGCCGCGACGAGGACTTCGAAGGCTTCGGGTTGGACCGCCAGCGTCGCACGCTCCCCTGCGCGGCGCGGGACCGTCGTGAAACACTCCACCTCGCCGAACGGCGTCGCGACGCAGACCCGCGCGGGCGACGCGGCGCCGTTGGCCGCGACGACTTCTGCCGGCACCAAATTTGCTCGTCCCACGAATCGCGCGACGAACTCGATCTGCGGCCGATTGTAGAGATCGCGCGGACTCGCGACCTGCACGAGCGCTCCCTCGTTCATGACGGCGACCATGTCGGCAAGGCTGAGCGCTTCAGCCTGCTCGTGGGTGACGAAGATCGTCGTCACGCTCAATCGGCGCGTCAGCTCACGCAGTTCGAAGCGCATCTCTTCGCGCAGTCGCGCATCGAGGTTGCTCAACGGCTCGTCGAGCAAGAGGACTTTCGGTTGTGCGATCAGCGCACGCGCCAACGCCAACCGCTGCTGTTGACCGCCGCTGAGCGCCGGAGCCGGACGATCCGCGAGCGCCTCGAGATGGACGAGTCTCAAGATCTCGAGCGTCCGTTCCCGGATCTCGGCCTTCTTCGTCCCGCCCCGGTACCGCAGCGGGAACGCGGCGTTTTGCGCGACGGTCATGTGCGGCCAGATCGCATACGATTGGAACACCATCCCGATGTCGCGCAGCCGCGCGGGGACTTCGATGCCCTCCTGGGATGAGAACACGGTCTCGCCGCCGATCGCGATGCGACCGCGATCCGGCGTCGCCAAGCCCGCGACGCACCGGAGCAACGTCGTTTTGCCGCAACCGCTGGGACCCAGTAACGCGAGGAAGTCACCCTGGCCGACCTCGATCGTCACGCCGCGCAGAGCGGCATGCGACGTGCCTGCAGTGTGGTATGTGAGCTCTAGACCGGCGATCGAGATCATAGCGCCGGCGACTGCTTCGTCCGGTTCATCAAGTAGCTATAGCCGACGATCAGCGGCGAGAGGCACAGGAGATAGCAGATCGTCACCGCGGCGCCGCGCGTCAACCCGCCCGTCAGCCAATTCGTCCAGACGAAAGCGGGGACCGTCGTGTTGCCGGGCGTCGTCAGCATCACGGACAAAGTCAGCTCGCGGCCGCTGAGGATCACGAGATAAATCCAGGCTAGCAAGAGTCCGCGCGACATCAACGGCAGTACGATCTCCCGTACGATCGCCCACGTGCTCGCGCCTCCGATCGCGGCAGATTCCTCGAGCTCACGATGCAGCTGCAACAGGCTCGCATTGGTCATGCGCGTTCCATAGCTGATCCACGTCGCGGCGAACGCGAACACCATGATCCAAATCGTTCCGTAGATGTTGACGACGTACTTCAGGAAGTAGAGCGAGAAGATGATTACGCCGACCGCCATGATGACGCTCGGGACCGCGTGGGGCAAAAAGGCGATCCCGTCCAACAGCGTCCGTCCTCGGAAGCGCGTCCGAAATCCGATCCACGTAAACGCGAAACTGAAGACGAGGACGATCAGCGGGACGAGCGTCATCAGGATCACGCTGTTCGCGAGGCTACTGAAGAACGCGTCTCCGCCGAGCGCGGCATAATTCGCCATCGTCAGGTGACTGAAGGCTGCGGGCGAAGGCGCTTGCACGAACGGCAGAAACGACTCCCAAACGACGACGGCCAGCGGCAAGATAATCCCGGCGACCAAATAAAAGGCGACGAACGCGTACGCGACGTAGGTCCAGCGCCCGAGTGAGAGCAGCCTCGGCTGGTATGCTTTTCCAGTAACAACGGCATAGCGTTGCGCGTCGAGTGAGAGATAACGCGTCCACACCGTGAGCGCCAGCGCCGCGATGAGGACCGCGACGCTGAGCGCGCCGGCCCGTCCGTAATCCGGTAAGCCGGCTTGGGGATTGGTCTGCAGAAAAATATACGTGCTGAAAGTGAAGATACGGTTACTCCACCCGATGATCGCCGGGACGTCGAATGTCCCAAACGCGATGATGAATACGTAGATCGCTGCGGAGACGAGCGCGGGTCGCGCGAGCGGCAGGACGACGCGGCGGATCGTCTCGAGCGGCGGTGCACCGGCGGTAAACGCGGCCTCTTCGAGCTGACGATCCATCGCGCGCAGGACGCTGCCGGTCATCAAGAAGGCGACCGGCGCCAGCTGGAAGCCCATGATCACGCCCATCCCGGCGACGCTGACGACGTTGAAGAGATGGAAGAGGCCGATCTTGGGATGCAGCAAGAACAGCCATCCCATCGCGGAGGCAAATCCGGGAACCAGGATCGAGACGAGCATGACGGCAACGACGGTGGCCTTTCCGCGCAAATTCGTCCGTTCGACGAGCCACGCGATCGGCAGCCCGAAGAAAAACGCGAGTGCGGTTGCGATGACGGCAAGCTCGATCGAGTTCCACAAGACCCGGTAGGTTTGCGGTTCGGTGAAGGCGCCGACGTAGTTGCTCGTCCAGGTCCATTGCCAACCGTCGCCGGCGAAACTCTGCAGCAGGAGGATCGCGAGCAAGCACAGGATCAGCGTCGCGCCGCCGGCCGCGAGCGTCCCCGCGACCGCTACGAACGAGCGATCGGCATCCATGCCGCTAGCGCCCGTTAGGCAACTTCAGACCGTAGTCGCGTTCGGCGGCTTCGCGCGAGATGTACCCGCGCGAAAGATCCCGCTCGACGAGCTCGCGCGCGCGCTCCTCGGGCGGCCCGTAGCCTCCGCCTCCGCCCGTCTCCAAAACGATCACGTCGCCTTCTTCCAAAAGATAGTCTTCGATTTTGAACAGGACCTCGGGCTCGCTCGCGCCTTTTTTGTAGACCGTGATGCGCCCAGGGACTCCCGGGCGACCGCCTTGGACGCCCCACGGTTCGGTGAGATGGCGGTCGACGTTGCTGAACGCAAGGCACGGCCCGAGCATGCGGTAGCGCCGCACGAAGCCGAGGCCGCCGCGAAATTTGCCGGGCCCTCCGGAATCTGTGCGCAGGCGAAACTCTTCGACCCGAAACGGGACGCGCGTCTCCTGGACTTCGATCGGGACGATGCGCGTGTCACCGTGCGACATCGTCCGAAACGGACCGCCGCCGTCGTGCGTCGCGCACGCGCCCCAGCCGCCGTGCCCGCTGTCGCTGCTCTTGAACGGACGCCCGAGCGAACGGCTGCGGTAGAAACTCAGCGACGAGTGGCTGCCGAAGTGACCTCCGGCGATGCGTTCGGGCACCGCCGGCGCAAGCGCCTTGAGGATCAAGTCGATCGTCGTCGGGATCGGCGCGTTGTATTGCGCCATTGGAGCGTCATCCGATGCGCTGATGATCGTCCCTTCCGGCAAAATCACTTTGAGCGGCCGGAACGTCCCTTCGTTCGCCGACTCGTCGATCCCGATCAGATACTTGAACGCGAGACGCGCGATCGACTCACCGCCGCCGTGCCGGCCGGAATTGAAACCGCGCGGACGCTGCGGAGCCATCCCGGTGAAATCGACCGTCATCTCGTCGTCGTCGATGATGACGCGCACTTTGAGCGGGATCGGGTCGTCGGCAACGCCGTCGTTGTCCATCACCCCTTCGGCGGAATACTCGCCGTTAGGGATCTGCCGAATCTTCGCGCGCGAGAGTTGTTCCGAGCGCTCCAAGATCAGCCTCGTCGCGGCGAGGAACGTCTCGATCCCGTACTTCTCTGCAAGTCCGATCGTCAGGTCGCGACCCATGAGACAACCGCTCAACTGCGCCGCGATGTCGCCCAAGAGCTCTTCGGGGAAACGCGAGTTGCTCGCGATGATCCGGTAGACTTCTTCGATCGGCTCGCCGCGCGACTCGAGCTTGACGCTGCGCAGTTGCAAGCCTTCCATGAAGATGTCGGTGCTGCGATAGGTCCCGGCGCCGACGGCGGCGCCGCCGATGTCGCCCCAGTGAGCGTTGATCGCGAAAAAGCCGAGCAGCGTCTTCCCGTCAGCGCCGGCCCAGATCGGCGTATACATCACGACGTTGTTGAGATGCTGGCCCTGGACAGCGGCGGCATTGCACAACACGACGTCGCCGTGGTGCAGGCGCTCGATCCCGTAGATCTGCAGCCCGTCGCGCACCGCGGTGCCGACGCTATCGGCGACGAAGATCGGGATCCCGCCGCGCGCTTGCGCGACGAGATAGCCGTCGGTGCCGACGAGCCCGACGGCATAATCTTTGTACTCCGAGATATGCGGGCTGAAGGCGGTGCGCGTGATGTTCGCCTCGATTTGACCGGCGATCGAAGCGAGGCCGTGCCGGATGACTTCGAGCGTGACCGGGTCGACGGCCGTTTCCGTCGCCGGCGTCAGAACCGTGCTCATGGCGTGCAGTGGATGAGGATTTCGCGCATGCTTCCGACCTCGAAGCGATCGCCCGGCCAAACGACCGTCGTCGAGCCATATTCCTCGACGATCGCCGGACCGACTCCTGAAAAGCCCGGAGCCAGCGCGGAGCGCTGGAAGATCTGCGACTCGACCGGCCGGCCCCCGAAGGAGACCGGCCGCGTCGCGACCGCGCTCTGCGTCGCCGCTCGCGGCAACTGCGACAGCTCCGGCCGCGGCAGCCGGCCGAACGTCGAGACGTGCAGGGCTTGGAACTCGACCAGGGCCTGCGCGTCGCCGTGCCCGTAACGGCGCCGGTAATCCTCTTCAAAGGCGTGCCGGATCCCAGCAACGTCGACGAGTCCCGTCACCGGGACTTTGATGTTGTGCCGCTGTCCGCGATACCGCATCTCGGCGAAGCGTTCGAAGATGACGTCGGCGGGCGAGAAATCTTTGCGCACGGTCCCCGCCGCCTCGGCTTCCAGCCCGGCGAAGATCGCGCTCATCTTGCCGACGCTCTCGGCGTCGAGCGGATGGACGAATGTCGTCGCGTGATCGAGGCGCGCATCGGCCAAGAGCATCCCGATCGCGGAGAAATTTCCGGGTTCCGGCGGGACGACGACGGTCGGAATTGCGAGGTCTCGCGCAAGCGCGCTCGCGTGCAGCGGGCCGCCGCCCCCATAACAGAACAACACGAAGTCGCGCGGATCGCGCCCGTGCTCGACCGAGATCCGCCGGATCGCGCCCGACATGATCACGGTCGCGATCGCGATGATCCCGTCCGCCGCGCGGAGCACGCCGTCTGGGTCATCGAAGCCGAGCGGCTCCGCGATCCGTTCGCGCACCGCGGCAGCGGCAGACTCGACATCGAGCGGGATCTCGCCGCCGAGAAAGTTCGCGGGATTGAGGCGGCCGAGCAACAGGTTCGCATCGGTGACCGTCGGCTCCGTGCCGCCGCGACCGTAACACACAGGCCCCGGCGTCGAGCCGGCGCTGCGCGGCCCGACGTGCAATTGATTGAGCTCGTCCAACCACGCGATCGAGCCGCCGCCGGAACCGACTTCGGTGATCTCGATGACGGGGGACTTGATCGGGACACCCTTCACGTAGCCGCCGACGTAATACGTCGAGGTAACCGCGAAGCGCCCTTCCTCTACCAACGCGCATTTCGCGGTCGTCCCGCCCATGTCGAACGAGACGACGTTCTCGAAGCCCAGTGCCTGCGCGTAAAAGGCGGCGCCGATGCAGCCCCCGACCGGGCCCGACTCGACGAGCGCGATCGGCTGCGTGCACGCGCGTTCGGTCGAGAGGACGCCGCCGTTCGAACCCATCATCGAAAGCACACCGGTAAAGTCGCCCTTGCGAAGATCGCTCTCGAGCCTGCGAATGTAGGTCTTCACTTGCGGCCCGATGTAGGCGTTTGCGGCGGCGGTCGAGACGCGCTCGTACTCATGCCATTCACGGCACAAGTCGGTACTCGCCGTTACGAACGCATCAGGCAGCAGCTGTGCAAGCCGCTGCGCTGCTTGCTGTTCGTGCGCCGGGTTCGCGTACGAATGCATGAAAAATACGGCGACGGCATCGACATCGCTTCGCCGCAGCTCAACGGCAAGCGCGTCGAGCTCATCGAGCGCCAGCGGCTGCACGATCTCGCCGCGTGGATCCATCCGCTCGGTGACCTCGAAGCGCCGTTCTCGCGGGATGAGCGGCTCGTCTCGATAGTAATGGTAGTCGAAGGGATCGGGCCGGTTACCGCGCGCAATCTCTAAAACATCGCCGAAGCCCTTCGTCGTGACGAGCGCGGCCTTTGCCCCACGCCGCTGGATCAACGCGTTGATGACCAGCGTCGTCCCGTGATAGACCGCACCGGCCGCCGCCGGCGTGAGATCGGCTTTCGAAAAGCAGGTCGCGATCCCGTCCGCGAAATTGTCGTATGTCGTGGGGGCTTTGGTGTACGTGACGTTCTTCGTCGCATAATCGAAGGCGACCAGATCCGTAAACGTCCCGCCGATATCGACGGCGACCGCGTGCGATGCCGAACCGTTACCGCGAGGCGGAGAGGATTTCAACTTCTCGCTTCTGTCCTTCCAGCGCTTCCGGATGAGCGTCCCACCACGCTAACGAGATGATCGTGAACTTCACGCCGCGCCGCGTGTACTGCTTGATGAACTTGGCCGTCTTCGATCCCGGAAGAGAATCGAGATCCATCCGCATCGCGTCGTAAAACAATTTCTGCCCGGGCGGGCTCAACATATACAGAATGAACAGCGCGGCAGCGTTGGGGTGCACGGCGTTTTTCGGAATGGCGAAATAGTAGTACCGTATTTGCGCCGCGTCGCTTGGGATCAGGTAGTTGACGGGGGCGCCCTTGTCGCGCAGCATCCGTGCGCCTTGACTGCTGCAATCCTCGACCAGCGCCGCGTACTCGCCGCTGACGATACGGTCGTCGTCACCGCAGCGGACGAGACCGGGCGCGTTGGCCGCGAACTTTTGGACGAAGTCGAGCGCTTTCTGCTGGCCCCAGAAATCGGTCGCTGAGAGGACGTCGAAGCCCGAGGCATTCGGCGGAGTCGCAAGCTTGCCGCGATATTGCGGCGCGAGCATCCCTTGCAAGGTCGGCGGCGGGTGCGGCATCAAGGTCGTGTTGTAGACGACGACGGGGATCGACGTCCCGGCGCGAACGATGCGCCCCCCGACCTCGGAGATCTCCGGCGGCAGCTTGAGATCGGGGCGCAACGACGTCCACGGAACCGCGTAGAACATGTCGTGCTTGAGCAACGGCGCAAGCGATTGGGCTGAAGAAAACAAGAGATCGCTCGACGCCCGCGCACCGGCGCTGAACTCGGTGAAGAGCTGATTCCCCTGCTGCGGCATCGACGGGCCGGCGGCGAACCGGTGCGTCAGGTGCAGGCCGTAGAACTTGTTGAACTGCTCCACGTGCGCTTTTGCGACGTCCGCATCGCCGAGGACGGACGCGCTCCAAGTGATATTTAAGCTACCCTCTCGAGCGGCGGCTGCAAGAATTTCATTGAAGTTGCGGCCGAGAGCCGGCTGAGATTGCGAGCGGGCCTGGATCGCCGGCCAGCAGGCCACGATGATTGCAAGCAATCCCGCAAGCACGGACTTGATGTACCTAGACTTCACAGCGGGAGAGTTGCGCCCAAATGAGAACAAAGCCCTCGCGCACGGGTGAGGCGCACCGCTAGCAGCTTGATTCTGGAATGGAACAAGAGAACTATGAGAACCCTGCCCAAGACCTGGAACGTTCACCTTGTCGTAACTCAACTGAACGACATTGCTCCGATAAAACATTTGAGTGTATCAGCGAAGGGCGCGCACAAGACGTTCGTCGAGCCCAAATTGAAGCTCACTGTTGTTAAGCAAAACGGACCCCATGTGCACTTTACGTATGAAAGTAAGAGGACGAAAGAAGCACTAGTCGGAGTTCTCTCGCCGGATGGCAAAGTTTTGCAAATTGTGGGTGAACACTTGGTGTGGACGCTTTACGGCAGTGGTAAGAAAATGTCCGGTCCCGGAAGCTATCACAGGCACGACACCAAACATCACGGCGCGA
>DATNIC010000027.1:0-10241 GCA_035604635.1 Binatia bacterium
AGCTCGCGTGTGCGGACACCTGTTACGGCTTTCGCTATGTAGCGATTCGCAAGCCGAACGAGAACGCCGACAAGCTCAAGACCGTGAAGATGACGCGGTACGTCTTTCCGTCGACCGCAATTACGTCGCGACCGATCGAGCGTGGGAATCCGCCGCTCTTACAAATCTTCGTACCGGTTGATGACGAGCACACGATGCACTACAGCATTTGGCATAGCCTCACCGGCATGCCGATCGACGAAAGGCGCCAGCGCGAGTTCTACGGCATGCGTCCCGGAATCGATCTTGACGAATACTGGCGACCGCGCGCTAACATGAGCAACTGGTATCAACAAGACCGCGAAGAGATGAAGCGCGGGAGTTGGACGGGGATTGCGAGCCTGATGATCCAGGACGCGGCATGTCAAGAAACGATGGGGCCGATCACCGACCACACAAAGGAAAAGCTTGGCACTTCGGATGTCGCGATCATCCATTTGCGCCGGCGCCTTTTGGAGAGCATTCGCCGCTTTATCGCAGGCGCGCCGCCCATCGGACTGGCGACGACGTACGATCACGCTGAGCTCACCCACATCGAGCAGATTCCGATCGGCATTGAGGAGCGTTGGGAAGACGTTCAGACATTCTCTGGAGAGTACGACGAGCTCGAACCGGCCGGCGCGATGAAGCGGTGACGACGCTCTTGCGCGTCGGTGTCGTCGGCCTGGGTCGCGCGGCGGGTCTGATGATCCCCTCGCTTGCCGGGCATCCGCATGTGAAGCTGACGGCCGCTGCCGACCCGCTGCCCGCTGCGCGCGCACGTTTCGAGCGCGAGTTTGGCGGACGCACGTATCCCGACGCTCGGAGCTTGTGCGCGAGCGACGACGTCGATGCGGTCTATATCGCAACGCCACATGCCCGACACGCTGCCGACGCTATCGTCGCGGCCGAGCTCGGCAAGCATGCGATCGTCGAGAAGCCGATGGCCCTCACGCTCGAAGATTGCCGTGCCATGACGGAGGCCGCGAGCCGAGCCGGTACAATCCTCATCGTCGGCCACACCCACGCTTTCGATCCGCCCACCGTGCTAATGGGGCAGCTCATTCGCAGCGGTGATTTCGGTCGCTTGCGCACGATCGTCAGCCTCGTTTACACCAACTTCCTCTATCGGCCGCGTCGTCCCGAAGAGCTCGACTCCTCGCTTGGCGGCGGAATCATGTACAACCAGGTTCCGCATCAAATTGAGATCATCCGAACGCTTGCGACGGCCCCCGTACACAGCGTCCGCGCCGTAACGGGCGTCTGGGATCCGGCGCGCCGTACCGAGGGCGCATGCGCGGCGTTCTTGACCTTCGCCGACGGCGCCGTGGCGCAGCTAACGTACAGCGGTTACGATCGCTTCGACAGCGACGAAATACACTATTGGATCGGCGAGAGCGGCGAGGAAAAGCCGCACGACGCGCATGGAACTGCTCGACGGGCACTCAGCGAAGTCGATCCAGAACGCGAGCGGGATTTGCGTATTGCGAGCGGTTACGGGTCGAGCGGAGCGATGCGTGCGTCCGGAACGATGCACGAGTCGCACTTCGGCTTCTTGCTTGCATCGTGCGAGCGCGGCGACTTACGCCCGGCGCCGGACGGGGTCACGATCTACGGTGACGAGGGAGTCGCAACTATTGCCTGCGCACCTGCTCGCGTCTATCCGAATAAGGATTGCGTGATCGACGAGCTTTATGATGCCGTCGTTAAAGGCGTTGCGCCGGCGCACGATGGTGTTTGGGGGACAGCATCCATGGCGGTAGCACTGGCCCTGGTTGAATCTGCTCGCACCGATCGCGAGATTGCCCTCGACGCCGTCTTGGCGTCATAAGGAAGAGCCGATGCCCAATGTTCCGATCACGTTTGGCTGTGGGCTGTATGACCGGCTGGTCCCGCTGTTCTCCGGTGAGGTACGGCCTGAGGGCATCGATCTGACGTTCGTCCCGATCGATACGCCGGCCGACGTCTTTCGCCGCATGCTCGAGGGCGAGTTTCAGGCCGGCGAAATGTCGAGCTCCGACTATCTGCGGCGCACGAGTCGGGGCGAGTGCCCGTTCGTCGCGATTCCCGTCTTTCCGTCTCGCGTTTTCCGTCACGGGATGATCTGCGTAAACCGCGACGCAGGGATCGCAACCCCGAAGGATCTCGAAGGCAAACGAGTCGGCGTTCCGGCGTTTGCCATGACGGCCGCGTTATGGATTCGCGGCCTCTTACAGCGCGAGTACGGAGTCGACCTTACGGCGATCCGGTGGCTCCAGGACGCGCCGCTCCGAGCTTTGAGCGACGATGCGGCAACGACGCGTGCGCTCGCTGCAAAATTCAACATACAGGTCAACAAGACCGGAGAATCGCTCGAGGCGCTACTCATCGAGGGCGCAATCGACGCGTTCATCGGTGCCGACATCCCGCAGCCGATGCGCGTCAGTCCGCGCGTGCACCGGCTCTTCCCCAACTACAAGGAGCTCGAGCAAGAGTACTATCGCCGCACGAAAATTTTCCCGATCATGCACACGGTCGTCATCCGCCGCGACGTTTACGAGCGGCACCCGTTCGTCGCCAAGAGCCTCTACGATGCGCTCGACCGCTCGCGCGAGATCGCGCGCAGCAAAATGCACTATATGGGGACGTTACGTTATATGCTGCCGTGGATGATCGCCGAGATCGAAGAGCTCGACGCGATCTTTGACGGCGACCCGTTTGTCTATGGTCTGGCCAGCAATCGGACGACCCTCGAAACTGCGCTCGGTTATCTGCGGGATCAGGCGCTGCTCGTTCATCCGGTTTCTTTAGATGAAGCGTTCGTTCCGGTCGGAGGGTGAACGCAGCTCCACATGCTTACCTATAGGAGACTACTATGATTCGTCGCACGCTCTTCCGCTGCTTCGTCGGGGCGCTCGCCTTCGCTCTGCTCGTGACGAGCGTCCCTTGCGCGGCGCCCGCCGCCGATACGTATGACATCAGCGCGGTCTTGCCGTTAACCGGATCGGTCGCGCTCTTGGGGAACGCCGTCGCGAAGTCTCTAGCGCTGGTCGAAGATAACGTAAACAAGAGTGGCGGCATCAACGGCCGGCCGGTCAAGTTCGTGATCCTGGACGATCAGTCGAACCCTACGATCTCCGTCCAGCTTGTGAACCGCATCGTCGCATCGAAAGCGCCGGTCATGATCGGCCCGTCTTTGAATGCTACCTGCAGCGCCGTCGCGCCGCTTTTGAAAGACGGCCCCGTCGGGATGTGCCTATCGCCCGGTATCCATCCTGATCCTGGAAGCTACGTGTTCTCGGCCGCTCCGTCGACACTCGATCTGGCGATCGTCACCGCTCGCTACGCGAAGAAAAGAGGTTGGAAAAAAATCGCATTCTTGTTTACGACCGATGCGAGCGGAATCGACGGTGAGAAAGTGTTGAAGCAAGCCTTCGCCTCACCCGATGGGAACGCGACTGCAGTCGTCGACGTCGAATATTTCGCTCCCGCGGATCTTACGGTCGCGGCGCAACTGAGTCGCATCAAGAACTCCGGGGCTGATGCGCTCTACGTCTGGGCCAGCGGGACGCCTTCGGTTACCGCGCTGCGCGGCATCGCGAATGCCGGAATCGACATCCCGATCCTCACTTCGTATTCGAATGCGACATACGAACAACTTAACGCCATCAAAGGCTTCATGCCGAAGGAACTGCTGATCCCCGGCCTGCCGACAATGGTCCCGCCCGATCAGTTGGCTCGGGGACAACTCCGTGACGCTGTAGCGGCATATTACCGCGCCTTCCAAACCGCAGGCATTCGCCCCGACGTCCTGCAGACGAGCGCCTGGGACGCTGCCCAACTCGTCATCACCGCGCTGCGCCGACTTGGCCCAAACGCGACGGCCGCACAAGTCCGCGATTATATCGCGAGCTTAAACGGGTTCACGGGCGTCACGGGACGTTACGATTTTCGCGCGATCCCGCAACGCGGGGTCGACTGGAAGTCTTCCGTGATCATGGCGCGCTGGGATCCGGCGAAAGACTCATTCGTTAGCGTCTCGCCGATCGGCGGCTAACCAAAAGGGCGCTCTGGGGCTCTACCGGAATTCACCATCGACTGCATTTGCGCGACCGACCCGGTCGTGGGCTGTGCGCACTGCGCTGGCCGGCGACATAGATAACGGAGCCGGTGTCTTTGGTAGTGAATGATTGCGCATGGATCGTATGTCCGTTCGTCGTACGCTGATCGAAATCGCGCAGCGCCGCCGTCCCGTAGGGGACGTCGAGAGTTTGCTTGCCATAGGACGGTTGGAATTAGGAAACGCTCCGCACCCATGAGCGTTATCGAGACGACGGCGAGCGTTTCTCCGCCGCCGGGCGCGATCACCAGTCGAATCGCCCACTACCTTGCCGGACTGCGCTTCGCCGAGATCTCCGCGGATGCGCGCTCCTTCGCGAAGCACATGTTCTTGGATTGCTTCGGCTGCATGGTCTCAGGCGCACAAACCCCGAGCGGCCGCGCTGCGCTGGCGTTCGCGCGCCAAACGCCGTCGTCCGACGCGCGGCTCATCGACGGGACACCGGCCTCCGTCGAACGCGCGGCGTTCGCGAATACGATCTGCTGTAACGCACTCGACTTCGAACCGGTCGGACCCGAGGGTCACGTCGGTGCGGTCGCGATCCCGACGGCGCTCGCGCTCGCCGAGTGGCTCGATGTGACGGGCGAGGCGCTCGCGGTCGCGCTCGTCGCCGCTCTCGACGTCGGCGGCCGGATCGGTGCGGCTTGGCGGCGGCCCTCGTCGGTCGCCGCGAACGGGATTCCGATGGTCCGCGGGGCCCCGCATGCGATCTTCTCATCGGCCGTCCCGGCGGCGGTGCTGCTTGGACTCGACCGCGAGACGACGCGTCACGCATTGGGCATCGCCGGCTACAGCGCGCATGTCCCCACGTTGCGCAAAGCGATGTCGTCGTCCGAACCGCCGATGACCAAGTACGATCACCTCGGCGGGATGGCGCAGGGCGGGATCGACGCGGTCCGGCTCGCGCAGCACGGATTCACCGGCGATAGGGAGCTCTTCGAGGGCGATTTGGGGATGTGGCGCTTCTCGGGCGCGCTCGGCTGCGATTGGAGCCTGCTCGAAGAATTCGGCGGCGATTTCATGATCGCGCCGACGTTCTTCAAATCGTTCCCGTGCATTCTGTACGAAAATCCCGTGCTGCTCGCATTGTGGAAGATCGTCGATGAACGCGGCCTGCGCCCGGCGCAGATCGAACGGATCGTCCTGCGTCCGTCGCGCGCGGCTGCCTCGCAACACGGTGACGGCCGCGGCGGATCGATGGCGCAGTGGATGAGCTTACGGCTCAACGCCGCGCACGCGGTCTGCGGGACGAGACCGTACCACGCATGGCACGACGGCAATCCGCCGCCGCCCGAGGTGGCACGTTTGATCGAACGGACGACGATCGAGCCGTACGTCCCCGCCGGCGGCGAGCAGAAGGGACTCTACTGGGAGGGTTACTCGCCGGCGCACGTCACGATCGTCACCGCCGATGCGTCATACGAAGAGCGGATGGTCAATCTCAAACGGCTGACCGAAGCCGAGCTCGTCGCCAAGTTCGTCGAGAACGTCGTGCCGGTCGCCGGCGAAGCGCGCGCGAGAGAGCTGGCGGAGATGGCGTTGCACCTCGAAGAGATTCCTCGCGCGAGCGCGCTTCTGGATCGCTTGTTCGGGTGATCGCAGCGTCGACGGTCGATCGGCTCTTCGCGTTCGCGGGGCTGGCCATCATCGGCGCCACGCCGCGCAACCCCTACGCCAAGTCGATCCTGGGCGGCCTTGCGAGCGTCGGGTTCGGCGGGAACGTCGCGTGTATCAATCCTAATGCAGAGCCGGTCGGCGAGGTCGCCGCCTACGCAACGCTTGCGGACGTCCCGTTCGCCGTCGATGCATCGGCGATCGTCGTGCGCGCTGACCGCGTCCCGGAGATCCTCGAAGAATGCGGCCGGCGCGGGATACGCAGCGTGACGATCATCTCCGCCGGTTTTGCCGAAAGCGGCGAGCCGGGACGCGCCCTTCAAGCCCGGCTCGGGGAGATCGCACGGCGCTACGGCATCGCGGTATGCGGCCCGAATTGCCTGGGCTTTGCCTCGCTCCACGACCGGACGTCGACCTATTCCCGCTCCAGGCTGCCGGAATATCCTGGTGACGTCGCGATCGTCTCGCACAGCGGTGGGATGCTCAACGAAGTCCTCAGCTACGGCTCGTACCGCGGGATCCGCTTCTCGAAAGTCGTCTCATCCGGAAACGAGGCCGTTCTCAGCTTGGCGGACTTTCTCGAAAACTTTCTCGACGATCCGGCAACGACCACGATCGGCCTCATCGTCGAAGGCGTTCGTGCGCCTGAGCGCATCCGCGCCGCGTTCGAGCGAGCAGCGCGGGCGCGCAAGCCGATCGTCGCGATCAAGATCGGAACGTCCGCGCTCGCCTCGGCTTCCGCCGCGACCCACACCGGTGCGATGGCCGGCTCGGCCAATCTGTTTGCAGCGCTCTGCGATCAATACGGCGCGACGCTGGTCGAGGACATCGACGAGTTGTGCGAGACCCTGCTCTTGTTCTCGAGAGCGCGAGCCTTGCTGCAACAAGATGGGGAACCGCGCGGTCTTGCAGCGATCGAGATCTCGGGCGGCGGCAAGGGGCTGATTTGCGATCTCGCCGACCGGCGCGGCCTGGCCCTGCGTCAGCCGCGGGACTCCGCGATGAGCAACCCCATCGATCTGGGCGGCTCGTGGGAGACGCGGGAATCGCTCGAGCTCCACGCGGCTGCCCTCGAAGCGCTGGCCGCCGACGGCTACGACGTCGTCGTCTCGCGGCTCTCCGTCCTGCCGGCGGGTCCGATCGAGATGACGCTCGAGCACGCGCGCTTGATCGAGCGGATGCAGCGCGCGCATCCGCAGATGCTCTTTACGGTCCTCGGTCGCGCATCCGACGCGATCAATCCGGCCTGGCAGCGGTTCTGCGACGAGACCGGCACGACGTATTTGCAGGGCTATGGGCGCGGCCTCTCGGCGCTCGCTCATCTCGACCGCTATCGGCTTTCCGCGACACGCAACTTCGCCGGCGAAAGGACATCCGTGACGCCGCCGGTGTTGCCGCGCTCAGGAGGCATCCTCGACGAAGCGGAGACCAAGGCGATCCTCGCAGGTCTCGGCTTTCCGGTGAACGCGACGCTGTTCGCCGGGTCGGTCGAGGACGCGCTCGCCGCTGCGGCGACGATCGGCTACCCGGTCGTCGTCAAAGGCCTCTCGCCGCACGCCGTTCATAAGAGCGACGGCGGGTTCGTGGCGCTCGACGTCGCCGACGCGCAAGCGTTGCGCGCGATCGCGAGCGAGATGCTGACGCGGCTGCGCGCGCTCGGGTCCCCGGATGAAGCGCGCGTCGGCCTTTCGGTGCAGGCTCGCGTTGCGCCGGGCCTCGAGGTGATCGTCGGCTCCTATCGTGACGAACTGTACGGTCCGATCGTCCTGTGCGCGCTCGGCGGGCTTTTCGCCGAAGCGTTCGACGAGCGTTTGTTGTGGCTCGCGCCGGTCGATCGAGCGGAGGCTTTGCGGCGGCTCGGGCGCTCGAAAGTCGGTGCGCTCGCGAAGGGCTTTCGCTCGCTCCCGCCGGCCGACATCGGCCGTCTCGCGTCGCTGATCGCCGATCTCTCCGCATGGGTCGCGGACGATCCGCGGATCCGCGAGCTCGACCTCAATCCCGTCATCTTGCGCGGCGACGAGATCACCATCGTCGACGCGCGTGCAGTGCTACAGGACGAGGAGCGCCCAATCCGGTAAAGGATCGTTATGAGCGTACATCAAGCAACCAGCATCGGTCACGCGACGGCGGAGCAAGTCGTCGCCTTGCGCGAGCGCTGGCACACGAAAGATCACCCGTTCTATGTCGACTTCTTCGAAGGGAAATTCGGCCTCGGTCCGCTCGGCGCGCTGATGGCACAGCATTATCAGCACGTGAAGCGCGTCTTGCCGAGCCTGGGAGTCGCGTATTTCAAGGCGCCCCATGACAGCCGGCTCTTCATCCTCGAGAATCTTGCCGAGGAGGAAGGCTTGATGGCGGGCCCCGGCGAGGATCGTCACGCGGTCGATCACACGGACACGATCTTGCGCTTCTGCCGGGCCGCCGGTTTGAGCGACGACGCCGTAAAGGCGACCGAGCAGCTCCCGGCTTGGCGCGCCCGTTCGTATTTCTACCTCAATACCGTCCGCGAAGAACCGTTCGCGGTGATCGTCGCGATGATGTCGACGCAGGAAGGCCAACAGCCCGCCATCAACGGCGAGCGCGTCCTGCCGGGACTCGCGAAGCACCACGGGTACAAGCCCGGCGATCCTACCTTCGAGTTCTTCGCCGAACACTACCTGGCCGACGCCGATCACTCAAGCCGTGAAGTCGATCTGGTCGCGCGCCTCGTCGACACGGAAGATCTGCAGCGTCGCGCGCTCGAGGTTGCCGAGACCGCGCTCAAGACGCGCTGGGCCTGCATGAATGACATTTATCGCACGGCAGTGCTGGGGCAAAGCGATCCGTTGCCTCGTGGGATCGCGGTCAGCGTCTAGTCGATCCGCGCCCCAAAGAGCTCGGGGAATAAGCCGACCGAGACGGCCACGCGGATCTCGTCGTCGGCGAAGCCCGTCTCGCGCGCGCGTTCGATCACCGCAACCAGGTTTCGAAGGCGCATCGTCCATTCTGCCGTGCGCCGCTTAGAGTCGATGAACAGAAGATACTCCAAGTCGCGGCCGCCTTGGATGAGCGCCCGCCGGAGCTCCTCGGCTAGAGTCTCCTGAACGATCTGCATAGTCCACACCCTCGAATGTGAAGGTATTGTTTCGGCAGCCTGGGGGAATTCCTTGCCCCGCAATGCCCTGAGCGTGACGCCGGTCACCATTGACTTTACGGGAACTTGACCCGGCGGTGGAGGCCCGGCTGGCGGCTCCGCGCCAATGAGGCTACATGGCCTTGGACCAGCGGAACGTGTTAGTGATCGACGATGACCCCTCGCAAGCCGCCCTCATAACGAAGGTGCTAAAGGGAGAGCCGTACGCCTTCACGGTCTGCAACGATGCCGAAAGCGCCCTCGTGTTGTTGAACGGCGCGAACGCCTTCGACTTGATCTTCTGTGACTTCATGCTGCCCGGGATCTCCGGTCTTCAGACCGTCGAGTACATCCGGCGAAGCAAGGGCGGGAAGAGCACGCCGATCATCATGATGAGCGCGCACGGCGGCGGCTACGAAGTCGGAGATCGTGCCAAGGTGGCCGGCGCAAACGCGTTCATGACCAAGCCGTTCACGGCATCCGAGCTGCGCCGCGCAATCACCTCGGTCTTGCAACCGGCCTAGATCGCTAGCGCGAAGCCGAGCCGGCTTTCGGGAACGCGATGTTCTTGGGAAGCGGCGGCGCCGAGGCGTCGGGGACGAATAACGGAATCGTTGCGAAGACGACGGGCTGCTCGGCCCCGTTGACGTCGCGGATCTGCATGATGTAGCGCGGTGCGATCGGATTGTTGTTGCTGTCGAAGTGCAGCGGTCCGGCGGGCGAGACGATCTTCACGCCCTTGATCGTTTTGACCAGCGCCTCTTTGTCGGAGGGATCGGCGAGACTGCGAAACGCCTGATCTAAGATTTGCGCTGCGATGTAACCGGCAGCGGCTTGCCAACCGGGTGCCGTATGATATGCGGCTTCCCAGTCTTTGACGAATGTCTGGTTTTGCTGCGTCGCCAGGGTTGAAAAGTAAAATGCGGCGCCGATGAATCCGTCCGCAGCCTTGCCTTCGGCCGGGAGCGTGTTCTCGTCGACCGTCGAGGGGAAACCGAAGAGCGGCAGTTTCTTGCCGAAGTCCCCATATTGCCGGATGAAGCGCACGCCGTCCGCACCCGGTTCGAACGCGATCACGACGTCGGCATTCGCCGGAAATTGGTTGATGAAGGGTCCAAAGTCCGCGGTGCCGAGTCGCGGCATGAGCTTCTGCACGACGCGTCCGCCCGCAGCGACGAAGCCTTTCTCGAAGTTTTCGATCGCGCTTTGGCCGGCATTATAGTTGGGGGCTATGAGGACCGCGTTCTTGTAGCCGGCGCGCCCCGCGAGGTAGCCCTCCAAGAAGCCCTCCGCGGCGGCGGGAAACGTGACGCGGAAGATGTACTTCCCGTCGCCGATTTCATCGACCGTCGCGCCGAGCAGCGTCGGAATCTTGTGGCTCGTGACGTACGGTTTGAT
>DATNIC010000028.1:0-28496 GCA_035604635.1 Binatia bacterium
GAGCCGTTCTTCGTTCGCGCCGTCCCGCCGGACACGCTTGCCTGGCTGAGGACCGACGCCTATCGCGACGCGATCAACAATCTCCCCGATACCGCGCTGTGGCGCGCCGCGGCGATGATGTCGAAGAAGAACGCCGGAATCCTCCGCGCTGCCGGGATCCCGGTTGCGATGGGGACCGACTCCGGCGGCGCACCGGAGCGGATCATCGGATACGATTCGCACAAGGAGCTCGAGCTGCTGGTCGGTCAGGGTTTCGCACCGCTCGAGGCGATCCGCGCGGCGACCGTGGTCAGCGCGACCGCGCTCGGCGCCAAGGCGCGCGATCTGGGCAGCCTCGAACCCGGAAAGCGCGCGAACTTCCTGGTACTCGACGCCGACCCGAGCAAAGACATCAAGAACACGCGCCGCATCAGCCAAGTCTGGTACGGCGGCGAGCAAGGTCCGAACTGGCAATCGACCGCTTTGCATGAGCACGATCGCGACGTGGCCATGATTCCGAGCGACGAGTACTTCGATCCCGCGAAAGGCCACGCCCGCAGTATCTGCTGCTAAGCTCGAGGCGTCCTTAGCGCCGCTTGCGCTTCGGTTCGGGCAAGAGCTTTTCGAGCGCGATGAGATCCTTGTTCGAATGTTTCGTCACGCCCGCTTCAATTGCACGGTAGCGGCGAACGACTTCGCGACCGGCTGCGGTGAGCTCGGCGCCGCCGCCCTTGACGCCCCCCGGCGCTTTGGAGATCAGCGGCTCCTTGAACGTTTGGTTGAGGTTTTCGGCGAGATCCCACGCGCGGTGATAGGACATCTTCATCGCCCGGCCGGCCGCGGAAATCGAGCCGGTCTCCTCGATCATCTCGAGTAAGCGGACCTTGCCGGGACCGAGCGCCGTCTCGTCTTGGAAGCTCAGGCGCAGGGAAATCCGTGCCATCGGACCATTATACCCAAGTGAACATAGCGCTAGTCCTCGTCCTTGCCGCGACCGTCAACGTCTTTGCCGCCGCTTCGCTGACCGAGGCCTTCAATGCTGCCGCTGCGGCATTCACGCAGAAGACCGGCATCGAGGTGAAGTTGAATTATGGCGGTTCCGACACGCTCGCGACGCAGATCAAGCAGGGCGCGCCCGCCGACGTGTTCGCTTCGGCGAACCTCGTGCAGATGAAGAACGTCGCCGATGCTGGATTGGTGGCGGGTACCCCGAAGACCTTTGCGAAGAACCGTCTCGTGCTGATCGCACCGAAGAACGATCCGGTCAAGGTCGCGAGTCCTGCGGATCTGGCGAAGCCTGGCGTGAAAGTCGTCCTCGCCGCCGCAACGGTCCCCGTCGGAGCCTACGCGCGCGCAGCGCTGACCAAGCTCGGTCTCCACGTCGAGAAGAACGTCGTCTCCAACGAGCTCGACGTGAAGGCCGTGGTGACGAAGATCTCGCTCGGCGAGGCGGACGCCGGTATCGTGTACAGCACCGACGTTACGGCGACGGTCGCGCCGAAGCTCAACGCGTTTCCGTTTCCGGCCGCGGTCGAGCCGGACATCGAGTATCCGATCGCCGCGCTCAAGAACGCCCAAGATACCAAAGGCGCGCAGGCATTCGTCGACTATATCGTTTCACCTGAAGGCCAGGGCTTCTTGAAGGCCCGCGGCTTCATCTCGCCGTGACACGGGCAGCGGTCGCGATCCTCGCGGCCGTCTTGCTCGCATTTATCGTCATCCCGCTCGCCGGCCTGGTCGGTCACCTCGGCCCAAACGAGCTCGCAGCGATCACGTCGCCGAGTGCACTGCTCGCGCTGCGCTTGAGCTTCATGACGACGCTGATCGCGCTCGCAGTCACGCTCGTCCTGGGCACGCCGCTTGCTTACATCCTCGCGCGGGCGGACTTTCCCGGACGCAAGATCGTCGACGCGCTCGTCGATCTGCCTATCGTCATCCCGCCGGCGGTTGCCGGGCTCGCTCTGCTGCTCGTTTTCGGGCGCAACGGAACGTTCGGGCCATTCCTGCGCAGCATGGGGATCACGCTCTCGTTTACGACCGCTGCTGTCGTGATGGCACAGGTCTTCGTCTCATCGCCGTTCTACGTCCGCGCCGCGCGCGGCGGGCTGGCTCAAGTCGACCGGCAGCTCGAAGCCGCGTCGTTGACGCTCGGGATGGGACCGTTGCGCACGTTTGCGTTCGTGACGATTCCGCTCGCGGCGCCGTCATTGCTCGGCGGAGCCCTACTCTGTTGGGCGCGCGCGCTCGGCGAATTCGGTGCGACGATCATGTTCGCAGGCAATCTCGCCGGGGTCTCGCAAACGCTGCCGCTGGCGGTTTACCTCAATCTTGAAAGCGGAAATCTCCCGGTCGCGACGGCACTCTCGGTCGCGCTCATATTCGTCAGCCTCATCGTGATCTCGCTCGTGCGCCTCGCGGAGCATCGCCGTTAAGATGCTCGAACTCGATGTGCGCAAGCGCCTCCGTGAATTTACCTTCGAGATGCAGCTGAGCCTCGAGCGCGGCGTGACGGTCGTCGTGGGCCCGAGTGGGTCCGGAAAGACGACGCTGTTACGTCTGATCGCCGGGCTCGAGCGGCCTGACAGCGGGCACATCGTCCTGGACGGCCGGACGCTCTTCGACGAGCACACGTTCATCCCACCGCATCGCCGCGACGTTGGCTACGTCTTTCAAGAGTACGCGCTCTTTCCTCATCTGGACGTCGCTGCCAACGTCGGCTACGGGCTGCGGGCGCGTCATGTCTCCGCAGCTGATCGAAGCGAGCGAGTCGAGCGTATGCTCGACCGGCTCGAGATCGCTCAGCTCGCACATGCGCGGGTCACGGAGATCTCCGGGGGGCAGCGCCAGCGCGTCGCGCTCGCCCGCGCGCTCATCATCGAGCCGCGCATCCTCTTGCTCGACGAGCCGCTCTCCGCTCTCGACCCGTCGACGCGCGTCCGCGTCCGCGGGGAACTGCGCGACATCCTCGATCGCGTCGGCGTGCCGACGCTCCTCGTGACCCACGATGAAGACGACCGCGCCGCCTTCCCTCTAAGATCGCTGAGCATTGCATGAATACGATAGCGACCGAGGTGATCATCGGCAAGGACTAAAGATGCGCTGAAAAGTAAGCGCACAGCATGTCAAAAGTCCCGGTCCTCATCGTTGGCGCTGGTCCGGTCGGGTTAGCGCTCGCCGGCGATCTTGCGTGGCGCGGCGTCGCGTCGATGATCGTCGAGCGGACCGACGGCGCGATCGAGCAGCCGAAGATGGACATGGTCGGCGTGCGGACGATGGAGTATGCTCGCCGTTGGGGGATCGTCGAGAATGTCGAGAACGGCGGCTACAACCGTGACTGGGGCCAGGACAACGTCTACGTCACGAGCCTGACCGGGTACGAGCTCGGACGCGAGCGCTTCCCGTCGAGTCGCGAGGCGAAGCCGCCGCTGCAGAGTCCGCAGCGGCGCGAGCGTTGCCCGCAAGACAAGTTCGATCCCGTCCTGCGCACGTGGGTTCGGACGTTTCCGCAAGTCGATTTGCGCTATCTTCACGAGCTCGTCGCGTTTACGCATGACGCAGACGGCGTCGTCGCCGAAATTTACGATGAGGGCGGCAGGGAGACGCTGCAGGTCGAGGCTTCGTACATCGTGGGTTGCGACGGAGCGTCGAGCACGGTCGCGAGGCTCCTCGGGACCAAGTACACCGGCCAGTCGGTCCTCACGAACACGACCAACGTCATCTTCAAATCGGCCGAGCTCAAGCATCTGCACGACAAGGGCGAAGCCTATCGCTTCATCGTCGTCGGGCCGAAGGGGACGTGGGCAACGCTCGTCGCGATCGACGGCTGGGACCGCTATCGCATGTCGATCGTCAAGTCGCCGCGCGAAGGCTTGAACCGCGAGCAAGTGGAGAACGTGATCCGCCGCGTCGCCGGGATCGACTTTCCGTTCGAAGTCCAGTCGATCGTCAACTGGACGCGCCGCGAATTGGTCGCCGAGAGCTACGGTGCGGGACGGATATTCATTGCGGGCGATGCGGCGCACGTGATGTCGCCGACCGGCGGGTTCGGGATGAATACGGGGATCGGCGATGCGGTCGATCTGTCCTGGAAGCTCGACGCCGTGTTGCAAGGATGGGGCGGTCCCGGACTGCTGGAGGCCTACACGCTCGAACGCCGCCCCGTTGCCGAACGCAACGCCAAAGAGTCGAGCGGCAACCTCGCGCGGATGCTCTCGCCCGGAATGATGCCGTTGCTCCTCGACGATTCACGCGACGGAGCCGCGTTTCGCAAACAATTTGGTGCCGAGTTCAGCGAGACGATGCGCCGTGAGTGGTACACGCTCGGCATCCACTTGGGGTATCGTTACGACGACTCGCCGATCTGCGCGTACGACGGGACGCCGGCGCCCCCGTTGGAAGTCGCACGTTACGAGCAGACCTCGCGCCCCGGCGCACGTGCACCGCACGTCCGGATGAGCGGCGGGCGCTCGACTTTGGATCTCTTTGGACGGGGCTTCGTGTTGTTGCAGTTCGATCCGGTGCTCGACGCTACGGCGCTCGAGGAAGGAGCGAAAGAGTATGCGGTTCCGCTTCAGGTTGTGAAGATCGACGAACCGGAAATCCGAACGGCCTACGAGCGCAACTTCGTCCTGGTGCGGCCGGACGGTCACGTTGCATGGCGGGGTGATAAGATACCCGCCGATGCGAAGGCGCTCGTCGCGACTACGTCAGGCCGTTCGCCAGCATATCGCGCGCATCAAATGCAGACGCGATGACCTTGTATTTCGCGCACATGTCGACGCAAGGCTGAAGCAGCTTCGGATCGAGCGTCGTCCCCAGCGATGCGCGGGTCATCCTGGCGATCACGCCGGGCTCGATCGCCGTGTATTTCGAGAGCATGTCGATTGTCTGCTGGGGATGTCCGTTGACGTACGCGGCCGCTTGACTTTCGGCGCGCGCGAATGCGGCGACGGTCTTCCGATTGTTCTTCAGATAATCCGTAGCCGTAAACCAAGCGGTGTACATGAATTCCGGCGCGACCGCATCGAACATGTGCGCGAGGATCCGAACTTTCCCTGAGTCGAGGGAGCTCTGCAGTGCCGGCATCACGCTGCCGCCGGCGTCGATCCGTCCGGTTTCCAGACCGCCTTCGATCGCGCTCAGCGGAAGCTCGACGATCTTGAGCGTCGTCGAGTTGCCGCCGTTCTTGTCCATCCAATTCTTGATTCCGATCGTATAGAGGTCTTCGAGCGCAGAGACGCCGAGCGTCCTGCCGTTCATGTCTACGGCCGTCTTGATCGGAGAGTCGGCGCGAACGAGCAGCGCGATGTGCGGCTTAGCCGAACGATACAGCCCGCCAGGAGCGACGATGATGAACGGGATACCCTTGGCATGCGCGGTGATCAGCGGGACGATACTCGACTTCCCGATCTGATAGGCGCCGCCCGCGACGCCGGCTGCGATCGCGGTCCCGCTGCGCTGCGGCTGCAGATCGACGTCGAGTCCGTAGCGTCGGAAGAGACCGCTTTGTTCGGCCCACAGAACCGAGGTGACGGCCTCCTCGGGGACGCCGGCCGCCTTGAGCATCGTCAAACCTTGACCCGAGGCTGCTAGGGGATAGCCGGCGACTGCACCGCCGAGCAACAGGACCGCGTCAGATCTCTTCATAAGCTGGACCTCCAACACCATGGCAACGCTCTCCTCGGCCCCGAAAGTTCAATATCAACGTCTGGTGGCTCGGGCGTTGCGCATCGTCAACCACGCGGGCGTGATGCACGTGAGCGGCCACATCTCCGCCCGCGACGCCGACGACCCCAACGTCATGTGGATCAACTCGCGCAAGGCAAGCCGCGCGACGCTGACCGCCGATGACATCGTCCCGGTCGACTTGCGGACCGGCAAACGGATCGGTGAAGGCGACGAAGCTCCGAGCGAATTCCACATCCACCGGGCGATCTTCAACGCGCGCCCCGACGTCCACGCGATCTGTCACACGCATCCCGACTACGTCGTCGCGCTTTCGATCGCCGGCAAGACGTTGCATCCCGTCCATCCCGCCGGCGGCTTCCTGCCGGAATCGGCACCGCTCTTCGATGACGCAAACCTCATCAACACCGAAGCCCGCGGCGAAGCCGTTGCGAAGGTACTAGGCGAGAGTTGCGTCGCGGTGCTGCGGGGTCACGGGATCGTCGTCGTCGGTTCGAGCGTCGAAGAAGTCGTGATGCGGACGATCTCGGCCGAAGACAATGCGCGCTATCAGTACATCGCCTCGTCGATCGGCGAGCCGAAGATCATCCGCGGCGAAGAGCTCGCCATCGCGGCGCGCGACATCATGAAGCCGGTCGTCGTGCGCAAGCACTATCACTACCATGAGGAAAACGCGAAAAAAGCCGGGGCCCTTGAAGGGATGTCCTAAAAGTTCAGCTGGGCGAACGCCGCGTCTTCCGACCGAATTCGCCACCCGATCATGATGAGATTGAGTGCGCCGAACACGAGCGCGTGCCAAGGCAGTCCGAGCGCGAGCGAAACGCAGGGCAACTCGAGCGCGACGATGAGATAATTCGGATGGCGCACGAAGCGGAACGGACCCGACGTCACCGGCGGTGCCCAGGGCGTCATGATGATGCGCGTCGTCCATCGCTCGCCGAGCGTTCGCAAGACCCAGAACCGCCCGATCTGCAAGAAAACGAAGAACAGGACGAACTGCGGGACGAGAGTGTGGTTCCATCCGAGTCCCCAAAGCGTCAGGAGCCAGATCGCGTGGAGCGCGACCATTGCGGGGTAGTGCCCTGCGCCGACTTCGTATGCGTGACGTGCAAGCAATTTGCGCGTGTTGCGCTTCGCGATGGCGAGCTCCACGAGACGCTGCAGCGTCACGTAGACCAGGAGAATCAAACCGTTAGGTATCGGCGACATGCAGCGTCGCGAACGAGGCGGTGAAGCCGGGGCCGAGCGCCGAGAGCACGGCCGTCCCTTTAAATCCTTCCGCAAGGACACGTTCGAGAACGAAAAGGACGGTCGGCGAGGACATATTTCCAAAATCACGCATGACCGACCGCTCAACGACAAACGTTCCTTCGGGAAGCTCGAGCGCCGCTTCGATCGCTTCGAGCACTTTTGTTCCTCCGGGGTGGCAGACGATACGGTCGATATCGGAAGGCGTAAGGGCAAGGCGCTCCATCGCGCGATCGAACTCGACGCGATAATTTCGCGCGATAAAATCGGGCAACGATCGCGAGAGAATGACGCCTAGTCCCGTCGGGTCGGTGGACCAGCCCATGATATCGATCGTATTCGCCCAAAGATGCTCGGTCGCGCCGCCGACTCGCCCGATCGCCGGGCCGTCGCCGCAGCGAAAAATTGCGGCTGCGGCACCGTCACCGAAAAGCGCCGCGGAAATGATATCCGGCTTGGTAGCGCGATCGAGCCGGAATGCCAGGGTGCACAATTCGATCGACACGAGCAAGACCGTCGTCCCGGGTTCGCTCGCTGCGATTCGCGATGCAGTCCCAAATCCCGTAACACCGCCGGCGCACCCCAAGCCGAAGATGGGAATCCGGCGGACGTCGGACCGAAAGCCAAGCCGCGGGAGGACGCGCGCTTCGAGGCTCGGCGTCGCGATGCCCGTCGACGATACCATGATCACCGCATCGATTTGGCGCGCCTCGAGCGCTGCTGCATCGAGTGCCTTGCGAACGACGTCCTCGAAAAGTTTGCTTGCACCGGCCATGTATGAGGCGGTGCGGTCCGGCCACTCGTGGCTTTCTGCGAACCACGTCAGCGGCTCAACCGAGTACCGGCGCTCGATGCCCGTCGACGCGAAGACGCTCGACAGCGCCTCGTACTCGGCTAAACGATGGCCGAAGAATGCCCGCGCCAATTCCGATGCTCGTGCCTGCTCGATGACGTTTCCCGGTACCGCCGTCGCAAGCGAAAGCAGTTGCGGTGCCCTGTGCCAGTTCAAGCGCCCTCCGGAGGGGGGAATTAACCGTTAGCCCACGTGTGGCCCTGGGCTGCGGGTCGGGGCATAGCCATTTGTCGAGCTTGGAATGGCTCTTTAGGGGGAACGTAAGCCGGATGGAGACTTTCGAGGCGGCGCCCGCGCGGCTGGAAGGCGGCGCTCGGGTCGCTGTTCGCGTGGGCTGCGAGTTCGAGCTGCACTGCGAGGTTGCGATGCCCGCCGTCGTCATGGTTCGGCCGCGGGACGAAGGGGACTGCGAGCTCTCGCAAGAGGAGTGGCTCGTCCGCCCGGCATCGCCGTCGCGCGAAACTGCCGACGTGTTCGGCAACCGCATCCGCCGGCTGGTCCTGCCCGCCGGCGAGTCTACGCTTCGCTACGATGCAGTGGTTACCGCACCGGCCCGGCCCGCCGACACCGACCTCGCCGCGAGCCAGGTCGCACCCGACGATCTGCCCGACGACCTGCTGATCTACGTGCTACCCAGCCGGTACTGCCCCTCGGATCAACTCGTCAACGATGTCTGGGCGCTGTTCGGCGGGACGGAGCCGGGCTGGGCGCGCGTTCAAGCCGTCTCGGACTGGACGCACGACAACGTGCGCTTCGATGCCTACGCTACTCACAGTTCGCTGACCGCGGCCGACACGTTCCAGCGTCGTGCCGGCGTCTGCCGGGATTTCGCGCAGCTTGCGATCGCGTTTTGCCGCGCACTGAACATTCCCGCGCGCTATGCGTTCGGATACCTCCCTGATATCAATGTGCCCCCGTCCCCTACGCCGATGGATTTTTGCGCGTGGATGGAGGTCTATCTCTCAGGTAGGTGGTGGACGTTCGATCCCCGCAACAATCAGCGCAGGATTGCACACATCGTGATTGGACGCGGTCGTGATGCAGCCGACGTCCCCATGCTCATGTCCTTTGGGACATTACTGGTGCGGCGGTTGACCGTTTGGGCCGACCCGATCGGGATATGAGCGTTCGGGTTGCCCTCCACCACGCGACGCGATACACGTACGATCGCCGCGTCGAGCTCGGGCCGCAGGTCATCCGCCTGCGACCGGCGCCGCATTGCCGCACGCCGATTCTCTCGTACCGGCTCGACGTTCAGCCGCCGGATCACTTCCTTAATTGGCAGGAAGATCCGCAGGCCAACTGGCTTGCGCGGGTCCTCGTCCCGGAGGCGACCGATCATCTCCACGTGACCGTCGATCTGGTGGCCGAGCTCGCCGTCGTCAACCCGTTCGACTTCTTCCTCGAATCGTCGGCCGAGCGTTACCCGTTCGCGTACGACGCGCAGTTGGCGCTGGAGCTTGCGCCTTATCTCGTCGCCGAGCCGGCGGGAGCGAGCTTCGAGGCGTACCTCGCGGCGATCGACCGTAGCGAGAAGGACACGACACCGTTTCTTTTCGACATCAACGCGAAGCTGCAGCGTGACATCGCGTACGTCATCCGCATGGAGAGCGGGGTTCAAGCGCCGGACGAAACGCTCGAGAAGCGCTCCGGATCGTGTCGCGACTCGGCTTGGCTGCTCGTGCAGCTGCTCCGCCGCCTCGGCATCGCGGCGCGTTTCGCATCCGGGTATCTCATCCAGCTTAAGCCGGATGTCGAGTCTCTCGACGGTCCTTCGGGGGCGTCCCACGACTTCACGGATCTGCACGCTTGGTGCGAGGTCTATCTGCCGGGAGCCGGATGGGTCGGGCTCGATCCGACGTCGGGGCTGTTCGCAGGTGAGGGACACATCCCGCTTGCATGCGCGGCGTACCCGACCTCGGCTTCGCCGATTTCGGGGACGGTAGGTGAATGCAACGTGACGTTCGGTTTCGAGATGTCCGTTACGCGCGTGCACGAGCCGCCCCGCGTCACCAAGCCCTATACCGACGCGCAATGGATGGCGATCGACCGCCTCGGCGACCGCGTCGACGACGCGCTGCGCGCGGGAGACGTCCGGCTCACGATGGGCGGTGAGCCGACCCTCGTTGCGATCGACGACATGGACGGTGAAGAGTGGACGACCGCCGCGGTTGGACCGACGAAGCGCGCATTTGCGGACACGTTGATTCGGCGCCTCCGCGATCGCTTTGCACCCGGCGGATTGTTGCACTACGGCGAGGGCAAATGGTATCCCGGTGAGTCCCTGCCGCGCTGGGCGTTCTCACTCTATTGGCGCGGCGACGGCATGCCCTTGTGGCATGACCCCGGCCGCATCGCGCGCGAACTTGCGAACGGCAGCCCGTCGCTGGAGGCCGCCGCGGCGCTCGCGCGCGGGGTTGCGCGGCGGATCGAGGTCGAGCCCGAGTACGTCGTTCCGGCGTACGAAGATCCGTACGTGTTGCTGAGCAAGGAAGGGGCACTCCCGGAAAACGTGACGGCGCTCGATTCCAAACTCGATGACGCCGAAGAACGCGCTCGGCTCGCGCGCTCGTTCAGACGTGGACTGAACACCCCCGCAGCGTTCGTGCTTCCCGTGCAGCGCTGGAATGCAATCGGCCTGCGCCGTTGGCGCTCGGAACGATGGTCGACGCGCGCCGGACGCATCGAACTCGTCCCGGGAGACTCACCGGCCGGCCTTCGCCTCCCGCTCGGAGCACTGCCCTACCTCGAACCTGAAGATCGTCCGGTCATCGCGCCGCCCGATCCGTTTGCGCCGTTGCCGCCGCTGCCCGATCCGAATGAACAGCATCAAGCGTTCCTTGCGAGGACGGCGCTCTCGGGCCACGGACGGCAGTCGCAGGTGGAGCAGCGGATCGCGATCGACGGTTCCGTACGCACCGCGCTCTCCGTCGAGCCGCGCGACGGACGCCTCTGCGTGTTCATGCCGCCGACCGAATCGGCGGCCGATTACCTCGAGCTCCTCGGAGCCGTCGAGCATGCCGCCGTCGAGCTGGGCACGCAAGTGCACGTCGAAGGCTATCCGCCGCCCTACGATCCGCGCATCAACGTCATCAAGGTCACGCCCGATCCTGGCGTCATCGAAGTGAACATCCATCCCGCGCACAGCTGGCGCGAAGCGGTCGCGATCACGACCGCGCTGTACGAGGAAGCGCGTCTCACGCGCTTGGGAACCGAGAAGTTCATGCTCGATGGGAGACACACGGGTACCGGCGGCGGCAACCACATCGTCGTCGGTGCAGCGAAGGCGGCGGACAGTCCGTTTTTGCGCCGGCCGGATCTGCTCAAGAGCCTCGTCGCCTATTGGCAGAACCATCCTTCGCTCTCGTATCTGTTCTCGGGTCTCTTCATCGGTCCGACGAGCCAAGCACCGCGCATCGATGAAGCGCGCCTCGACTCGCTCTACGAGCTCGAGATCGCATTCGCCGAGGTGCCGCCGCGCGATGCGGGCAATGTCGCGCCGTGGCTCGTCGACCGCATCTTCCGCAATCTCCTGATCGACGTGACGGGCAGCACGCATCGCACCGAGATCTGCATCGACAAACTCTACTCGCCCGAGGGGCCGACCGGGCGGCTCGGTTTGGTCGAGTTCCGCGCGTTCGAGATGCCGCCCCATGCGGAGATGAGCCTCGCGCAACAGCTGCTGCTGCGGGCGTTGATCGCCCGCTTTTGGGAGACGCCGTATGCGAACGGCCTCGTGCGTTGGGGCACGGCCCTGCACGACAAGTTCATGTTGCCGCACTTCGTATGGGCCGACTTCGCCGACCTGATCGGCGATATGAACGCGCACGGTTTCGCGTTCGACCCGGAGTGGTTCCGGCCGCACTGGGAGTTTCGGTTTCCGGTATACGGCGAGGTGCAGTACGACGGCGTGAAGCTCGAACTGCGGGCGGCGCTGGAACCCTGGAACGTCATGGGGGAGGAAGAAGTGGTTGGCGGAACCGTACGCCATGTGGATGGTTCCGTCGAGCGGCTTGAAGTGAAGATTTCAGGACACACTTTCGGACGCCACCACGTTGTGGTCAATGGCCGGCGCGTGCCGTTGACGGCGACTGCCGTCGATACCGCGGTCGGCGGCGTGCGCTATCGAGCGTGGCGCCCGCCGCATGCGCTGCACCCGACCATTCCGATCGATGCGCCGCTGCTGTGCGAGATCTGGGACGAGCGTTTGGGCCGCTCGCTTGGGGGCTGCACGTATCACGTCTCGCATCCCGGCGGCCGCAATTTCACGACTTTTCCCGTTAACGCTTACGAAGCCGAAGGCCGGCGCCTCGCCCGCTTCGAGCCGTTCGGTTTCACGCCGGGAGCGTTCGTGCCGCCGCCGCTCTCGCTCAGCCCCGACTTTCCGCACACGCTCGATCTGCGGCGCCGCTGAGTCTGAACGCGATGGCGAGCGCAGCACCACTCTTCGGAGAAGAAGCACTCGGGCGGTACGACGAGATGCGCGAGCGTACGGGCGAGGTCCGTCCGCATTGGAAGACGCTCGTCACGTCGTTCGCGTCCATGGCGTCCGACGAATACCGGCATCGCCTCGATTCTGCGATGCGGATGGTGCGCGAAAACGGCGTTACGTACAACGTCTACGATGAAGCCTCGGGACTCGGACGGCCGTGGCAGCTCGACGTCGCGCCGTTCGTCGTCAGCCCCGACGACTGGTCGGTCATCGAAGTCGCCGTCACGCAGCGCGCACGGCTGGCCGATGCGCTCTTGCGCGACATCTACGGCGACCAGCGGCTGTTGCACAGCGGCGTCGTACCACCGCACCTCGTGCTCGGCCATCCTCAATATCTACGCGCGCTGCAGCACGTGCCGCCCCCGGATCACGTGCACGTGCACCTCTATTCGGTCGATCTGGCGCGCGCGCGCGACGGATCGTGGACCGTGCTCGCGAGCCGCGCGGACGCGCCGACCGGTTTGGGATACGCGCTCGAGAACCGCATCGTCGTCAGCCAAACGTTCCCCGAGCTCTTCGGCGACCTCGGCGTGCAGCGCTTGGCGTCGTTCTTCCGGTATTACCGCGAGTCCGTCATCGGTCTCGCGCGTGGGGCGAGGGGTCACGCGGTCCTGCTGACGCCCGGCCCTTATAACGAAGCGTACTTCGAGCACGCCTATCTGGCGCGCTATCTCGGCCTCGAACTCGTCGAAGGCGACGATCTTTCGGTACGCGACGGGGCCGTCTATCTTCGAACGATCGGGGGCTTGGCCCGCGTCTCCGTGATCTTCCGGCGGCTCGACTCCGATTTCGCGGATCCCGTCGAATTCCGCGCGGATTCCGCGCTCGGTGTCCCCGGTCTCGTCGACGCCATCCGCGCGGGGAACGTCGTCGTCGCCAACGCGCTCGGCGGCGGCGTGGTCGAATCGCCGGCGCTCGACGCGTACCTGCCCAATGTCTCGCGCGCGTTGTTCGGCGAAGATCTGCTCGTCGCCAACGTGCCGACGGTGTGGTGCGGCACCGCGTGGGGCCGCACGGAAGGTTTGGCGCGCGTCCGCCGCAGCATCGTCCGTGACGCGTTCGACGCGCGGCCGCTGTTTTCGCGCGGCTCGTCGGCCCGATTGGGCAGCGACATGAGCGACGAAGACGTCGCTCGCTTCGCCGACGATATCGAACGGCGCGGTGCGACCACCGTCGTACAAGACGTCGTCCCCCTCGGCGTCGCGCCGACGTTCGAGCGCGGCGCGTTCGCTTCGCGCCCGATGTCGCTGCGCGTGTTCGCGGCGTGGACGCCGAGCGGTTACGTTGTGATGCCGGGTGGTCTCGCCCGGATCGCCGCCGACGATACGGTGCGGGCCCTCTCGATGCAATCCGGTGCCGCGAGCAAGGACGTGTGGGCGCTTGCGCGCGGTCCGGTCGACACGTTCAGTCTCCTGCCGCCGCCACGCGCTCGGGTAGAAATTCGCCGTTCCGGGAATGAAGCGCCCAGCCGCGCGATGGACAACCTGTTCTGGCTCGCGCGCTACGCCGAACGCACGGAGAACTTGATTCGCGTGCTGCGCGCCGCAGTGCTGCGATTGGCCGGCGATACCGGACTCAATGCGACCACGAACGTCTTCGAACTCGCGCGCCTCCTGCTCGTGCCGCTCGAACAGGTCAGCGAAGAAGCGATCGAGGAGGCCGAGGCCGGCGACGATGCGCGGCTCGCGGATGAAGTGCAAGCAGTCATTTTCGGCAAGGAACGCACCGGGCTTCAGCGGCTCCTCACGCGCGTCGCGCGCACGGCGTGGTCCGCACGCGATCGACTCTCGCTCGACACGTGGCGCGCGATTTACGCGCTGACCTCATGGGACCTCGGCTATGAACCCCCTAAAGGTTTTGACGGGGCGGGTGCTCGTGCGTATCTCGACATGCTCATTCGGGCGGCTGCCGCGCTGTCGGGACTATCCGCCGAGAACATGACGCGCGGCAACAACTGGCTGTTCTTCGATCTGGGCCGGCGCATCGAGCGTGCCTTCTCGGCGTCCTGGCTGGTGCGCCATACCCTCGTCACTGCGGACGAACGCGAGAGCGCCGCGATCCAAGTCGCGCTCGAAATCGCCGATAGTTCGATGACCTATTGGTATCGCTACCGCAACGCCTTCCAAGTGGCGCCGGCGGCCGATCTCCTCTTGATCGACGCGAGCAATCCACGCTCCGTCGCATTCCAAATCGGCGCGATCGTGCACCACGCGATCGATCTGCCGATGATCGACGACGTCCGGCAGCGCAGCCTCGCCCGCACGCTGGCTGAAGGTTTGCGCAAGACGCTCTCGTCCCTCGACCCGTACGCGTTGACCGAAACGAACGCCGCGGGCGAGCGCGGCGCACTGATCGCGCTGCTCGACGAGGTGGAAAGCACGATGACGAAGATCGCCGACGCGATCGGCGATGCGTACCTGCAGCACCTCCCACGGTTCCGCGCCTGATGAACTATACCGTTCGCCATCGTACGACGTACCGGTACGAGCAAGACGTGGCGTACTCTCGGCTCGTCGCGCACCTCGCGCCGCGCACGACATCACGCCAGCAGCCGCAGGCGTTCGACGTGATCGTCACGCCGATACCGGCACAACGCGCCGAGCGCTCCGACTTTTTCGGCAACAGGACGATTTGGTTCACGGTCGACGAAACGCACAAGGTCCTGGATATCTTGGCGGAAAGCCGGGTCGTCGTCGAGCCTGCGGCTGATGTCGTGCCGGAGGCGAGCCCAAGCTGGGAGACCGTACGGAGGGCGTTCGAGGTACCCGGCGATCCGGAAGCGCTCGATGCCGTGCAGTACATCTTCGATACGCCGCTGACGGCGGCGAGCGAGGACGTGGTCGAGTACGCGCGTGCGAGCTTTCCACGCGGCCGGCCGTTGCTTGCGTGCGTGCTCGATCTGAACGCGCGAATCTATGCCGACTTCAAGTACGACAAGGAGGTGACGGATACGAGCACCACGGTCGAGCGCGTCTTGGAGTTGCGCGCCGGCGTTTGTCAGGATCTCGCACACGTCGGAATTGCAGCGGTCCGGGCGATGGGACTCGCCGCTCGGTACGTGAGCGGCTATCTGCTGACGCAGCCGCCGCCGGGACGCGCGCGCCTCGTCGGTGCCGACGCGAGCCACGCTTGGTTCGCCGTGTGGATCCCCTCGCTCGGCTGGGTCGATTTCGATCCGACCAACGACGTGCTGCCGAGCGGCGAGCACATCACGGTCGCCTGGGGTCGCGACTACGGCGACGTCGCGCCGATTCACGGCATCATCACCGGCGGAAGCGAGCATGAGGTCGACGTCGCCGTCGACGTCACGGCGCTCTAGAATGCGTAAGATCCCTCCGGGAGTCGGTCCGAGGTATCCGCAGGTCGTCGTCCTTGTCGGCGCTACGGGTGATCTTGCTCGACGCAAGCTCATCCCCGGTTTGTTCCACCTCTCGACGAATGGATTTATCCCCGGCTTCCGGATCATCGGCGTCTCGCTCGATGACCTTGACGCTGACGGCTTCCGCACGATCGCGCGAGACGCACTCCATCAATTCTCCACGCGGAAGGTGGAGGAGAGCGACTGGGATACCTTCGCGAAAACCCTGGACTACGTTCCACTCTCTGCGGGCGCCGGCGTCCTCAAGGCGGCTGTGCAAACGGCAGAGCAAACGTTCGGCGGCGAGAGCCGTCGCGTGCACTATCTCAGCGTGCCGCCCAACGCAGCTCTCTCAGCGGTACGGTTGCTGGGAGAAGCCGATCTCGTCGAGCGCTCCCGGATCATCATGGAAAAGCCGTTCGGCACGGACCTCGCGAGCGCGGTGTCGCTGAATGCCATGCTGCATGAGGTGTTCTCGGAAGACCAGATCTTCCGGATCGACCACTTTCTCGGCAAGGAGCCGGCGCAAAACATCCTTGCGTTCCGTTTCGCCAACGGGCTCTTCGAGCCGATCTGGAACCGCAACTTCATCGACCACGTGCAGATCGACGTCCCGGAGACGCTGGGGCTCGACAAGCGTGCCGGGTTCTACGAGGCGACCGGAGCGTATCGCGACATGGTCGTGACCCACCTGTTCCAGATTCTCGCGTTCATGGCGATGGAGCCGCCGACGGCTTTGGAGCCGGGTCCTATCAGCGAAGAAAAAAACAAAGTCTTTCGCAGCATGTCGCCGATCGATCCGGACAATGTCGTCCGCGGGCAATACAACGGATACCGTTCCGAAGACGGCGTCGACCCCGCGTCGGATACGGAGACGTTCGTCGCGTTGAAATGCACGATCGACAACTGGCGCTGGGCCGGCGTGCCGTTTTTCCTGCGCACGGGCAAACGGCTCGCGGAGGGGCTGCGGATCATCTCGATCGCCTTTCGGGAACCGCCCAAGAGCATGTTCCCGGCGGGCTCGGGTATCGGTGCGGAAGGCCCCGACCACCTGACGTTCGACCTAGCGGACGCCGCGAAGATGTCGCTGTCGTTCTACGGCAAGCGCCCCGGCCCGGGGATGCGGCTGGACAAGCTGAGCTTGCAGTTCGCCATGCATGAAACGGGACTCGTCGACGACGTGCTCGAGGCTTATGAGCGTTTGATTCTCGACGCGATGCGCGGCGATCACACGCTCTTTACGAGCGCCGAGGGTGTTGAGCGGCTTTGGGAAGTGTCCAGACCGTTGCTGGAAGCGCCACCGCCGGTTCGCATGTACCCGCCCGGCTCGTGGGGGCCGAAATCGATCCATCAGCTCGTCGCGCCCAATGCCTGGCGGCTGCCCTTCGAGCGAGCGTGGCGCGATCCCAATCCCTTGGGCGCCTGAGCGTCCGTCTATTTGGACGAAGTTAGGAGCTCGCTCGGATGCACGGGCCGCGAAAGCAGACCGAACTTGAACCCGTTGTCGAGCTCAGGCAGCAAGTCGCGGGGCTGTAATGACTCGGCGTAGCGTGCCCGCACCATCGTGGCGACGATCCCCGGATCGAGCTTCGAGAGGCCGGCCAGGATAACACCCGAGTCGTGCGGGTGCGTGTTTGCCCAGCGAGCCGCCAGGTAAATGGCGCTCGCAAACCGCCGCACCGCTTCTTTGTTCTCTGCGGCGAATTGCTTGGTCGTGTACCACGTAGTCTGGAGAAACTCGTTGCGCGGCGACGCCATCGCCGCCGTCGGTATCCCAAGCACCCGCAGGTCACCCTTGCCCATCGCCACCGTAAACGCCGGCTCGAACAGTACCGCTGCGTCGATCGTTCCGCGTTCGAGGGCCGGGGCCATCTGAGCGGAAGGAAGCTCGAGGAAGCGGATCTTGGTCAAATCGACGCCATTCTTCGCGAGCCAAGCGTCGAGCAGATTTTCACTTGATGACCGCAGCGCATTGAGCGCGATCGTTTTCCCTTCGAGATCCTTCGCGGTCCGGATGGTCGAAGAGCTGCTGACGCAGATCCACGCCGCCGGTGCACTGACGGAGTTGATCGCGCCTGCCGCGATGACGACGAACGGCAAGCCGCGGATGACGGCTTGGGCGATTTGCATCGGCGGCTGAACAGCGACATTGAGCGAGCCGGCCGCGACCGCGGCCGCGGCCGCAGCGCCATTGTTGAACGGGGTCATCTCGACGTTGACGCCGGCCTGCTTGAAGAACCCGTTTGCGACGGCATAGTACGCCTCGGCATTCGAGTCGTTGAGCGAAGAGCCGACGCGTACCGTGATCGGCAGCGGCGCAATGTCGGCGGCGCTCGTGTTGAGCGGCACGAGGAATGCCGCGGCGACGATAATGCTTAGGAAGAGTCTCATGGATAAACTCGTCAGGAATCAGCGCAGGTAACGGTGCTCGCGGTAGTAGCGTTCGGCGCCCGGATGCAGCGGCGCGCCGTTGCCCACGCACATCTTGTACGGGTCGATCGGATAGGTGAGCGGGGCGCGTTCGGGCGGCAAGTGGCGATAGCGCGATTCCATCTCGCCGCGTTCCTCGACCAGCACCGCGGTGATGTGGTAGGCCAGTTCCTCGTCCATGTCCGCCCGCACCGCGACCGCCCAGTTGGAGAAGTCCAAACACGGTACGTCGACGTCGTTGCTCAGGCGTCCCCGCTCGAACACCGCCGGGTGTAACGCGTACTCACGCTGCAGTGTCGCCAGCACCTCGGGATCGAACGGGATGAAGCGCATCGGCACCTTCTCGACCAGCTCGTACCATTGCGGCACCATGACGGCTTCGTTGATCACTGCATTCGCGTCGCCGCCGATCGCTTGCGGCAGGGACTTCCGAGGGTGATCGTGCCCCAGCCAGGCGCCGCCCCACGAGAGCAGCTCGTCGACCGAAAAGCCGTGCAGTTCCAACACGCGTTCGATAACGTAGGTCAGGAGGTTGTCGGGGTCGCGCCTGGTTGAGGCGACGCGCAGCGGAAAGCGCTGCTCGCGGATGTCGGCAAACGAGGTCAATCCGGTGTCGGCGCGCACCGCGAAGATCAGCCGGTCGTTTTGCGGGTAGTAGCCGAGCGCGCGTAGCTGCGGGTACGGCGTGCCGGCGAAGAAGTGGCGGCCTTCGCGGGCCCACTCGAGCGTCACGTCATACGGCGTGGTGACAGCGAGGTCGACCTCACCGCTGGCCAGCGCGTCGATGTTGTCGCGAAAGCCTGTGCCCGTCTTGAGCCAGAACTGCGAGCCGGGCGCGGAGCGCGAGCGCATGTGCGCCGCGATCAAGCCCACGATTAGGTGGAAGTTTGCGTTGCCCCAATCGCCCATCAGGCGCAACGTGATGCGAGGGTAGAGTGGGCTGGCCATGCCGTCTACTGCGCACGCGCCGGCCGGCTTTTCCTCGTTGACCCGTGGATAAGGGTTGCTTGACAACCCACCCTAGCGCTAAGATGAGCCATGCCGACCGTCGAGCCGGAGTTCTCAATCGAATTCTCCGCGCAGATCCCGCCGCCGTCACCCGACCGGCCGCCGCTGCGCGCCAACGTCTACGAAACCGCATGGATGGCGAACACGTCGCTGGCGACGATGTTTCCCTACGTGCAACGCGGCTCGATTGTGCCGGGCGTGACGCTCTTCATCGGCGGCGAGCACGCCGAGTACGGTCATTTCTTCCACGAGAACACCGAAGAAGAGGTGGCGCTCGTGATGGGCGGTCAGGGCACGATGAAGCCGCTCGGAACCGTGATGATCGCGCCGCTGCTGCATGGCGTGCAGTGCTTCCTCAAAGACCCGAAAAATCCGGAGAGCTATTTGCTGATCGTGATCACGCAGCGCCAGCCGGACGACCGCGAGCAACACGAGCGCGTCTTCTTCCGCTGCGGCTGCAACGAGATTCTTTTCGAGTATCCGTTCGAGTCCACGCCGTCGGACGCGTACGATCCGCATGCGAGCGAGATCCTGCCCACCACGCGCCACTCGAGCGAAGCGGCCGCACGCTTCAACGACGACGTCGCCAACCGCACGTGCAAACGCTGCGGCAAGGTCGCCGAACGGTTCCCCGTCGAGGCCTGGGGCTGGACGCTGAACACCCGCTCGCACGACGTTGCGGAAAGCGCTCGAGCGGCGTTGCTCGAACGCGCGAAATCCACCGAATGACCGCGCCGGCCGAAACGCTTCCGCACGAGCGCAAGCGCCTTCTCGACATCTTCGAGCTGCAGGCTGACGCGGGTCCGTATGACGAGCGTCCGATCGTGCTCGCGCACATCGATCCGCAACTGCACCTCAGCTGCAACGACCGCCCGCAGCCGTTCTATCTGATCTGCGCCAAGGACACGATGCTGGTCGCGCTGGGCGGCGAAGCGCGCGTCGAGTTCAAGGACTCATCGGTGCACTGGCACCGCATGCTGCCGGGGGACTTCGTCTATGTCCCCGCCGGCACGCCGCACCGCATCGTGCCGAGCGAACCGTCGCTGCATCTGCGCTATAAGGCGCTTCGTCCGGGCCGTGAAGGCGTTGCCTGGTATTGCGAGCGCTGCGGCACCTTGCGGCACCGCATCGAATGGGACGAGTCAACGATTCCGCAGGACGGCTACTCGCGTAGCTGCCGCTGGTACGCGCAAAACCTCGCGGGGCAGCCGTGCCCGACCTGCGCATTGCCGGCGCCCGAACTCGCGCTCGACGGCATCCGCTGGGACGCGATCGCAGCCGCGCTGCGCAACGAGGCGCAAACGGCCTCATGATATGGTCGACATGAAGCATGCCCTCCCGTTCCGGGCGTTGATCGCGCTCTCGCTCATCGCGTTGCTGGCGGCGTCCGCAAGCCCCCGCGCACGGGCGCAAGGCCGCGCCCCCTACGAACTCAACGGCATCTTCGCCGTCACCGGACCCGCCGCGTTCATCGGCGCCCCGGCCAGCCAGGCGTTCAAGGCCATCGAAGGCTACGTCAATTCGACCGGCGGGATCAACGGCCGGCCGATCCGCATGATCGTGCTCGACGACCAGACGAACCCGCAAGTCGCGGTGCAGCTCGTCAACGGCCTGGCTGCGAAGAACGTTGCGGTGTTCATCGGACCGATGGCGACGGCGTCATGCAATGCGGTGCTCGGTCCAGTCGCGCACGGCCCGGTCGCGTACTGCGTATCGCCGTTCATCAGCCCGCCGTCGGGCAGCTACCTGTTCGTGCAGGGCGGGTCCCCCATCGACGGCGGCGTCGTCTCGCTGCGCTACCTCAAGGAGCGCGGATTGCGCCGGGTGGCGATGCTCAACTCTACCGACGCGACCGGACAGGCCTTGGATCGCGCGTCCGAAGAGGCCTTCACCTATCCCGAATTCCGCAGCATGCAGTTGGTATCGCACCTGCACTTCTCACCGCAAGACGTCAGCGTGGCAGCCCAGATCGTACAGATTAAGGCCGCCAACCCGCAAGCGCTGGTCAGCTGGAACCTCGGGACCGGGTTCGGCACCGTCGCGCGCGGACTGCACGACGCCGGTCTCGATGCGTTACCCCTAATCACCGCGGGCGGCAACGCGAGCGCCGGCCAGATCAAACGGCTCGCCGACTTCATGCCCACCGACATGCACTTCCTCGTCAGCCCGCTGTGGGCCGAAGACTCGCGCGTGCCGAAAGCCGTGAAGGATCAGCAAGCGATCTTTCGGCGCGTGATGCAGGCGGCTGGACTGCCCAACGACGGCGCGTATGCGAGCGACTGGGACATCACGATGATCGAGATCGACGCCCTGCGCCACTTACCGCCCGACCCGACCGCGGAACAGGTGCGCAACTACATCTCGCACATCAACCACCACGTCGGAGCGAACGGCATCTTCGATTTCCGTTTCGGCAGCCAGAGCGGCGCCGGCCAGACGATCTTCATCTTGGTGCACTGGGATCCGCGCACGAACCGCTTCGTCTCATCGAGCACCCCCGGCGGGCACCCGCTTCCGTCTTAGGAAATGCGTACGTACTCAACGCGACCGGGCCGATAACGCCGCTCTTGCCGTACGTTCGGTACGCCAATGCGCACCGGTCCGGATCCCGCAAGCTGCTCCGAACAGTAGGCTACCCGTTGCTGGAGTAGTTCGCGGACCTGCTGGAGGCGAGCGATCTCGTCATCGATCGCGGCGATATGCCGCTTGTAGATGTCAGCCGCGACGGCCGTTGCCGCTCGCGCTTGGGATGGCGACGGCTCACGCTGAAGCGGTCTGGCCTCCGCGAAGATCTCACAAAGCTCCGAAAGCGAAACCCCAAGGGACTGTGCCGCGCCGAACACGCGGATCGGATATTCCAGACTCGCGTCGTAGTAGCGGTACCCATTCGCGGCACGGTAGAGCGGTCGGATCAGCCCCTTTCGCTCGTACACACGCACCGCGCATACGGTCACGCCGCTCGTCGATGCGAGCTCACCAATTAACAGCGGTTGGACGCCCATCTAACCTCCTTCTAAGCGTTCGACTCCGGAGGCGTGTGTTTCAGCAAGTGAGCTTGCATACTGACGAACTCACTGACCGAGATCCCGTCGATTTGTCGAGCGTTTGTGAGTCGCAATAATGCAGCGCTCGCAATCGGCATTGCGATATCGCGCTTTTTCTCCACAGCACCGACTGCTAGCGCGACATCTTGAAGATCGTTGTCGAGAATCACGGGAATGGCAGCGTCCCAGGCTTGCTTTCCGATGAGCTGGCCCAGCGGAGACATGAAACGTCCACGCAAACGGTTCGAAACCCGGCATTGACGTGGCCCCAAGGATTCCACCCTCCAGCCCTCGCTATGTGGAAACATGTCGGCGTAGCCGGCGTCATCGGGTATGCGCTCGCCCCAAGCGATCTCGTAGTCTTCAAACCTTGTGATCCGCGCGATCCGATAAAATTCTCTCTCCAGCATATTATGCAATATCGGAACCTCGAATCCGACTTTAGGATTCCGTGCAACGACGTCATCGCAGTCGATCGAACTATGAAACTGATTCGCGGTCATCACGTTGCGAAGATTCGCCAACCACTCCCAAACCTGGTCGGCGGATGTGTTCATGATGAGTTCACGCGAACATTCGAATGTTTCATTCTTCGCTAAGGTTTCAACGGTAGCCATACTCAGTCTCCCCTGCTCTCTGAGCGCAAGACGTTGATTGCCGCGAGCAGCGGGTCCATATTGAGCGTTTTCCGAAAATTTGTCAACCGGGGGCCAAGCGCTAGCGAGCTTGTGCGAGGTTCTGCCGAATCAAGCCCTCGAGGTCGCTGATTTGGTTCCGCTTCGTCTCCTCGTCGATGCCGTTTCCAACGACTCGAATCAGCGGCCGATGACCGTCATCGTGCACGGTAACGAGCACTTCCTCAACGCTTGCCGTCGATGCGTAGATGCACGTCGCCTCGTCGTCGACCGGGAGGAGTCGCACCGGAGACTCGAGGACCAAGCCGACTTGCGCTTCGGTCAGGATCGAGCAGCGTAACCCGGGTATGAGCGCATTCAGATCGTGCTTCATGATAAACGGCGCCGCAAGGAGCGCTAGGCCGAGGCAGCAGCATACGAATGCGCCGCGTGTATCGATTGTCAGCATGCATCACCAAATAGGGAGGGAGGTAGATTCCAGCGTAAGCTTTCGGCCGTCCGATAGGCGTCCGAATAGCGTCCCGCGGGTACGGCGAGTTGGTTACGCATCTCAAAGATGTGCGCAGAAGAGGCGTATCGCGAAGATGGAGCGACAAATCGAAGAAGCCTCAATACGGCCGCCTTCTCGGAATGCGTGAGAGCCGCGATGTTCGTTTCGTCGACGAACTGAATTAGGAGCAGTTTTATCGCCGTGGCGAGCACGGCAAGGCGCTCCGTCTGGCGTTCAGGCGCGCCGGCGGAGAGCGCGCGGACGTAGCAGCGGCATACGGCAGTGACGGCTGAACGGCAGTCCGGGTTTGCCCTCAGAAGCGTACGCATGGTGCAGCGCATCCCGATGACGCCTTGCCATTTAGCGACTCGCATGTGCTTCACCCCGCGCCACCATCTCTCGGCATTGCACGGTCTCCGGCATCGGCTCGACGCCGAACTCGGCTCGGATACGATGGCAAAACTTTTGATAGAACGCTAACGCGCCTACCCGATCGCCGATGCGCGAGCGGGATATCATGAGGTCGCGGAGCGCATCTTCACGCCAGGGATCGTAGGCCAGCAATTGCTCGATATAGCGCAAGGCGCCGGTAGGGTCGTGGCGCTCGCGTCGCCGGGACACCGCTAGGTCGAGCGCTTTGCAAAACATCGCCCGCAGGCGTTCGCGGACAGCGGCGGCCCATTCGTGATCGGCATGCTGCATAAAGTCGCCCCGATACAATTCGACGGCGGCTTCGATCCCGTCAGGCGTCGCGCTCAGGCGCTTGAAATCGTTAACATCGACCCAGGGCCGTTCGCCGGCGCCCCAGGTGATCGTCTTCGCATCGCTCTGGATCCATGGCGTCGTCGATCCAGGCAACGCGCGCTGTAAAAGGTAGAGGTGGCGTCGCAGGTTGGCCCGCGCTTCGCTTTCCGGGAGATCGGGCCACAGGGTAAAGGCTATCTCCTCGCGCTTGAGGACATCGCCTTCGCCGGTGACCAGCATCGCGAATAGCAGCTGCGTCGTTGTCGATAGGCGGTGCTCGATCCGGGTACCTTCGCAGCAGATTTGAACGGAGCCGAATAGCCGAACCTGCGCTGGGGGTTGGTTGGCCACGATGGTGATGCTCCTCTGAGGCGTCTGCCTCGGCGTGTTCAGACGGTCGAAGTACCGTCCGAGCACGCCCATCGTAGCCCAGGGGCGTTTTTCTATCGTTTTGTTAGCGTTGGCGCACCGTTGTGCCGGCGTTAACGCTGGTCATTCCCTGATCGACGGCATGATGGAGGGACCAGGCGTACCCCTCTTGGATGAGGTCGGCCAACTCGGCATCGGCCAGGCTCGCGCGCAAAATCGCCATCGTTTTATCGTAGCCGGACCGCTCCGTCATCAGGCGAGGTTGCCCCGCCACGCGCCGCTTGTCCGAGGCGCCCAAAAGTTGAGCGGCGCGGCGAACGTCACCACGCGCGGCCGCAATCCCGGCAGCATGTTGCAATGCGGCGGCCACGATCGCCAGGTCAGCGACCCGCTCCGCGACGGCGAGCACGTCCCGCGTGACGGCGCACGCTTCGTCGAGATTCCCCAGCGCGAGGGAATAGGCCGCGACGTTTATCTTCGCGTTGGCCATATTCGAGGAGCCGACCGCCTCGAACGTGGCCGCGCTTTCCCTGGCGTGCCTTAGACCGCTCGCAGGGTCCCCCGTCTCAAACGCAAGCTCGCCCAGCGCTACTAGAATTGCCCCGGCCGGGTACACGGAACGGAATGATCGGCTGATCTCCAGCGCCTCCGTCAGGAACGCGGTTCGCTCACTGACGGCGGCCGGATCGACCGAGAACGACTTGGCATAGAGAGCCACGGCAATGGCCAGTCGATTGTCAGTCCCGCGGCCGATCTCTAAGGCTTTGCTCGCGACCGGGTCCGCTTCCGGGTGGCGGTTTGCGAGGTGGAGATGCATTGCCACCATCGACAACGCGACGCTGAGCTTTGCCCCATCACCCAGCGTTCGCAGCAATTCAACAGCACGCTCCGCAGCAGCGAGAAAGCGATCGACGTTTTCGGCTCTGTGGTAGTAGAGCCGCTGGTAGAACGGCAGTGTGCCCATCAATGCCGCGAGGGTCAGCTGCACCGCCGCCTCGTGAACCGGTTCAGCCTGCGGTCCCAACGCGGTCAAAGTGGCCTCGCACCAACGGACGCCTTCGACATAGAGCGATCGAACGGCGAAGAACCAACGCAGCGATTCAAGAAGAAAGGCACATAGGCCAGGATCGCGTTCGGTATCGATTGCCCAGATAAGGGCGGCCCGGAAATTATCGAGCTCGGGGCCGAGGGCAATGATCCCCGCTTGCGAGTCGGCGGTGCCTTGGGTCGTGTCGTTTCGCCGTGCCAGCCCATAGAAATATTCAGCGTGGCGGCGCGCGAGACGCGCATGATCGCCAGCCTGCACGAGACGTTCGAGTGCGTAGTCTCGCGTCGCTTCGAGTAAGCGGTATCGAGGCTCCGGCGCCCTCATCTCGGCGACGACGAGAGACTTGTCGACGAGTGAGGAGAGAAGATCGACGACTTGCGATTCCGAGATCAGATCGTCGCTGCAGATGGCGGTCGCCGCTTCGAGCGTCGAACCGCCGACGAATATGCCGACGCGCTGAAGCACGCGCTGCTCCGCGTCCGAAAGGAGGTCGTAGCTCCAGTCAAGCGTCGCCCGCAAAGTCTGTTGCCGCGGGAGCGTCGTGCGTTTGCCTGTCGACAACAACGCAAAGCGGTCGTCGAGACGGCGCGCGAGTACGTCGAGGCTGAGGCTGCTCGTGCGCGCTGCGGCGAACTCGATGGCGAGCGGAATGCCGTCAAGACGCCGAGAGATCGTCGTCAACGCTCGCCGGTCGTTATCGTTTCCCTCACGGATTTGCAGGACCGGTCCGGCATCTGCTGCTCGATCGAGAAACAAGCGCACGGCCGGCGATTCCCGCAACTCCTCGATGGAGGGCAATGCCTTGTCGTCCATATCCGGGAGTGCGAGCGAGCTGACTCGCTCGGTTCGCTCACCCGTTACCTGGAGTGGTTCCCGGCTCGTAGCCAAGACGTGCAGTTCCGGACATTCGCCTAGCAGCCGTTGCACTGTCGCAGCGACCTCTGCGACGAGGTGCTCGCAGTTGTCGAGAACGAGGAGGAGACGTTTTCCTCGCAACACCGCGAGCAGCGCGTTCTCGGTATCGCTCTCCAAACCCAAGACGTTCGCGATCGCGGAAACGATCAGCGCGGATTCGGTCAGTGGCGCGAGCTCAACGAGCCATATTCCATCCGCAAAGCGATCCGTAACGGTGCGCGCCGTCTCCACCGCAAGACGGCTTTTGCCTACCCCCGCCGCGCCGGTTAGCGTCACCAAGCGGCGCTCCGTCAGCTGGAGGCGCAGCGTCTCGATCTCCAATTCGCGGCCAACGAAAGTAGTCAGGGAAGCGAGGAGATTGTGACGTGGTTGCTCTTCCATAGATGCCGGCGGAGGAACGGCGGCTTCCGGCGTCCGAAGCGGTTCAGTCGCGGCGGAGATCCGCTGATAGACCTCCGTGGTGTCCGGCATCGGATCGACGCCCAACTCGGCTTGCAGCCGTTTTACAAAATCGCGGTATGCCTGTACCGCACCGGCGCGGTCACCCGTTTCGTAGAGTAAAGTCATCAGCGCGCGCACGGCGTCCTCGCGCCACGGGTCGTGCTCCACGAGCCGCTGTGCGTAATCAACTGCAAGACGGGGATTGCGGTCGCGGTGAGCCTCAACCAGTCCCAACAGCAGCGCCGTCTGCCGGTCGCGCAAGCGCTGACGGGGTCCCTAGAGCCACTCTTCCTCGAGCCCGCTCGCAAGATCGCCGTTGTAAAGATCTACGGCCTCCGCCGCTCTCGCCGGATCCGCCGCGCGCTCTTCGTATTCGAGGAGGTCGAGCCAGACCGGCGCCGCGGGATTCCATTGGACCGTTCGCTTGTTCGCGATCAACCACGGTGCCGCACCGGCCGGCGGCAAGACGCCCGTGCGCACGGAATGCAAATGGGCGCGTAACTTCGCGAGTGCGTCGGCTTCCGGGACATCGGGCCAGAAGGTGAAAGCCAACGTGTCCCGTGCTACCGGATGCGCACGGTGCAAGAGCAAGTAGACTAGGAGCGACAGAGCGCGCGGCGGCGCGCGTAAAGCGAGGGCTGCGCCTCCAAGGTGAAGCTGCGGTTGACCGAGCAAATGAATCCGCAAGGCAGTAGTAACCGGAGTCACACTTCGATGTACCGTCCCGCAGGCGTTCCTTCCGCTCGCCGAGCGTCCAAAAGAGTGCTCCAGCCGCCAAACGCTTGCTTGCCTTGGCCAGCCTATTCGGCTGGGTTGTCCCGGAGGGTGACGGTGCTCGGCTTTGCTGCCGCCGCTCTTTGCAGCGCTGCGTTGCCGGGCTATGGCCAAGCGACGGCAACGTTGCGCGTGGCGACGATTCCCGTCGACGCCGGCGCAGAGGCCTTTTATGCGAAGGATATGGGCTTCTTTGCTAAGGCAGGCCTCGACGTCGATGTCCAATTGATCCAAAACAGCAGCGCGGTTGCGGCCGCGGTCGCATCGAACGCCGTTGACATCGGGCACGTCAATCTGGTCTCGATGGCGGCGGCGCATCAAAGAAACGTCTATCTTGTCGCTATCGCACCCGGCGGAGTGTATTCTTCCAAACTGCACTCGACCGCGCTGTTGGTTTCCGCGACATCGCCGGCCCGGACAGGAAAAGAGTTGAATGGCAAGGTCATCGCTACACAGGGTCTCGGCACGATAAATGAGTACGGTGCACAGGCTTGGATCGATCAGAGCGGCGGTGACTCCTCGACCGTCAAGTTCGTCGAGGTCCCGTTTTCAGAGATGTCGGCCGCAATATTGGCCGGTCGCGTCGACGCTGCAGTCTTCACGGAACCCTATCTAACGCTCGCAAAGAGGAATCTGCGCGTAATAGGATATCCGTTCGATGCTATTGCCAAAGAATTTACGGTCAACGCCTGGGCCACGACCGCGCAGTGGGCCAAGGATCATCCCGATGTTGTCAGTCGTTTTGCCGCAGTTATCCACGAGACCGCGATCTGGGCGAACAACAATCAGGCGAAAAGCGGCGAGATTCTTGCAAAGTATACGAAGATCGACCCCGCAATCATCTCTACGATGGTGCGCGTACACTACGCCGAACGGCTCGCCGTCTCGACGATCCAACCCGAGATCGACGTTTCCGCGAAGTACGGCAAGTTCAACACGTTTTCGGCTCAGGAGCTGATCTATAAGGCGCCCAATTGAGAAAG
>DATNIC010000029.1:0-7006 GCA_035604635.1 Binatia bacterium
CACGAGCCGTCGACGTCGAACTTCCAGCCGTGGTAGACGCACCGTAAGCCGCACTCCTCGTTGCGCCCGAAGAATAACGGCGCACGCCGGTGCGGACAATACGCATCGACGAGTCCGACCTTCCCGTCGGTCGCGCGAAACGCGATCAGATCTTCGCCCAGGACGCGGACGCGCACCGGCGGTCCATCGGGTTCCGGCAATTCGGATGCAAGTAAGAGAGGCAGCCAGTAGCGCCGGAACAGGTTCCCCATCGGAGTCCCCGGTCCGACGCGCGTGATCTTTTCGTTGTCTTCAGGTTTGAGCAAGAATTACGTCCCGGAGACTACAGAGCGATGCAAACGTTCTTTATTTCGCTATAGAACTCGATGCTGCGAACGCCGCCCTCGCGCCCGATCCCCGACTCCTTCATCCCGCCGAACGGCGTGCGCAGGTCGCGGACGAACCAGCAGTTCACCCACATGAGACCCGCGCGGACGTTGCGCGCGACGCGGTGCGCCTTCGAGAGGTTCGCCGTGAAGACGGTCCCTGCCAGTCCGTACTTGACGTCATTGGCGATTCCGACCGCTTCGGCTTCCGTGTCGAACGGCTGGATCGTCACGACCGGCCCGAAGATCTCTTCCTGACAGACGCGCATCTTCTGGTTGACGTTGACGAGAGCGGTCGGCTTGAGGAAGTTGCCGTCGGCAAAGGGCGCAGGCAGTTGCGGCCGCTCGCCGCCGAAGAGGACTTTCGCGCCTTCTTTTTTCCCGATCTCAATGTAGTCGGTGACCGTCTTGAAGTGCGCGCGCTCGACAAGCGGACCCATCGTCGTGTCGTGATCGAGCGGATCGCCCAGCACGAGCGCCTCGGCCGCGGTCTGGAACCGTTTGCAGAACTCGTCGTAGATCTTTCGTTCGACCAAGAGCCGCGGCATCGCAAGGCAGACTTCGCCCTGATTGAGGTACGCCGCGCGGATCGTCTGCGCGATCGTGAGATCGAGGTCGGCGTCCGCGAATACGATCGCCGCGGCCTTGCCGCCGAGCTCCATCGAGACGTCCTTGAGCGTTTTCGCGGCTTCCGCCGTGATCGTCGCGCCGGTGACGGTTTCACCGGTGAACGAGACCTTGTCGACGAGCTTATGGCCGACAAGCGTGTTGCCGACCGTTCCGCCCGGACCGAGGACCACATTGAAGACGCCCGGTGGGACGCCGGCTTCGTTCATGATCTCGCCCAGGGCGGCCGTCGTGAGCGGCGTATACGACGCAGGCTTTGCGACGATCGTATTTCCGCAGGCGAGCGCGGGCCCGAGCTTCCACGTCATCAGCAAGAGCGGGAAGTTCCAGGGGCTGATCGTTGCGATCACGCCGACCGGTTCGCGTAGCGTGTAATTGATGAACTTGTCGTCGACAGGATTTGCTTCGCTTGAGAGCGTCCGGATGTAGTCGGCGAAGAACTCGAAGTTATATGCCGAGCGCGGGATGTCCAAGTGCGAGCTCTCGCGGATCGGTTTGCCTTGATCCATCGTCTCGAGCTCCGAGAGCTCGTCGAGCCGTTTGCGGATCCCGGCGCCGACCTTCATCAAGATCGCCGAGCGTTCCGCGACCGGCATCTTCGGCCACGGCCCCTCATCGAATGCCTTGCGCGCGGCACGGACCGCCCTTTCAACGTCGCTCGCGTCGCCCTTGGCAACCTTCGCGATCACTTCGTTCGTCGCCGGATTGCGGCTCTCGAACGTGGCTCCGCTCGCGGCATCGACGTACTTGCCGTCGATGAACATCTTCTGATCGATCACGCCTTGCTTCGGCCGCGTGCGCAGCTCTTGTAACACCTAGTTTTACCTCCCGGCGGCAGCGGCGGTCTTACCACCGATGCCCCACGCAACTTTTGGATATTCAGCTATAAAGACGCGAACGTCGCGCTCATCGACATGCAGCTCCGCCGCAAGGACGCGCGTCATGTCGGCAATCAAACGCGCCTTCTTCGCGTCATCGCGACCCTCGAGGATCGCGACGTGCGCGATGACGAACGGACCTTGCGCTTTTCCGTTCGTTCCCGCGTTGACGTCGGTGATGTAATACGTCCCTTCAGGCAGCGTCTCCACCCGCAGGCGTAGCGAGCCGGCTTTGACCTCGAGCGCGTCGATGATGACGCGCGCCGCGGCCGGCAGCACCGTCTCGTGCACTTCGACGTCGGAGCTGACTTCGAGACGAAGATAGGGCACCTTAGACGCACCGCAGGGTCAAGGAGCCGAGTTGCGCGACCGTGACCGTGATGACGTCGCCGGGTGCGATCGCGATCGCGTCCGTCAGCGCGCCGGCCATGATCGTCGTCCCGGCCGCGATCGATTCGCCATGCTCGGCGAGTTTGTTCGCCAGCCACGCGACCGCGTTCGCCGGATCGCCCAGAATCGCCGCACCGGCGGCGGTCGAGACGACTTCGCCGTTCTTCTCGAAGACGACGCCGACCGTCCGCAAATCGACGTTCGCGGCCGGGACGCGCCGGCTCGCTATGGCGAAGCGCGCCGCGGAGGTGTTGTCGGCGATCACATCGGTCAGCGTAAACCGAAAATCTTTGTAACGGCTGTCGATGACTTCCATCGCCGGCGTTGCGAACGCGATCGCCTTGCGCGCCTGGTCGGGCGTCACGCCGGGTCCTCGCAGCGGCGCCGACGTGAAGACCGCGATCTCGGGCTCGACCTTCGGATGGATCAAGGTCGAAACCGCGAGCGGTTCCCCTTCGCCGACGTAGCGCGAGTCGAGCAGGATGCCGTAGATCGGCTCGTGCACGCTCATCTGCTTTTGCTTGGCTTCGCTCGTCAGCCCGAGCTTGAGGCCGACGATGCGCGTCGCTTCCTGCTCGACCTGTTTGGTAACGAGCTTCTTCTGAATGGCGTAGGCGGTCTTCTCGTCAAAGGTCGACGTGTCGGTGAACGGTTCGATCTCACGACGGTCGCGCTGCGCTTCGAAAAGCGTGCGGGTCGCGGCTTCGACGTCGATCGGCGCGGCGACGTTCGTCGCGCTCACGTGGGCGATCCCGCCGTCGCGAGCGAGACCTCGATCTTGTCCTTGTCGGCTGCCTCTTCGATCCCGCTCTCGTACTTGCCGGAGAGCTCTTGCGCGACCTCGATGATCAGGTCTTCCTGGCCGCCGACCGCCTTGCGCCGCCCGACCTCTTCGAGAATCTTATGCGTCGGGACGCCGAATTTCTGCGATGCGCGATCGGCGTGTAGTAAGAAGCTCGAGTAGACGCCCGCGTAGCCGATGATCAGCGACGAGCGGTTGACGATCGGCGTGAGACCGAGCTCCGTGCCGATGAAGTCTTCGGCGACGTCGGCGACGCCATAGAGATCGATCCCAGTCTCGATCCCGATCTTGTTGAACACCGCGACGATCGCCTCGGTCGCCGCGTTGCCGGCGCCGGCACCCAGACCGCGCGCTGATCCGTCGATGTTATCCGCGCCGGATTCGACCGCAACGACCGCGTTCGCGACGCCCAGGCCGAGGTTGTTGTGCGCGTGGAACCCGACGTGCGTCTTGGGGTCGAGCCCTTGGCGCAGCGCCGAGACGCGCGCCTTTACCATATCCATCGTCTGCGCGCCGGCCGAATCGACGACGTAGACGACGTCCGCGCCGTAGGACTCCATGAGCTTTGCCTGTTCGAGGAGCTGCGGCGGTTCTATCATGTGGCTCATCATCAGGAACGTGACGGCTTCCATGCCGAGTTCTTTCGTCGCGGCAATATGCTGTGCGCTGATGTCGGCTTCGGTGCAGTGCGTCGCGATGCGGCACATCTTGGCGCCGCGCTTCTGTGCTTCTTTGATGTCGTGGATCGTCCCGATGCCGGGCAGCAGCAGAACGGCGATCTTCGCGCGCTTGGCCGTCGCGCACGCGGCTTCGATCAGCTCGAGCTCGTCGGTCCCGCTGAATCCATAGTTGACCGACGAACCCGCAAGTCCGTCGCCGTGCGTGACCTCGATGACCGGGACGCCCGCATCGTCGAGCGCCTTCACCGCACGCGTGATCTGATCGACGGTGAACTGATGGCGAATCGCGTGGCTGCCGTCACGCAGGCTGGTGTCGGTGATGCGAACGTATTTTCCCATGTTTACTCTCCGGCTCCAACGGGGACCGCGACGCCCCGGCGTTTCGCCACTTCGCGCGCGACGCGGACTGCTGCCGCTGTCATGATGTCGAGATTTCCGGCGTACGCGGGCAAGTAGTGCGCGGCGCCGGTGACTTCGAGGAAGACGCTGACGCGATTGCCGTCGAAGACCGGCTCGGCCTTGAGCTTATAGCCGGGGACGTACTCCTGTACGTCGGCGACCATCTTTTTGATCGACTCGGTTATCTTTGCTTCATCGACCTTCTCGACGATCGCGTGCACCGTGTCACGCATGATCAATGGCGGCTCGGCCGGGTTGAGGATGATGATCGCTTTGCCTTTTTCGGCGCCGCCGACGACTTCGACCCCGCGCGCGGTCGTCTCGGTGAACTCATCGATGTTCGCGCGGGTCCCCGGCCCCGCCGACTTGCTGGCGATCGTGGCGACGATCTCCGCGTACGGGGTGCGCACGACGCGCGAGATCGCGTAGACAATCGGGATCGTCGCTTGCCCGCCGCACGTGACCATGTTGACGTTCTTCACGTCCTTCTCGAGGTGCTCGGTCAGGTTGACCGGCGGGATGATGTACGGTCCGATCGCAGCCGGCGTCAGGTCGATCGCGAACTTGCCTTCCTTTTCCAAGAGCGCCGCGTTGTGCAAATGCGCCTTCGCGCTCGTCGCGTCGAAGACGACATCGATCTTCTCCATGAGGTCGCGGCGCGCGATGAGGCCCTCAATCCCGGAATCGATCGCGGCGACGTTGTGTTTGCGCGCGCGTGCGAGCCCGTCGCTCTTCGGATCGATCCCGACCAGCGCGATCATCTCGAGCTCTTTGGCCCGAAAGATCTTGTACATGAGATCGCTTCCGATGTTGCCGGAACCGATCACGGCGACGTTGAGCGGCATTCGCGTGTCCTCTCTATCTTCAGTTGAAACGAACGGAGACTGTTCCGAGCGGTCCGAAGTCGGCTTCGACCGTATCTCCCGCCGCAACCGCGACCATGCCGCAGAGCGCGCCGGGGAGGATAACGTCGCCGGCCGCGAGCTCGAGCCCGGCACCGGCCAGTGTATTTGCTAACCACGCGACTGCCCGAAAGGGGTTCGCGCCCAAAACGGCCGCCCCCGCGCCCGTCCCGGTGATTTGGCCGTTTTTCGAAAGGATCGTCCCGGCGGTGCGCAGGTCGATCTCCGTCGGCGGCGTGCGCTTCTTTCCGAGGACGAAGCGGGCCGAGCTGCCGTTGTCCGCGACCGTATCGACGAAGGTTATTTTCCAATTCTCGATCCGGCTGTCGACGATCTCGAGCGCGGGGACGACCGCCTCGGTCGCGGCCAGGATATCGAGGTCGCTCAGGCCGGGACCACGCAACGGCTTCTTGAGGATGATCCCGATCTCGGGCTCGATCCGGGGTTGCAGCAACTCGGCCGCCGAGTAGGTCGCTCCGTCCGCAACCCGCATCGATTCGAACAAGTGCCCGTAGTCGGGTTGGTCGACCTTGAGCATCTGCTGGATGACCTTGGCCGTCAAGCCGACCTTCTTGCCGACGACTCGCTCGCCGGCTTTGATCCGGCGGTTGACGTTCTCGAGCTGGATCGCGTAGGCGTCCTGCGGCGAGATCGTTGCCCGCGACGACAAGGGTGCGATTTGGCGACGATCGCGCTCCGCCGCGTAGAGATCATCTGCCATCGAGCGGACATCGGTCGCGGTCATGGACACCTCCAAGAGCTCCGGGGGACGTCCCCAATTCGCTATAGCGAATTGGGGTTCCCTACTGCTATGAACCCATCAAGGCCGGGATCGGGACGAAGAGATCGTCGACGGGGATCGATTTCGGAATGAAGCTCTGCTCGACCATCATCTGCACGAGCGCCTCGAGCGTCGGACGGTTCGGTTCGACACCGTACGGCCAAGCATCGCCGCCGAAGATGTCGTCGATCGCTTCGACGTTCTCGAAATGCCACGGGAACATCGTACTGGTCGCCGCGGAAAAGTGGTAGCGCTTGATCGCCCACTGCTTCGCCTCGACGAACGCCTTATAGAGGCTGGTCGCGATCCACGGATCTTTCTCGTAGACGTCGCGCCGAATCGCGATGAGGTGCATGATCGGAAAGATCTTGTGCTTGACGTAGAGCTCGCGCTCGACGTCTTTGTAGTTGGGGAAGAGGCGGCCGATGTTGGGCGAGCGCACTTCGGGGTTGCGCGACCCGATCAGGCCCGCGATTTCACCGTCGGCGAGCATCTGTCCAAGCGACTTGTCGCTTTGGTTCTCCTCGATCGGGACGGGCTTCAGGAGCGGCAGCGCGTGCGGCGTCCCGTGCGTCCCCGACTTCTCAACCGCGCCCTGGACCCACTTGATCTTGCTCAAGTCGACGCCGTACTGGTGCGCGAGATGACCGCGCGCCCAAATTGCCGCGGTCTGTGTGTAGAGCGGAACGCCGACGCGCTTGCCCTCAAGATCCTTGGGCGATTTGATCCCGGACTTCGTGTTGATGTACATGAAGCCGTGACGAAATACGCGCGACGGGAACACGGGCAGCGCGACGAACGGGCACTTGTTCGCGCCGGTCAAGCTGATGAACTCGGACGACGAAAGTTCCGAAACGTCGAATTCGAGCGCGCCGACCATGCGGTCGAAAATCTCGCGCGGCGCCTGAATCGACAGATAGTTGAGGTCGATTCCTTCAACCTTGACCTCACCGGTGCGAAGCGCTTCCGTGCGATCGTACGGCCCGCACGCAAATGTCATGCTTAGGCGGCTCATCACTTACCCTCACCATAGATCATCTCGGTTGCGGGGAAGGACGCGCCTAAGCCGCCGTATTTGGCAGTGACGTCGATGACGGGCTGGATCATCGCCGGATCGATCCGCGAGGGATAGACCGAGCGATTCATCGCGCGCACGACATCGGGACTGATTTTCGCTTCTTT
>DATNIC010000030.1:0-3162 GCA_035604635.1 Binatia bacterium
CATGCTCCGATGATAGCACGGCCGGGGATTTTGGGGTGGGAGACTTGTCCATCCCTACCCCGTTTTACTTTAGTATATAATATCCATTATAATGCATAATAATGCGTTGGCAAGCGTCATAATGCATCCAGTAGCGTCCGACGAACGTGCTTTCCTTTTACAAGTCGGTCAGCGAGTCCGCGAATCCCGGATCGCGCGTGGGATGAGCCGGAAGCTCCTCGCGGCCGACTCGGGCGTCTCGGAGCGGTACCTTGCTCAGCTCGAAGGCGGCCTTGCGAACGCCTCGCTCCTCGTCCTTCAGCACGTTGCGCGAGCCCTCGACGTCCCGCTGACGCGTCTGGTTTCAGACAGTTCCGTCGACCGCGAGGCGCGCAGGAAGCGCATCGCTCTCATAGGATTGCGCGGCGCCGGAAAGAGCACGCTCGGCGCGCAACTCGCCGCGCAACTGCGCGTCCCGTTCATCGAGCTCGATCGCGAGGTCGAGCGCGAAGCCGGCGTTTCGCTGAGCGCGGTCTTCGAGCTTTACGGCCAGGCGGGTTTCCGCCGTTATGAACGGCAGAGCCTCGATGCCGTCCTGCGAGCGCACCCGCGGTTCGTCTTGGCGACCGGCGGCAGCATCGTCTCCGAGCGCCCGACGTACGAACGGCTGCTCGACACCTGTTTTACGGTTTGGCTACGAGCCTCGCCTGAGCAGCACATGCAGCGGGTGGTGCAACAAGGCGACATGCGCCCGATGGCCGGCCATCCGCACGCGATGGAGGATCTGAAGAGAATCCTGGAAGTCCGGGCCCCGTTGTACGAGCGAGCGGATCGCACCGTCGACACTTCGAACGGGACGGCTGACGAGAGCCTCGAGGCGCTGCGCGCGGCGGTCCCTTCAGAACTCGGATAGCAGAGAGCCGAAGCCCTCGATCTTGTCTTCGATCCCGTTCGTGCGGAGCGCGTGCCAGTATGTTGCGGTATTGATCGCGATAACCGGCTTGTCGAGCCAGAACTCGGCGTGCATTGCGACCTTCGCGCACGCCAGATTCGTCCCGGCTTGCACGAGTGCCTCGACGCTCGGATCGTCGACCTCGATGAACGCGTCGCGCAGCTCATGGGGCTGCACGTGTGCGATGTTCACGGGACTGTCGCAGCGCAGCCCCTTGATGGCGACGACCTCGAAGCCGCATTCGGTGAAGAATTTCCGCACCTCTTCGTCTCCGAGCGGCATGTACGGTGTGATCACCGCGATGCGCTTGACGTCTCCATACTTGCGCAACGCCGCTTGAGCGGCGTCCGACCCCATCGTGACGCCGACGCCCGCCAACTTCTCGACGCGCTCGTGGAGCCGTTTCGATCCCTCGAGCCCGCCCCAGAACGTCTCGGACGACATCCCCATCACGACGTGATCCGGACGGCAAGTCTTCACGCGGATGACCGCATTGTCGAGTTCGCTGCGGATGTTGTTCATGAGCCGGTCGAAGTCTTCGTCACTCTTCACGGGGTCATCGGGGATGAAGATCCGGCTGAAGTGGTTCGTGACGCCGCGCGGCCGCATCGCCTCAAACTCCGGCTGGACCGACGTGTTCGTCGACGGCGCAATGACGCCGAATTTTATCCGCCAACCGAGCGAATCGACGTTGCCTCGATGAGCGCCTGGAATTTTCACCGTGGAAGAAAGGGTGCTCACGCGACGTCGTACTGATCCATGAGCGCGTCGACGATGGAATCGAATCGTGCCCACGGGGCTTCGCGATAGCTGTAGCCGCGCACGAGGAAGGCTGGCCCAGCATAAAACTTTTCGTATTGCAGGTGACGGCCGCCGAACTCGGATCCCAGCAGGTCCCACGCGAGCTTGAAGAGCTTCATCCGTTGCACCGAACTCTGCGTCGGCGTGCGCCAGTACGTCTCGAACGTTTTGCGCAGCTCCGGGTCGTTGAGGACGGACGAATCGGCCGGCATTTGGAAAACACCACCCCCGCACAATTCGCGGACGATGCTGCAAATCTCCCCGTAGTTGTCGGTGCACCACGCGAGCGCCGCGTACATGTAACGACGATTGAACGACACGTAGCCATTGCCGAGCTCCTCATAGTCCATCGATTGGCCGGCGATCATCCCGGCAAGGTTCGCCTCCATCGCTGCGAGCCGTCCAAGCGTTTCGCGGACGGCGGGGATCTCAGCGGCATTATTCGATTGCGCTACCTTGCTCGCGATGCCGACCAAGAGCTGGAGTTTCGAGAGAAACCTCACGTTCGACTGGTGGTTGCCGAAGCAATGCGCCGCACTCTTGTGATAGATCTCGCGCGAGCGGATCGGATCGTCGTGGACGAAGACGCGTTCCCACGGGATCTTCACGTTGTCAAAGAGCACCATGCTGTCGGTTTCGTCGAAACGCGACGAAAGCGGATTGTCGAACAGACTGGTCGCGTCCCGCTCGAACGATTTTCGCGACCACAAGGTCACGCCGGGCGTCCCGATCGGGACCGCGCAGGTGATCGCCTCCTTCGTCTGAGAAGGCGCCAGCGGGATGACGTTCCCGATCCAGACTTCGTTGGCGAAGACGGCGCTCGTCGCGAGCATCTTCATCCCATTGAGCGTCACCCCGTTGTCATCTTCGCCGGTGACGCGCAAGGTCGGAATCGGAATGTTCTCGCGCGCATAGAAGTCCGGGTCGCGCGCTGCTTGAGGCGGGAGGACGGCATACACGAGGAAGGTGTCATTCGTGCGCATGAAGTCGTAGTAGCGGCGCATGTTGTCCGCGTAAAGCGCGGTCTGCAGGACCTCGGGCTGCATCGCGAGCGCGGTGATCCAACTCGCCATATGATCTGCCGACCTGCCGAAGAGCCCGTAGCTCGCGTCGCTCCAGAACTTGTGCGCTCGCGTCCGGCGCGCCAAATCCTCGCGTGTCCTGGGCTGCAGGAAGAACGTACTGTAGCGCTCGCCGCCTTCCTCATACGACATGACGCCGGCATTGGCCGGATCGGCTTTGATATCGTAGAGCATTCCGACGGTCTGCGCCGTCTTGCGAAAGGCCGGATGCGCGGTCACATCCGTAATACGCTCGCTGCCGATATAGATGACGCGCCCGTCACGAAGACTCTCAAGGTGTTCGCGCCCTGTTTTTAGCACTAAGCCCGCCCCCTAGGATGATTTCTCCGAGTCTCTGCGATATTCTTA
>DATNIC010000031.1:0-16698 GCA_035604635.1 Binatia bacterium
AGGTATCGAGGGTTCGAATCCCTCTCTCTCCGAGGTCGCCCGAGAACTCATGCTCGCGGATTGCCGATTCCGAGCGGTTGGGCATCCACGAGGACGAACGCGACGCGCGCGGGCGCGTCGTTGCGGTTGATCCACGCGTGATTCGTGCCGCGCTGCACGAGGACATCGCCGGCTCGTAGGACGACGCGCGAGTCGTCGAGCTCCATCTCGATCTCGCCGCCCAGGACGATGACGTAGTCGATCGTCTCAGTGCGGTGCATCGACCCGCGCGCGCCGGGCGCATAGTCGATAATGGTAAAGCGCGTCCCATTCGCCGGGGGCTGCGTCCCAAGCTGCCGCGCGCCCATATCTTCGACCGCCTGCCCGACGGAAATGTCGGCCGGAGTCGTATCGGTGCTCCAGATCAGCGTCGAGCGCGCATCCGGACGGTTCTGGCGGCTATTGGTCGCCTCCGCATCCCAGAACACTCGTGCAACGCCGAGCTCGTCGTGACCGGTGACGACGCGCCGCACTTGAGGAAACATTCTCTTACTGCGCCTTGCGGCCCAGCTCTCGGACGTGCGCAAGCCACTTGTCGCGCCTGCGCTCTTTCGCGCGCTCGACCCCGCCGAAAATTGTGGCACCGACCGGTTTGATGCCGCAGAACGCGAGCATGTTCCGCTGCATGCTCTTGACGCTATGCGAGCGGAAGATCCAGCGGTAGACGAACGCAGGCATCCCCATCGTCAGGATGAGACGGCACGTCTTCCCCTTGAGAAGTTTTTTGGCGCCGAACGGCCCGCCGTACGTGAACGCAAAACCCGGACGGAAAGTCTGCTCGAGAAAGCCTTTGAGTAGGGCGGGAACGTCGCCTAGCCAGAGCGGGTAGATGATGACGAGGTGGTCGGCCGATGCGATCTTTTTTTGGCAGTCGGCGATCGGCGGAGGCAGCATCCCGTGCTCGAAATCCGCGGCGGTGCGCAGCAATGGAAAGTCGAGCGTTGCGACCGTGATCAGTTCGACGGCGTGACCGGCTTCGGATGCGCCTTGCGCGTAGGCTGCGGCCAACGCGTGATCGAGGTGGTCGCCATGCCGATCGGGATGACCTTGGATGATCGTTACACGCTTGCTCACTTGGAACCGAGCGCGCGGTCGACCGGGTCTGCAGGGAAGGACGCGGCGACGTTGTACGAAACGACGTTTGGCCAGTCCGAGACGCGCGGTCGTAGCTCAATTGGATAGAGCAACAGGCTACGAACTTGTAGGTTGGGGGTTCGAGTCCCTCCGACCGCGATTTTCGACACTTTGGACGAATCGAGCACGCCACGAAAGACGGACCGCCGTGGTTACAGAAAGATGAGGTCCGAAGTGGCCCTCTCGGCTCGGTAGCTCAGCGGTAGAGCGGGGGACTCATAAGCCCTAGGTCGTAGGTTCAAATCCTACCCGAGTCAAGTTTTCGCGGCGCCCGCCGCTGGTAGAGGTAAGAGCATGTCGACGATCCCGTGCGATTTCTGCCCTCACCCCGTTGACCGGGGACAAATGGAGGAGATCGAGATCTCGCACTACGTCCCGGATTCGTCCGGCGACGATCTCGCGTACGCGCGCACGTATTTCTTCGGACATCCCGACTGCGTGCGGAAATTTTACCGTGGGTTGGTCGATCACAAACTCGATCTCTTCAAGCACATTCCGTCGACGGCTCCGGCCAACGGAGACGATAAGAAAGCATAACGCGAGCGCCCGTAGCTCAATTGGATAGAGTGTCGGCCTCCGAAGCCGAAGGTTGCGCGTTCAAGTCGCGCCGGGCGCAAATCATTTCGGCCGTGGCGCTCGCGGGGCTGCTGCTGCTGCCCGGCGCCGCCGAGCTTGCTCGGGCGGAGAGCGCGCTGATCCCGCTCGAGGTCGAGGCGACCCCCAACGATACGTCGGGCACGGCCTACTATGCTGCCGACATGGGCTTCTACGAAAAGGCCGGGCTGAGCGTCAAGATCACGACGTTGAACAATCCGGGTGCCGCCGCGGCGGCGATCGCCAGCGGGGCCGTCCCGATCGGCGGCCTCTCGCTATCGGTAGCGGCGATAGCGCGCGAGAAGGGCGTGCCCATCGTCATGATCGCGCCGGCCGGACTTTACCTCAGCACGACGCCGACTTCCGGGATCATCGTACTCAAGGATTCGACGCTTCGCAAAGCGGCGGATCTCAACGGCAAGACGCTTGCGACGCGCGATCTGTCGAACATGAGTTACTTGGCTGCTAACTTGTGGATCGACAAGAACGGCGGCGATTCGAAGTCCGTCCGTTGGGTCGAGATCAACGATCCGCTCGACGTCGCCGCGATGCAGCAAGGGCGCATCGACGCGGCCTCGGTCAGCGAACCGGCGCTCGATACGGCGTTGCACGGCGGCGTGGCGCGCTCGATCGCGCCGGTCTTCGACTCGATCGGAAAGCGATTCCTCATCGGCGCGTATTTCACGTCGGAAGACTACGCCAAGATGCACCCCGACGTCGTCCGCAAATTTGCCGGTGCGATTGCGGCAGCGTCCGATTGGGGGAATAAGAATCGCGAGCGCAGCGCGCAGATATTGGAGAAGTACGCCCAAGCACCCGTCGCGCCCGGCAGTACGCGTGTGACGTACGCAGATGCCCTGCGCGCGAGCGACGTCCAGCCCGTCCTCGATGTGTTGTTGAGTTTCGGCATCCTGAAAACGCCGATGCGGGCCAAGGATCTCTTCTCGAGCTTGGTGCCCTCTCAGTGAAGGCGATCGTCTGCGCCCTCGCGGTGGCCACGGTGCTGCTCTTTCCGCCCAGCGGTTCTCGGGTCGAGGCGCAGAATTCGCCGCCGACGATCGAGGCGGCTGGACCGCCGAACGACACGGGCGCTTTGATCTTCTACGCGGCAGACATGGGCTTCTTCGAGAAAGCCGGCTTGCGCGTCAAGGTCACGTCGCTCAACAATTCGGGCTCGATCTCCTCGGCGATCGCCTCAGGGGCGGTGCAAGTCGGATCCTTTGCGGTCTCCGTCGGTGCGCTCGCGCGCGAAAAGGGGATTCCCCTCGTGATGATCGCGCCCGCGGGACTGTACCTCAGCTCGGCGCCGACATCAGGACTCATCGTGCGCAAGGATGCCCTCATTCGAAAAGCCGCCGACCTCAATGGCAAGACCGTCGCGACGCGGGACATCTCGAACATGAGTTACTTCGGAGCCAAGCAGTGGATCGACCAGAACGGGGGAGACTCGAAAACGATTCATTGGGTCGAGATCCCGGACACGAGCGACGTCGCCGCCCTCCAAGCCGGCCGCATCGATGCGGCCTCCGTCAGCGAGCCGGCGCTCGACGATGCGCTGCGCGGCGGAGAAGTTCGTTCGTTGGCGCCGATTTTCGATGCGATAGGCAAGCGCTTCCTGATCAGCGGGTACTTCACGTCGGAAGACTACGCGAAAGCCCATCCGGACGCCGTGCGGAAATTCGCCGACGTCATCATCGCGACGGCGCGGTGGGCGAACCGGAATCGCGCGCAGAGCGGTGCGATCTTGGAAAAGTACGCGCAGACGCCGGTCCTCCCGGGAAGTACGCGCGTTACTTATGCCGAACGGCTTGGCTCGGCCGACGTCCAACCGGTGCTCGATCTCCTACTGAACTACGGCTTGCTGAAAGCGCCGATGCGCGCGAAGGACCTGTTCTCACCGCTCGTCTCGTCGCAGTAAAAGGAAGGACTCTCCATGGCTCGCATCAGGCACATCGCTCTCGTCGCCTTAGAATCGGAAAAAGTAGCTGAATTCTACAAAACTGCGTTCGGAATGGAAGAAGTCCATCGCCATAAGGGCGCCGAGACGGGCGACCGCTACGCGATCTATCTTTCGGACGGGTACATCAATTTGGCGATCTTGCCGATCAAGGATCGTCCCGAGGGGATCTACCACTTCGGTTTCGAGGTCGAGGACGTCGATCAAGCCTTCGATACCGCGCTCGAAGCCGGCGCGAAGCCGCCGTACAAGACGCTCCCGCGGGACGGCCGCTTCGCAGAGAAGTTCGTCGTCGATCCGGTCGGCATCAAAGTCGATCTCTCACGCGGATGGGCGACGTCGCCGGTGAAGAAAGCCGAGGCGGTCGAGACCGTTCGGAGCTAGCGCCGCGACCCGTTGACCGACGAGGACTATCTGCGGCGAGCGATCGCGCTCGCCGCTCAAGCAGAGGCCGACGGCGACGTGCCGATTGGTGCCGTCCTCGTATGTGGCGACCTCGTCGTCGAAACGAAGAACGAAAAAGAACGTCGCCCCGACCCAAGTGCTCATGCCGAGATGCTCGCGATCCGAGAGGCCGCCCATCGCCTGGGCGTCTGGCGTCTCGCGGGGGCGACGCTCTACGTCACCAAGGAGCCGTGTCTGATGTGCGCGGGCGCGATCGTCGCGGCCCGCATCGAGCGCCTCGTGTTCGGCGCCTACGATCCGAAGGGCGGCGCAGCCGGCAGCGTCATCAACGCCTTCACCTCGCCCGCCGTCAACCACCGAGTCACCGTAACCGGCGGCATATTAGAAGAAGAGACGAGTCACCAGCTCCGAGCGTTCTTCGAACGCAAACGCAACAAGGAAACAGAACTTTAGCGCCCCCCCTCGGGGAATGGTCGTACAGGAAAAAATCGCGAGGGGCGCTATAGTACGGGGGCCCCAAAAGCCAAAGGCTTTTGGGGGGCGCGCAGGGCTAGGCCCGGAGCGCCTCTCCAACGGAGAGGTGGTCGAGTGGTTGAAGGCACCCGCCTCGAAAGCGGGCAGACGTGATGAGCGTCTCGAGAGTTCGAATCTCTCCCTCTCCGCCAGAACGCAAACGACGGGCCTGCCGCCCGCCGTTTTCGTTTCATCCCAGACGCGGATCCGGAGGACTGTCCGGAAACGCGAACTGGTCGAAGGTGGCGTCGACGGTAAAGTGCACGCGCCCGATGTGGAGCGGGCCGTATTCGGTCTCTTCGTAGAACGCGCGGTTGACGAGCCAGTGGTTTTGCACCATGAGGTAGTCGACGGCGAACGTGCGGTCGTTGAGACCGGTGAAGACTACTCGTACCGGCAGATGGGTCTGATTATCGATGACGAGCTCCGAAAAGAAGAGGTTGCCGCGATAATTGCGCAGCAGCGTCGGGAGCGGCCTAAGCGTGATGTGCGTCTTCCCGTTGGGATCGTCGCTTGAATCGTCCGCGTATTTTGCGTAGTAGTATCTCAGGTTCGTGACCGTCACATCGGCCCCGCTGGTCGACTGCCCACCGCTGTAGCGCAGCGGTTGGACGTCGGTGACGTAGGAGTCGAGTGAGTTGTGTGGTCCACCCGTCCCGACGAGCCGAAAATATGAGAGCGCGTCGAAGGTCGGCAAAAGCGGAAAGGCATGACCGACTCGTTCGGCGCCTTGGGGCAGATCTTGCATGATCGCCAAATCGTCGCGCGTGCGCGCCTTCACGTCGCGCATGACGTCGGCGCGGCGGTTCATCGCTTTGACCTCGACGTGCGCAACGGTTCGGTAGGTCAGCCAGGGCGGCGCTTGAGCGTAGACGGCCGCAGCCGTATTAGCGGCCTGCTGAAAAGCAACATCCGGAGAGACCACGGAATGTCGCTTCGCCCCGCCTCCCGCAGCATACTTCCGGCAGCACAGGCTGGAGCAAGCGACCGCCGAAGCGATGCGGCATGGATGAAGCATTTGTCATACGCGGTCAAGTCGCGTTGTCTTGTAAGGGGAGCCACGTCATCGTCCACGCCGGCGAGAAGAAAGCGGCCGCCATCGGCGTTCCGATGTGTATCGCAGTCGTCGATGCGGGCGGAAACCTCGTGGCGTTTACGCGCATGGACGGAGCGCGCGTCGCATCGATCGCAATCTCGCAAACCAAAGCGCGTTCCGCAGCGACGCGCCGCCGTCCGACGGCCGACGAGCTCGGGGACGATCCGATTCATGCGCTGCGCATCGCGCACGCCAGCGGCTCCCTCGTCACGGCGATGAAGGGCGGCCTGCCGATCGTCATCGACGGCCAAGTCGTCGGCGGGGTCGGCGTGAGCAACGGGACCGGGGAGCAAGATCTCGAGGTCGCACAAGCCGGTATCGACGCGCTCCTGGCATAGCAGCATGTTGTTACGGGCCCCCTCGGGGAAAGATGAACTTAGTAAGATCATGATGGGCCCGACGGTTTGGGGGCCCCATGCGCAGCATGGGGGGCGCGGAGCCTGGGGCGGAGCGCCGTAAGAATGCAAGCAAAGTGGCAGTACCGCTTTCCGGTTTCGCGGGAGCGGTTGTGGCCGTTCGTCTCGGACACCGATCGCATCAATCGGAGTGCCGGTCTGCCACCCGTGACGTATCGCCTTGAGACAGGCCCCGATGGAAGACCACGCACGATCGCGACGGCGCGACGCGGGCCGCTGCGTATCGCGTGGGAAGAGCCGCCGTTCGAGTGGGAAGTCCCCACGCGGCTCGGCGTGACGCGCCGTTTTTTGGATGGCCCGTTCCAGACCTTCGTCAGCGAGGTGCGGCTCGCGGCGGACGGAGACGGGACGGTGCTCGAGCATCGGGTCGAGTTGCAGCCGCGCAACGCGTTGGGGAGAGTGCTCGCGCCGCTCGTGATCGAGTTTGGCCGGCGCGGCGCCGAGCGCGCCTATGCGGATGCGATGCGGGCCGCGCTTGCGGACGGAGATGCACCGGCGCCGACGCAGCGTCAGGCAGAGGAAGAGACGGCGCTCGAACGGCGCTTCGTCCGGGCCCTCGAGCAGGAGCGCGCGCTCGAGGGGAAGGTCGAGGCGCTTCGCGGACCCGCACGGGCGCTCGCCGCCTTTCTCGAAATGGCCGACGAGCGCGACCTTGCGCGCATCAAGCCGTACGCGCTCGCCGATCAGCTCATGACGGACCGGCGCTCGGTGCTCGCGGTGATGCTCGCGCTGACGCGCGGCGGCTTCTTGGATTTGTCGTGGGACGTGATCTGCGGGAGCTGTCGGCGGCCGCAGCAGTTCGACAAGCTCGAGGATCTGAAGTCGGGGATCCACTGCCCGATGTGCAACATCACGTACGGCCCCGAGTTCGACCGCAATGTCGAGGTGACGTTCAGCGCGGCGCCGCTCGGCAAGGGAGTCGACGTGCCGGTGTTCTGCGCCGTCGGGCCACACGCGAACCGGCAGGTCTTCGCGCAGTCAGCGCTCGACGCGGGTGACGGCGTGACGTTCGAGGTTCCGCTGGCGCCGGGGCGCTATGCGATCTCGGTTGCGCCCGATCGTGCGATCGCATTCGACGTCGAAGAGACCGGCGAGCAATCGGCGATCGACGGAGAATTCGACGCGCAGGTGATCCGGCTGTCGACGAAGCGGGTCAAGCCCGGCGTGCTGCGGATCACCATGAAAAACGCGACAGCCGCGCCTGCGCTCGTGAAGGTCGTCGAAGCCGCGCTTCCCGCAGATATCGCGACCGCGGCCGACGTCACGGCGATCCAAGAGTTCCGGGATCTGTTTTCGAGCGAAGTCCTCGCCACCGGACTCGAGCTCGCGATTCGCTCGATGACGATCGTCTTCAGCGACTTGGTCGGCTCGACGCACCTGTACTCCTCGCATGGCGACGCGCCGGCGTTTCGGATCGTAAGCGAACACTTCGATTGCCTGCGCGATTTGATCGCTGAATATCGAGGGGCGATCGTCAAGACGATCGGTGACGCCGTTATGGCGGTCTTTGTCGACGCCGGCGATGCGTTTGAGGCAGCCGTGCGTTTCGCGCCGAGCGTCGGAATCGTGCAGGGGCCGACCGGTCCGCTCGAAATTCGTGTCGGCATGCACTGCGGTCCGTGTATCGCGATGCGCGCGAACGATCGCCTCGACTACTTTGGCACCACGGTGAACCTCGCGGCGCGAATCGGACACATCGCCGGAGCAGGCGAGGTAGCGCTCTCCGAAACGATGGCCGCGTTGCCGGTCATTGCCGCTCGGATCGCGTCGCGCCGGCAGCAGGTCGAGAACATCCAGTTCAAAGGGATCGCCGGGCCGGTCGGCGTCATCCGGATCGCAGCCGACGCGCCGTAGATGCGGCGCTGGTTACTGTGGTCCATTGGGGCCGTTGCGCTGTGTGCGCTCGGATTCGCCGGCCCGTCGGGCGCGGCTGACGACGTTGCGGTCGCGTACGACCAAATCGAACGCGCCCTGCCTGCCGGTGCCGTCCCGCCCGCACCCGACGAGTTTGACGCGGATGAGGCAGAGACGCGCAAGGCGATCGCGCTCCGGCCCGGGGGCAAGCGGGGCATCTCGCGATTGATCGGATCGATGGGACGGAAAGGGCCGGCCGATGCGCTATCCGCCTTGTCGGATGATTTGCGCGATGCCGGCTTTCCGCGGCTCGAACGGCACGTGTTCTATCGCGGCTGGGAACGGATCGAAGACATCGTCGGCGGGACGATCGTACTGCGCAAATGCGATCAAGGGATGCTAGTCACCCTCGACAGCGTGCACAAGACCTATCGAGTCGACGAGCCGGCCGCGGTCGATCGTGCTCGCTTGTTGGAACGCGCGGCTGGCGAGCGGGCGGGCGGAGGTTCACTCGACGTCGTCCGTCGCGTCGAGAAGATGCAGAGCCGTACGATCGACGGGATCGTAGCGGACGCCTATCGAGCGACGCAGACGTTGCGCAGCGACTCCGCGACGGGGAGTTGCCGCGTTGCAACGATCGCGTCTCAAACCGAGACGTACTACGCGCCGTTCGGCGCGCCGGTCTCGACGTGCCCGCGCGCGGCACCGGATTTCCCGGCGACGCCGCTCGCGGTCGTTGCGCGCGACGGTTGCCGGCCGAGCGGCGTCGCCCATGCCAGCGGGACGACGGAACCATCGGCGCCGCTGGTCCTCTATCGTTTGATGACGTTGACCGAAGGGCGCACTCGGATGATGCTGCTGTTGGCGCGCGGTCATCTGCGCACGATCGTTTCGCCCGCAGCGCTCTTCGAGATTCCGCCGGGGTACGCAAAGGCGTCGTAACGGCCGCCTGTGGTATCATAGGCGATGCCTCGACGAGGGTCGGTCTCGCGCAACGCAAACCCGTGAACCCCGCCAGGACCGGAAGGTAGCAACGGTAAGCGGGCCATTCCGTGTGCCGCGGGTTTCCCGGCCCTCGTCTTGGCCCAGGCTATCGAACAGGTGATCGATAGAGCGAGCAGGACCTCGGCGACTGCCGCGACAAGGCGGACCCCTCGGTGAAGCGACGCTACCTTGTGAAGATCATCCCCCCGCGGGGATATGCGATCTATCGTTTCGAGTTTGCGTGGCGCCACGTCGCGGTTCTAGGCGCGGCGTTGATGCTCGTCGTCCTGGCGGGTCTTGCGGTCCATGTCTACCAATTGGTGGCCGCCGACGCCACGGTCGCGCACTTGCGCTCGATTGCCGAGCAGCAGCGAGCCAAGCTCGACGCGATGAATGCCGAAGCAGCGGCTATCGCGCACCAAATCGATGCGCTCAGCAGGCGCAATCAAGAAATCCGCCGCGCGATCGGGCTCGAGACAAGCCGGCAACGAGATGAGCGCCTGAAGATGCGCGACGACCGGCAATCGAACGCGGGGATGCCTCGGTCGTTCGCAGAGGTCGAGTCGCGGTTAGCGGAGCTCGCGCAAGCGTCCGCTCAGGCGTCGACCGACGAATTGGGTCTCGAGAAAGTTGCGTTGCGCGTCCTCAACGCGCGGCGAATCGAGGCGATCGCGCGCGCGGCGTTGCTCGCCGCAATTCCGTCGATCAATCCGCTCGGCGATGCGCCGATCAACTCCGGCTTCGGCTACCGGAGTTTCCCGTGGCCGGAGTTCCATCCCGGCGTTGATCTGGCCGGCAACTACGGCGAGCCGGTCCGTGCAGCCGCAGCCGGGGTTGTTGTAACAGCCGGCTGGGACAGCGGGTATGGAATCAAAGTGGACATCGATCACGGCAACCGTTATCACACCTGGTACGCGCATCTGTCGCGTGCGGACGTCGCCATCGGACAGCGAGTGACGAAGGGGCAGATCATCGCTCGCGTCGGCGCGACGGGCGAAGCGACGGGCCCGCACTTGCACTATCAGGTGATGTTCGAGGGAACCCCGGTCGACCCGTCGCCGTTCTTGAACGGCGTTCCGCAAAAGATCCTGGCCGGGGTGCAATAAGCCGCCGTGCCTTGCTCTCTCCTCGCTGTGCTGCACCAGCTGATCACGATCTATGTCGTGATCATGCTCGTCTACGCGGTCGTTTCATGGATCCCGAGCATCCGCGGGCGTTGGACGGATTACGTCGCGATGTTGGTCGAGCCGGTCCTGCGGCCGGTGCGCCGGATCATCCCGCCGCTGGGCGGGCTGGATCTCTCGTTCCTGATCGTCATCATCTTGTTGCAGGTGGTCGACGGGTCGCTCCGCGGGGTTGCCTGCACCTAGTAAGCGAATCTAGCGGCGTGGCAACTCAGGCCAAGCCGGCAGGTGAAGCGATCGTCTCGACCCGAGTGCGCAATTTTTGCATCATCGCGCACATCGATCACGGGAAGACGACGCTTTCGGACCGCCTCCTTGAAATAACGAATGCCGTCGAGCAGCGGGATATGGGGATGCAGATGCTCGACGCGATGGATCTCGAGCGCGAGCGCGGGATCACGATCAAAATGCACCCGGTGACGCTGTCGTATCCGGCGAGAGACGGCCAGATCTACCAGCTGAACTTCATCGATACACCCGGACACGTCGATTTTTCGTCGGAAGTCTCGCGATCGCTCGGCGCTTGCGAAGGGGCGCTGCTGGTAATCGATGCGGCTCAGGGCATCGAGGCGCAGACGCTTGCGAACTATCATCTCGCGCTCGATGCGGGGCTGACGATCATCCCGGTGATCAACAAGATCGATTTGCCTGCAGCCGATCCCGAGCGCGTAAAGAGCGAGATCGAAGACTTGCTGGTCATGGAGGGCGGCGAAGCGATCCTGGCGAGCGCCAAGGAAGGGATCGGCATCGACGAGATCCTCGAAGCGATCGTGACCCGGATTCCTCCGCCGAAGGGCAACACTGCGTACCTGCGCGGCCTCGTTTTCGACGCGCAGTTCGATCCGTATCGCGGGGTCGTCTGTTACGTCCGCGTCGTTGATGGACGCCTGACCGCCGGGACGCGCTTCATGTCGATGGCCCATGAGCGGACGTTCGAGTGCGTCGAGGTAGGCGTGTTTGCACCGCAGATGCGCAAGACCGAAGCACTCGAGGTCGGCGAGGTCGGCTACGTCATCGCAAACATCAAATCGCTGGGTGACGTCGACGTCGGGGACACGATTACGGAGGTCGCCAATCCTGCGCCCGAGCCGCTTCTCGGTTACAAGCCGATCGTGCCGATGGTCTACTGCGGCCTGTACCCGAACGAAGGCGTCGAGGTCTCGGAACTGCGCGAAGCGCTGGAGAAGCTCGAGCTCAACGATTCGGCGCTTGTCTTCGAACCCGAGAGCTCGATTGCGCTGGGTTTCGGATTCCGGTGCGGATTCTTGGGCTTGTTGCACATGGAGATCGTTCAGGAACGGCTCGAGCGCAACTACAATCTCGATCTGATCGCAACCTCGCCCTCGGTCGTTTTTCGCGTTACCTTGACCGACGGGACGGTCGAGCTGATCGACAATCCCGCAAAGCTGCCCGCGCGCGACAAGATCGCGATGATCGAGGAGCCCTACGTGAAGGCGACGATCATTACGCCGCCCGACTACGTCGGCGCGATCATGGAACTCACGCAATCGCGCCGCGGCACGCAACGGAACCTCGAGTACCTGCACGACGGTCGAGTCGTGATGACATACGAGCTCCCGCTCATCGAGGTCATCGTCGATTACTTCGATCAGTTGAAGTCGCGCACCAAAGGATATGCCTCGCTCGACTACGAGGTGATCGAGTACCGTGAAGGCGATCTCGTCAAGCTCGACATCTTGCTCAACGCCGAGCCGGTCGACGCGCTCTCGTTCATCGTTGCGCGGGAGAAGGCTGCGGTCCGCGGCCGCGCGCTCGTCGAGAAACTCAAAGAGCTCATCCCGCGCCAGCTCTTCGACGTCCCGATCCAAGCGGCGATCGGCGGGAAGATCGTCGCGCGCGAAACCGTGAGCGCGATGCGGAAGAACGTCCTAGCAAAGTGTTACGGCGGCGACATCACCCGCAAGCGCAAACTGCTTGAGAAGCAGAAGATCGGCAAGGAGCGGATGAAGCGCGTCGGACGGATCGACCTCCCGCAAGAGGCTTTCATGGCGGTCCTGCGGCTAGAGGATTAGATGCTCAGTTCGACGTCGCTCACGCTGCTCAACGTTTGGGAGAGCGTCGCTTCCGGAGCGATGTTTCCGGTCGATTGTGACGGGAAGAGCAGAACGTTCGTGGTGTTCGCTACGTAGAGCGTACCGTCGGCCGCGAGCGCGACGCCGCTTGGAGCATTGAGCGCCGTGCTGCTCCCCGCGATCGCGTGGAAAGGACTCGCGTTTCCGTTCGAAGTCCCCGGGAAGACGAAAATCGCGTTCGCCGTCGAGTCGGCCACATAGAGGTTGCTCGGCGTGTTCCCGTCGAGGATCACATCCGACGGTGTTTTCAAGCCGGTAGCGCTCCCAATAATAACGGCCTTGGGCGTGAGGTTACCGGCGCTGGGAAGGATAGGAGTTGCGTATTCGGTCACCGATGCATTGCCGGAATTTGCGACCCAGAGGTTCCCCGCGGTGTCGAAGCCGAGGCCGCGTGGTCCCGAGAGACCGGTAGTCGATCCCGAAATCACGGCAGTCGGTGCGACGTTGCCCGTCGCATTCGCGGCGAAGATCAAGATCGACGATGTCCCGGTACTGCAGTTCGTACTAGCGTTGCTGCAGTTCGCAACGTACATGTTGAGCGAGGAGTCGACCGCGATGCCGAACACGCGTCCCAGCTGCGTGCTGCTCCCGCTGATCGAAAGGGTCGGGGTTTGATTGTTTTGCGCACCGACGGCGAAGACGGTGATGAGCGACGCCTGCGTCGTCGCATTGTAGTTTGAGACGTAGAGGTTGTGATTGCCGTCGAAGGCCATCGATTGCGGACCGTTGAGCTGCGTGTTGCTCCCGGTAATCGGGCTTGCCGGGATCGAGTTCGGCCCTGGGCTCGGCGCAAGTATGACGAGTTGGTTTTTCGACGGGTCGGAGATGTAGATGGTTCCCGAGATGAAGGGGATCGCGGTCGAACCGGTGATGATGTTGGCGGAATTGCCGCCGCCGCAACCCGCGAACGCCCCGCCGATCGCGAGGGCCGCGAAGAGGATGAAGAGACCGAAAAGTTTACGGCTTCGAATCACGGTTGCACAGACTCCCGAACGGACTGTGCCCCTTACCGGCTTTTTGAGCGCGAGTCCTTTGCGGCGTCGATCCAAGGGCCCGTGTCGGCACGGATTGGCGGATCTCCCCACAGGAAGCGGTCGAGCAGAGGCCCTCCCAGCATGCTAAAAACCCCGCTGCGTTGCGCGATCGTCGCGGCGCCGATGGCGATGCGCAAGATACGGCCCGGCCCAAAGCGGTGCAGCGCCGCAGGGAGCGCGTTCTGCTGGCGGGCGATACGCCGCACGCTGCCGGCGCGCGCACGTTCGATCGCGGCGAGCGCACGGTCGATCGTCGGGCCCTCGGTAAGCGCCGGTGCAATGTGGCGGGCCGCGACGACCGCGTCTTGCACCGCGACGTTGATCCCTTGAGCTCCGACGGGAGACATCGGGTGCGCAGCATCGCCGATGAAGAGCAGCCCGGGTCGCCACCAGCGGTCGATCGATTCGCTCGCGATCGGCAAGAGCGTAACGCGGTCGGAGTTCGCGAACTCGGTTTCGAGACTCGCTGCTGCTTCAGGCGGCGCCCTGGCGATAAGTTCAGGCGGCGGCGGACGCGACGCGCCTTTGGGAATCAACCAACCGACTTGCATGATGTGGCGGCGCGAGGGGAATGCGATACTCAAGTGCGGGCCGTTGACTTCGAGGTAGACGAGGTCGTTTGCGTCGGTGGCCGCGCGTGCTGAAAACCAGAGGAGGTCGTACGGAACGCTCGCCAAGTGTATCGGCGCGGCGATAGAGCGTCGGACAGCCGAGAAGCGCCCGTCGCAGGCCACCACAAGCGCGGCGGCGATCGATTCGAGCCGGTCACCTCGCTCGACGACGTCGATGCCGGCGACGCGCTCGCCGCTGTACCGAAGCGCCTTGAATGCAGTGGCCATAGCGATCGCCGCTCCGGCCGTGGTTGCGGCGTCCGCCAGTATCTCGAGCAGGAGAGGCTGTGGAATGAACAGGGACCGGGCCGCGGGATCATCGCCGAGAAGATCCCGAAAATCCAATCGTACTTCCGCGCCGTCGATCCGCCCGACCAGGCCGCGAGGCGAGCCGTGATCGAGCGCTTCGATCCGCGCACGCAATCCGAGATCGTCGAAGATGCGGCGTGTCCCCGGCTGGATCCCTTCGCCGCGATACTCGCGCTCGAAGGTCGCATTTTGTTCGACGACCGCGACGGCGTGACCGGCCCGCGCAAGCAGGACGGCTAAAATCAGCCCGGCAGGGCCTGCGCCGACGATCGCGACATCCACGCTACGCGCCATGGATGCCCGTCTTCTGTACGTCGCAACCGGAAACCAGGGAAAGCTCCGCGAGTTTGCCGCGCTGTTCGCGCCTCACGGCATCGCGGTCGAAGCATACCAGGGCTACGTTGAACCGATCGAAGGCGAACGCACGTATGCCGACAATGCGGCGCTCAAGGCCCGCGCGCTCGCCGCGCAGTTGCGTGCGAGTGGGGTCGCCGGAGCGGTGATCGCCGACGATTCAGGGATCGAGCTAACGGCGCTCGAGGGTGGCCCAGGTGTCCTCTCGGCGCGGTTCGGCGGACCGGACGCATCGTGGGCCGAGCGACGCAGGCTGATCGTCGAGGCCGCCGACCGGTCGAGGCAACGCCTCGCCCGTTTCGTCTGCGCATTGCACTACGTCGCGGCGGACGGAAGCGAGGTCGCAGCGACCGCAGACGTCATCGGCGAGGTGCCCGCGCACGAGCGCGGCGACGGCGGCTTTTCATACGACGCGGTGTTCTACTATCCGCCGGAAGGACGGACGTTTGCGGAACTGACTGAAGAAGAAAAGAATCGTGTGAGTCACCGTGCGCGCGCCGTCGAGGAGTTGCTGCGCAGGCTGGGATCGAAAGAAACGGCGTTCGGGATGTAGCTCAGCTTGGTAGAGCGCTTGCTTTGGGAGCAAGAAGTCGCAGGTTCAAGTCCTGTCATCCCGACCATGCGCCCGTGGTCTAATGGATAAGGCATCCGCCTTCTAAGCGGAACGATGGGGGTTCGATTCCCTCCGGGCGCGCAAGTGGATAACGAAAGGGCTCGCCCGTGCACCAGACCGTTTCACGTCGCACCGCGCTCGCCGCCGTTAGCAGCGCAGCACTCTTTCCGAACATAGCTCTTGGGCAAACGCTGACGAGCGTCATCGTCGGCGGGCTTCCTGAGGACTCTGCGACGTCCGTACTATACGGCATTCAGAGTGGTCTCTTCAAAAAGTACGGGCTGAATGTCGAGATGCAGGCACAGCGCAGCGGACCGGCCGTCATGAGCGGCGTCGCGGGTAATGCGTATCAGATCGGAAAGGCCGGGACGCCGCCGCTGATCGCCGCTTACGGTCATGGTCTTCCATTCACGATGATCGCCCCGGCCGGCAACTACGTCTCGAGCGCTCCGATCGCGGCCTTGCTCGTGAAGACCGATTCGCCTATCAAGAAAGCCGCCGATCTCAACGGCAAGACGATCGCCGTCGGCGCGCTCACCGATGTCTTTTCTCTCTCGACGCGAGCGTGGCTCGACAAGAACGGTGGCGACTCGTCGACCGTGAAGTTCACGGAGATCACGATCAGCGCGATCCCCGCAGCGGTCGCCGAGGGCCGGATCGAGGCCGGCTCGTGCAACGAGCCGGTCCTTTCCGCGGGGCTCGCCGATGGAAAGGTGCGCATCCTGGCGCGGAACTTCGATGCGATCGCTCCGCGCTTCATGTACACGGCCTGGTTCACGACGAAGCAATACGCCGCCGCAAACCCCGCCGTCGTCAAGAACTTCACGATTGCATTAAAAGAGGCGGCACGGTATTGCAATGCCCATCACGCCGAAACGATCGACCTGATTGCGAAGTTCACGTCACTAGAGCCCTCACAGGTCCAAAAGATGACCCGCGTCGAGCAAGGGACGACGCTCGATCCCCGCTTGATTCAGCCGGTGATCGACGCGGCAGTCAAATACAAGTTCACCGCCGACGCATTCAATGCGCGCGACTTGATTTTGCCCGGTTTGGCCTGAAGCTCTTACGCGGCGAGAGATGAGGTTGTTTAGAGGATTTGCCGGAGTGTGAAAAAGAATGCGACGGGTCGGCTGCGTGGTGATTGTAGCTCAGCTGGTTAGAGCGCCGGATTGTGGATCCGGAGGTCGCGGGTTCGACCCCCGTCAGTCACCCCACTTGCGCCCGTAGCTCAATGGTAGAGCATCCGGCTTTTAACCGGTTGACGAAAGTTCGATTCTTTCCGGGCGTACGCTCTCTCGGAACGGGGACGCTCTTGACGGGCGCCCCGTTTTGGCGGATGATGGCGGGCGAGCACCGCTAGCTCAATGGTAGAGCAGTTGACTCTTAATCAATTGGTTCGGGGTTCGAGTCCCTGGCGGTGCACCAGTTTTAGCCCTCGGCTCCTTGGCCGGGGGCTTCCTACGTGTATGTGTTATGATGACCCGAATGGCGCGTGGCGGAATTGG
>DATNIC010000032.1:0-16771 GCA_035604635.1 Binatia bacterium
GGGCCGGCTCGTAACCGATCGCGAGCCGATCGACTGCGCCTGCTGCAGGCGTTCATGCTTGATCGAGGAGCGACGTTGCTCCGTCGCGGCGGCATCGACGTTGGGCGTTTCGCCCGCAATCACGACGCCGTAGACATCCGCGGCAAGCTTCGGCGAAACCGCGTAGTTCAACACATCGTTGAGCACGTGCTGCGGATCGCGATCCAGCGGATCGCCATAGCCGCTACCGACTTCGACCGGATCCGCGATCAGGAAGCCCGCGGGAATCTTCAAGCGCTGCAGCGGCGGCAGCTTCGGCGCGACGGTCTTCCCCCAGCCCGCAACGTCGGCATATGCGATCGGATAGCGCGAACGTTCGAGCTCGGCGTCCAAATCGCTGGGCTCGACGACGAATTTGCTCCCGCCGATCCCCATCGGGTAACCGCCGAACAAGCCCCAGCCGCTCGGGATGCCGTGATACGGCGAGTAGTTGACCGTCAGATCGTCGGTGCCGTAAACCATGATGATCCGCTGCAAGCCCTGGCCGCCGCGAAACGCTCCGAAGCCGCCGCTGTCGATCATGTGGTTGCGGCTGAAATAGACGAGCGGATACTGCAGCTCGATGTTCTCGATGTCGGAGATGCCGACGCTTGGATTGTTGATGTGTCCGCCGGTCGAAACGCCGTCGCGATACGGTGCTGCACCGAATCCGCTCCCGTGCATGTCGTAGAGCCCTTGCCCGACCGGCAAGCCGTGTTGGTTGTGCCCGCCGTAGAAGAAACCGGGGCCGCCGGTGTTGCTCGCGCTGCCGACTGCGCCCGAACCGAACGGTGAAGCGTTGACGTCTTCATCGAGACCGGCAGCGAAGAGCATCTTCGCGATGCACTGACTCGCAGCCGACGTGAGCTCCGATCCGACCGATGGAGCGTTGCCGCATGCGGCCGGATACCGGCAGTTGAGGAACGTCCCCTCGGGGATCTTCATCGTGACGGGTCGCGCCATGCCGCCGTTCCACGGAATGTTCCAGAACAGCTGGCTGCTCAGCGCGACGAACAACTGTCCCCAGCTCCCGACGAGCGTCATGTTGTTCGCGTCCTCGCTCTGCTCGCTCGTCCCTTCCATGTCAAAGACGATCGCATCGCGCCGCTTCGTCATCGTGCAAACCACCCGCCGGACCCGCGGATCACCGGTCCGAATGTTAGTCGACGATCCGTACGCGATCGCTTGCCATACACCGTCGGGAAGCGAACGCAAGCGCGCGCGAGCCATCGCTTCGGAGTCGGTGACGAGCTTCGCGTTGGCGGCGTCGATGAACTCGATCCCGTACTTGTCGATCAGCGCCAGGAAGCCGCGCGCGCAGACGTTGTTCGCTGCGATTCGCGATTTGATGTCGAGCCCGACGTACTCGGGATCGCGGCACTGCTCGGTCAGGTTGAGGAAGATGTCGTTGCGCAGGACCCCGCCCTCGACTAGCTTGATCCCGCTGCTGCGCACGCCCTCGTGGAAGATCTCGGTCGCGCCGCCGCGCAGGACGCCGCCGGTGTCGGCGGTGTGCGTCATCGAGCCGGTCCACGCCACGAGCCTTCCTTTATAGAAGATCGGCGCGACGATCATCTCGTCGAAGACGTGGGTCGCCGCGACATACGGATCGTTGAGGAAGAACTGATCCCCCTCGCGGATCCCCGGGTTCTCCCGGAACCGCGCGAGAATCGCTTTGACCGCGTCCTCGCATCCCGCCGAAAAGCGCAGGTGGCCCGACGCGGTGTGGATCGTCGTCCCATCGGCCGCGTAGAACGCGCTCATGCATTCGCCGCCCTGCACGACGATGGGCGAGGCGCAGACCTTTTGCAGCGCGATGCGGCCCTCTTCGGTGATCGTGACGAGCCGATGGACGTACATTTCGTATCGGACGGGATCGATCGTCATGGGTAGACCACTATGTTGCAGTATTCGTCGAGTTCGGCGCCGACGTCGGGCGGCAGGACGACAGAAGTGAACGGCGTCTCGATGATCGCCGGACCAGCGACTTTGTTCCCGGGCCGCAGCGCAAGATAATCGTAGATCGCCGTCTCGAAATAGTCGCGTTTCCCGCTGAAGTAGGCGCGTCTAGTCCCCTTTCTTGCGTGGTTCGCGTCCGATCCCTCAACCGGATAGGTCTTCAACTGCGGCTTCGGCGTGCGGCCGATCGCATCGACGCTGAGGGTGATCACCTCGATCCCGGCCTGAGCGTGGGTCGAGCCCGCGCCGTAGAGCATTTCGTACTTCGCGTTGAACATGCGCTCGATCTCCGGCAGATCTGCTTTCGTGAGGCGTTTGCGCGGGATTTGCAGTTCGACGTCGTTCGTTTGTCGCGTGTAGCGCATGTAGAGCGTGCGCCGAAACGTGACATCCGCAGCATCGAAGCCTTCGCGCCGCATCACGCCGGCGAGGCTTTCCTCGACGCTCTCGAGATCGCGATTCAGCGACTCGATATCGACCGGCGCAACATAAAGGCTCGTCTTGAGCGTCGTGTGAATCACATCCGCAGTGGCAGCACCGAACGCCGAGAAGACTGGGCTCATCGGGAAGACGTAGATCTTCGCAATGCCGAGATCGGCGCCGTAGGCCGCCGCGTGCACCGGTCCGGCGCCGCCGAACGCGTAGATGACGAAGTCTTCGGGCACGTAGCCCGAGCGCACGACCTGCTTGCGGATCAGATCCGACATCTTGCTGTTGATGACGTCGTAGATGCCGGCGGCGGCCTCGACGACGCTCATTCCGAGCGGCCCCGCGATTTGGGTTCGGATCGCTTCTTCGGCCGCCGCTTTGTCGAGCTTGCGCCGTCCGCCGAGGAAATAGTCGGGGTCGATGTAGCCGAGCACGATGTTCGCATCGGTCACCGTCACCGACTCGCCGCCCATATCGTAGGCGACGGGACCGGGATCGGCGCCGGCGCTTGCCGGGCCGACGAGGAGACGGCGCGTGATCGGATCGACGCGCGCGATCGTCCCGCCGCCCGCGCCGATCGACTCGACTTGGATCAGCGGTTGGAGCAAGCGCGCGCGTTCGACGATCGGTTCGCGTGCATAGCGCAACGCACCATCGGTCAGCAAGCCGACGTCGAAGCTCGTCCCGCCCATGTCCGTCGTAATGACGTTGGGATGCCCGAGCTTCCCGGCAACGTATTCAGTCGCGATCATACCGCCGGCCGGGCCGGATTGTAGGGTCCCGACCGCCGTCATCTCTTGCGGCCGGACGATTCCGCCATTGCCCTGCATCATCATGACGCCGCCGTCGACGAGCCCGTCGGCGTACAGTCTGCGCGTCAATTCCTCGACATAGTCGCGTATCGTCCTCGACAGGAACGTGTCGGCAACCGACGTGTTGATGCGCGCGTACTCGCCCGCGACGGGCGCGAGCGTGTGCGACGCGGTGACCGAGAGCGTTCGATCGGAATACATCTCATGGATCAGCTCGGCGATCCGCCGCTCGTGCGCTGGGTTCTTCCAGCTGAAAAGGAGGCAGATCGCGATCGCGTCAACCCCGCGCTCTTCCACAAGCCGCTTGATCGCTGCGCGCGCATCGTCTTCGTCGAGCGGCGCCAGCACTTCGCCTCGGAAGTTCAATCGCTCGAAGATCCCCGCGACGTTGGGCCGTTCTACGAGCGGGATCGGCTTCGTCACCTTCGTGACGTGGCGGATCTCGGAATCCTCGAGTCCGTCGACGCGTCCTACGGCACGCATCACGAAGATCGCGTCCTCGTGTCCCTTAGTCGTCAGTAAGCCGACCTTCGAGCCCGTGCGCGTGATCATCGCGTTGGTCGCGACGGTCGTGCCGTGCTTGAATACGAGCGACCGCGACAGGAGGCCCGCCCGGTCCAGCCCCATCGATTCCGCGGTCACCTGCAACGCGTTCATCACTCCTGACGAGAAGTCGCCGGGCGTCGTCGGCGCCTTGTTGACGATCGTTTCCCCATCTGGCGAGAGGACCGTTACATCGGTGAAAGTCCCACCCGTATCGATCCCGATGATATAGCGGCGCCCATCTCGTTCCGCTGCCTGCACTTAAAGGAAGCCCCCGGGCTTGCTCACGACCGTAAATGTCCCCTTGGTCACGTCCCACTGATCGATGACTGATGCGGCCGGACCGATACCACGCCCCGGCCGTTGCTTGAAATCGTACAGGCCGTTGACTCCCGCCCAGCCCTGAAGATTATCGATATGGGAGCGGATCTGCTCGGCGCTTGCGTCAAGGCCGTTTGCGCGCAGTGCCGCCAGGACGAGCATCGTCGGATCCCATGCGAGATTGTTGAGGAAGCCCGGCGTCAGACCGGCAGCCTTGAAGACGCCGTAGTAGGCGTTTTGCGCATCGCGCACCGCCTTGGGCACAGGACCGCCGGAGACGAGCGACTGCAGGCCCGGGAAAAAAAGGGCCTTCGGCATGAAGCCGGCGTACTGCGAGAGCTGGTCATTGTTCATGTTCCCGGTCCCGGCGCCGACGGGGACATCGAGGCCGATGTCGTTGATTCCGCGTAGTAGCGTGCCGAATTGCGTCCCCGTGCTCCACGCGATCAGTGCGTGCGGATTCGACGACTTGATGCGCGACATCTGGGCTGCGACGCTGACGTCGGCTGCGTTGAAACGCTCGTTCGCGACGATTTGCATCGACGCGTTTTCCGGTAGCGCAGCAGCGGCGGCGACGTCTGCGGTCATCGCCTGTCCCGTCGCGTCCGTCGAGGTGATCAAGCCGACGCGCGTCCAACCGCGCAACCGAAAGTAGCGCAACAAGACGATCGCCTGATCCATGAGTGAGTCGCTCGCCGAAAAGACGTAACTCCCCCTCACCGGCTCGATGCCCGGCGAGAGGCAGTAGTCGACGGGTCCACTTTTCACTAGCGGAGTCACCGCGGCACAGGTCGCGGTCAGCGCCGGTCCGAGGACGACTGCCGCCTTCTTTGCGATGGCCTGATTGAAAAGCTGGACGGCGACGACGGGATTGGTCTGATCGTCGAGGACAAGGAACTTGACCGGATGCCCACGGACGCCGCCGTTCTTGTTGACGTAACCCTCGATCACGCGAAACGATTCGGCTTGCGCCTTCCCGATGAACGCTCCCGCACCGGTCAACGACGTGATGGCGGTGATCTCGTACGGCACCGGCTGCGCGTCTCCCGGCCCGAAGGCAGCTACGATCATCGCCAAAACCAGCACGACGACGAAACGCTTCATTCCGAACATGCTCGCTATTTTTAGGCAGCTCGGCTTCAACCTTCAATGTGAATCCCGGCTGCATACATCTTCGCTACCGCGGACTAAGGCTGCGCGATCCCGACCTTCTCCGCGGCTTCCATCGCCAGAGGCGGCAATTCGTCGGGCAGCCGCATGCGAGCCGCGCCGATGTGGAGGTCCGCCATGCCGTAGTAGATGTCGATGACGCCGTTCCCGCGATCGTCCAGCCCGGTGGGAAAGACGACGTTGTTGACGACGCCGGAGGTCTCTTCGGCGGTCTCCGGGATCATGATCGGAACGTCGGAACGATAGTGGATGCCCCCGTCCGACCCGGTTTCGAAAAATACCACGCCCGCCGAGTAGTTGACGACGTTACCACCTTCCGAGCTCTTTGTAAGCTCCCCGGAAACGCCGTGATAGATGACCATCATCCCGAGGTGCGTCCGTATCGGCGGCGTGCCCAAGCCGATGCGCAAGTGTTCCCAAGGATGTGCCGGATCGATTCCCAGCCGATGCCCGTGGACGCGCGTCAGAGCGCTCACGTCCCGCATCGCCTTTCCGGCGTCGCAGAAGGACACCCATATGCTCGGCAGCGGCTTCTCGATGCGGGGCGGAGCGTGTTCGCGCGCCGTGTACATCGGGCGGTGTATGAAGCCGAAGCACGCCGTTCCGTCGGGACGAATGACGACCTCCGGACTGAACGCGCCGTCTTTGTTGTCGTAATCATTGAAATCGACCAGAAGTTCGGGCTCGTGCTCGTACCTTACGAGACCGAGGCGCTCCCACGACAGACAGTCTTTGGAGACCGCCAGAGCAAGTCGCGGCCCGCTCGGCCCCCAAGCGGCATATGCCATCACATAACGGCGAAGCGCGGCAACGAACGTCACGCGCGGATCTTCACAGCCGCCCGTGCCTTGCTCCGGACGCAGTTCGTACGCTTCCGTAGGCTCGAGCGCGTAGCCGAGCCGCTCCACGCCCACAGGATCACCGTTCGCATCGAACAGGACGCGTGCGATACCGATCCGCGAATAGTTCCCTGGCCCTACGACGCGCGGAAAGAGATAGAGTTGACCATCGGGTCCGCGAGCCGCCGCCGGATTCAGGACGCCCTCCGCCTCTTCGGGCCGCGACGGATCGGGGCTCATGATGATGCCCAAGCGCTGGATGTCGAAAATCGAATGGCGCTCCACTCTTTCTCCTTAGCTGTGGAAGCGATCAACCTATTCGCTTTTCGCTGAATAGGAGCCTACGCGCACCCTCTGCGTTTTTGGGATAGATTCGAAGCCATTCTGCTGGGTACAGTAGTAATCGATGCGACCAATATTCCGAGTAGCCGCAGCCCGAATCGCCTTCGCGGCGGCTGTTCTTTGCGCAACGATTTCTCCCGCTACGGCCCAAGGCGTCGTTAAGGTCCTGCAAAACGACGGCTCTAATCAGGTCTACAATAACGTCGTTATCGATTACAAGAAGGGCATAGAGCTGCGGATCACTACGGCCGATAAGAAGGGCACGCTCATCATCGATAACGCAGCATGCTCGTACGTCGGAGAGATTATCCGCTGCACCGTCTCGAGTCTCTCGCTCCGTCAAGGCGGAGTCATGCAGCGCCTGGATCTTGAGCGGGGCACCATCTACGCAAATCTTTCGAGCAAGCGGCAACAGTTGCCGCTGACCTCTCAGTCGCTGGATCCCCGAGGCATCTTGCTTGCGCTTCGCACGAAGATCGGCACCTACCTCACGATGACCGGCGCGATCGACTCGCAAGCGTCATGAGAGCGTTAGCGCTCCTGCTTGTCGCTGCCCTGGCGCTGAGCGTTGCTGCACCGGCAGCGGCGCAACGGCGCGGAGGCGGCGGCGCGCGTGCAGGCGGCGCCCGACCGGCGCCGGCGGCCCGACCGGCGTCGCGCCCGGCACCTGCGACCCGACCGGCACCGTCGGGTGGAGGCGGCGGATTCAATCTCAACCGGGATGTCGCCGCGTCGCGTCCGACGGGGGGAAATGTCGGGAATCGTCCCGGCGGCGACCGCGCCAACATCGGTGGCGGCGATCGAACCAACATCGGTGGCGGCGATCGAACCAACATCGGCAGCGGCAACCGCACGAACATCGGCAGCGGCAACACGATCAACCGCGGGAACAGAACGGTCGTAGCGAACCCGGTCTATCCGGGTGCGCCGGCGTGGGGGTGGAACCGTGGCGTCGCTTGGTATCCCTCATCGTACTATTGGGGCGGCGGCTTCTGGGGCTCGCTCGCCATCGGCGTTACGTCGGCCGCGGTTTTCGGCGCGATCGTCAACACCGAGAACAACGAGAAAGTCGAGTCGCGTGAAGTGGATCCGAACAGTCCCGGCGCCACGTTCCTGAGCAACTATCAGTTGCGTCAAGTCGAGTGCGGACCTCCGAACCTCGTCGTCGTCTGGGGGCCGGAGAACAGCGTGATCTGCGCCGCACCGAATCACTTGGTGTCTGCTGGGGAGTACGATCTCGATACTGCTCAGCTCACGCTCGTCACTCGCGCAGCGACATGATGAAACGGTCACTTTCCGCAGCCCCCCGCCTAGAGTATAGGCCGCCCCCGGCGGCGGATCGATCCGAAAACGTCTGCAAGAAGCTTTGTTGACAAACCTTGCGAACCGGAGCTAGAATCCGAAACACGCGTTCGCACAGCTCTTTTCCGGGGGACGTCCAATTGGTGGTATCTGTTCGGTCTCGGTTCGTCATGGTCAACGGCGTGAAAACGCACTACACGGAAAGCGGCGGCGACACCCCCGTCATCGTCGGCCTTCACGGCGGAGGACATGGCTCCTCCGGCGCCGCCGGCCTCGGCAAATTGTTCGAACTGCTCGGCGAGCGCTATCGCGTCATCGGACTGGACTCTGTCGGCGGATACGGTGAAACGGACCCACACGCGCCTTCGCCGTACGGCTTGCAAAGCCGAGTCGATCATCTGAGCGCGTTTGTGGACGCGCTGTGCCTGGATCGCTTCACGATCATGGGGAATTCTCAGGGCGCGTGGGTTGCCGCCAAGTACGCGATCACGCATCCCGATCGCGTCGACAAGATGGTGCTGCTCAGCAGCGGATCGATTTCGAGCGCGATGGGGATCAAGTCGCAGCCGTCGGAAGGGATGAAGCTGCTGCAAGGCTACGACGGATCGCGCGAAGCGATGAAACGCCTGCTCCAGGGCTTGGTCTACAACGCGGGCAAGATCACGGATGCGCTCATCGACCTGCGCCAGGCCGCGGCAACGCGTCCGGGAGCGATGGAGTCGTTCGCAGCCGCCGGCAAGCAGATCAAGTACTTGCAAAACGACCCGGCGATGTCGGTCAACTACGACATGCGCGTGTCATTGCCGGCCGTCTCGAAGGTGATCCCGACGATCTTTATATGGGGCGAGAACGACATCTTCGCGATACCCGAGGTCGGGCGTCAACTCGAAAAGCTTTTGCCCGATGTCAAGTTCCACTGGGTGAAGAACGCCGGCCATCAAGTGCAGACCGACCAACCGGAGATCGTGGCCGAGCTCATCACCGGCGTCCCGGCCCGCGTCGCCGCGGCCGTGTGAATGGAAAGCCGGACCGCCGTCATCAACGACCTCAACGGCGAGCTCGAGATTCGAACGGTAGCGGTCCCTGAACTCCTTCCCGGCTCCGTGCTGATCCGCGTCGACGCCGCGACTTTGTGCGGGACCGACGCGCATCGGTGGCAAGGGCACCTCGCGGCGAAGGACACGCCGTTCGTTCCCGGTCACGAAACGTGTGGGACGATCGTCGACCTAAACGCCGACGCGTACTCGCTTCTGAACGAACCGCTCGGTGTCGGCGACCGGATCGTCTCATCTTACTCACACTGCGGGCACTGCTTCTACTGCCGCATCGCGCGACAGACGACGCTCTGCGAGCACAACACGATGTACGGTGCGTGGGCGCCGGAGAAACTGATGGGCGGCTGCGCCGACTATCATCTTTTCCCGCCCGGCGCAAGCTTCGTGAAGGTCCCCGACAACGTCTCGTCGCCGCTAGCGGCGTCATCGGCATGCGCGCTGCGCACGGTCTTCCACGGCTACGAACAATTGGGCGCGATCCCGAGCTGGGAAAGCGCGCTCATCCTTGGTGCGGGGCCGCTCGGGCTCTACGCAACTGCCGTCGCGCGCGATCGCGGCGCGAAGCGCGTCTTCACGATCGGCGCGCCTGCGGCGCGTCTCGACGTCGCGCGCGCCTGGGGCGCCGACGACACCCTCGATCTCGACCGGATGAAGTCGGTCGAAGATCGCGTCCGGTGGGTTCGCGAACGGACCGGAGGGCGCGGCGCGGACTTCGTCATGAACTGCGCGAGTTCTGCGGCTTTTATCGAAGCGCTGCAGATGTGCCGCCCGGGCGGTCGCGTCGTCAACATCGGCGTCAGCGGCGGGCCGCCGCTCTCGCTCCCCGCCGAGCTGCTTTTCCGGGGCATCAGCATCAAGACGATCGTGATGGCCGAGGCCCGGCACTTCTACGAAGCAATCGACTTCCTGGCGACCCGGCAGGACGAGTTCCCCTTCGAAAAACTGCTCTCGAACACGTTCCCGCTCGCGGGGACGACGCAAGCCCTGCGCGGAATGGCCGACTTCCGCGAGATCAAACCGGTAATCGTTCCGTCCCTGAATTGATCCGCAAAGGAGTCGAACCATGTCCGCACTTGGGTTTCGAGTCTTTGACGCTGACGGGCATCTCCTGGAAAACGACGATGAGATCGCTGAGCACTACGAGGGAGACTACCAGCAGAGCCGGCGCCAGCGGACCTGGGCGATCTTTCCGAGCCTCGACGGCTGGGCGCGCGGCGTCGTCATTTACCGCGAAGACGCGACGCGAAAGTACATGCACACCGATGCAAAGGTGTGGGGCGAGATCATCGACATGCTCGGAATCGAGGGGACGGTACTCTATCCGACCGCCGGTCTAGGATTTGGGCTCGGAACGGATCCTGGCTTCGCCGTCGCGACGGCGACCGCGTACAACAACTGGCTCGAAGAACGCTACTGTAAGCAAGACGGCCGTATCCACGGCGCCGGATTGCTGCCGATTCAGGATCCGAAGGCAGCCGCTAAGGAGATCGAACGCTGCGCAACGCGGCGGACGAACTTCCCCGTCGGGCTTCTGCCCTCGCGCATGGCGATGCCTCGTTCCTATGGGGATGAGTTCTTCCACCCGATCTACGAAGCTGCGGAAAAGTTCGACTTGCCGCTCGCGCTTCACGGCGCGCCCAGTCGCGGCCTGGGTTTCGATCATTTCGACGAATTCGTGAAGGTCCATGCGCTCGAGCATCCGTTCCCGATCTTCATCCACATCACCGACATGATCTTCAGCGGCGTTTTCGACCGTTTCCCGAAATTGCGAGTCGCGTTCCTCGAGGCCGGCGCATCCTGGGTGCCGTGGTTGATGGACCGCCTCGACTACGAATATCAGTCGATCTTCGGCGTAAAAGCGCGCAGCCGGCTGCGCAAGAAACCGTCCCAATACTTCACCGACGGCGAGCACATGTGGTTTTCGATGGAACTGGAGGAAAAGCACGGGCTCAAGTACACGCTCGATGCGATTGGGTCTGAGCGGCTCTTCTATGCATCGGATTATCCGCACGAGCCGAAGGAAGGCGAGATGCGGCATGAACTCGAGGAGTTTCTCGAGGATGAGTCGATCCCGCGCGAGGCTCGGCAGAACATCGTCTACAACAACGCGATGCGTTTCTACGGCCTCAAGACGCCGGTCGGAGCGCGCTCATAAAGAACTACCGAATCGCGGTCATCCCCGGCGACGGAATCGGCAAGGAGGTCGTACCGGAAGGTATTCGCGTCGTCGACGCGGCTGCGCGTAAGGCCGGGATCCGCTTCGATTGGGAACACTTCGACTGGAGCTGCGAACGGTACGCCGCTACCGGGACGATGATGCCCGACGACGGGCTCGAACGGATTCGCGGCCACGACGCAATCTTTCTCGGCGCGGTCGGCTTTCCGAACGTCCCCGATCACGTCTCGCTCTGGGGATTGCTGATCCCGATTCGCCGTCAATTCCAGCAGTACGTCAATCTGCGGCCGGTGCGGCTCATGCCGGGGATTCGCTCGCCCCTCGCAGGCCGCGCACCGGGCGACATCGACTTTTGGATCGTGCGCGAAAACAACGAGGGCGAATACTCGTCGGTCGGCGGCCGGATGTTCGCGGGGACGGAAGACGAGATCGTCATCCAGGAATCGATCTTCACGCGTCGCGGCGTCGATCGCATCCTACGCTATGCCTTCGAGCTCGCGCGCCAGCGTCCGAAGAAGCATCTCACGTCGGCGACGAAATCGAACGGCATCGCGATCACGATGCCGTTTTGGGACGAACGCGTGCAGGCGATCTCGGCGCACTACCCCGAGATCAAAGTCGACCAGTACCACATCGACATCCTCACTTCACACTTCGTCAATCATCCCGATTGGTTCGACGTCGTCGTCGGCTCGAATCTCTTCGGTGACATCCTCTCCGATCTCGGACCCGGTGTCACCGGAACGATCGGAATCGCGCCGTCGGCGAACCTCAATCCGGAACGCGAGTACCCGTCGATGTTCGAGCCGGTCCACGGCTCGGCGCCCGATATCGCCGGCCGCGGGATCGCGAATCCGGTCGGCCAGATCTGGTCGGGCGCGATGATGCTCGACCATCTCGGCCATCGCGATGCGGCGAATTCCGTCGTTGCGGCGATCGAAGCCGTGCTCACGAACGGGCCGCGGACCCGCGATATCGGCGGGACCGCGTCGACCGAAGAGATGGGCCGCGCGATCGCCGCGGCGGTCTAGCTCGCGAGGACCGGCCGACGCACCTGAGCAACCTGGCATGACCGCTTCTCGTTCTTGAGGGTTCAGAAATGGCTATTCGATTGATCACCCGTCTCGCGGCGGTTTGCGCTTTGCTCGCGATGGCGGCGAGCCCGGTATCGGCACAGCAAGTGCCTGCGATGCCGAATCCCGTGCCGGTGACATTGACCGGGTCGTCCACAGCGGTGCTGATCGTAGACGTTGCCCAGCAGCCTTGCGGCGGTATACCAAAATGCGTCGCGCTGGTGCCGCGTGTTACTTCGCTTTTGGCCGCGGCTCGAAAGGCCGGCGCGTTCGTGCTCTACAGCAGCAATTACGCTCCTAGCCTCGTCGCGCCGACCGTGCAACCTCCGTTTCTCGCAGCGGTTGCACCCGCTCCGGGCGATCCTGTTTTTGTCGGGACCGCGCAGGATCGCTTTTTCAATACGGCCCTCGACACGACACTTCGCAGAAAAGGCATCACGACGCTCGTGCTCGCCGGCTGGAAAGTGGACGGCGGGGTCCTCTATACCGCAGTGGGCGGGGCGATCCGCGGCTATACCGTCGTCGTCGCGGACGACGCGACATCGGGCCCGGAAGACTACGACGTCGCCGTCGGCCACTTTCAGCTTCTCACGCAGTTCAACGCCAATCCGAAGAACGAGCCGCTGCTCAGATCGGCCGTCACACTCAGCCGCACCGACCTGATCACGTTTCGCTAAATCGGACGGCCTCCGCGACTTGCCCCGCATCGGAGAAACCGATCAAGGCGGTTGAAATGCCGGGATTGCTCAGGGCAAAGCGGATGGCGAAGCGTACCGGATTGTCCTCCATCAGGTCGTGCAAAGCGTGTGGACGCGCGAGCGGATGCTGCGCTCCGGTCAATGCGCCGCCCTCCAATATTCTCAATGCGCTAGTTCCCATGCCATGGTCGGCTGCGTACGCGCCGATCAACTGATAGTCGTGAACGTCGCCGCCGGTTGACGGAGTCCATGCCGTCTGACTGAGCACGCTGTAGTGCACCAGCATGTTGTCGAACGCACCGCTTTCGATCAGCGCCCGCACCGCCTGCATCTCGCCGCCGTACGAGCAACACCCGAAAAACCGAACGAGTCCGCGCTTTCGCAATTTCTGCAATCCGTCGAGGACTCCATTGCGGCCCAGGATGTCGTCGACCGTCAGCAGCGCACCGATCCCGATGTCCGGCTTGGCGGCTCGCTGACTCCCGACGCGGTTGTGCACGTGCACGAGCTCGACGCTCTGGAGCCCCAGACGCTCGAGACTGTTCTCAACAGACCGGACGACGGCGCCCGCAATGTCGTCGAGCTCGTCCAATTCGAGCGCAATTTTCGTCGCGACGATCGGCTTCGCCCCGAGCGAGCGCAGCGCAGCGCCCAAGTTGCGCTCCGATGCGGTATCGCCGTACACCGGCGCGGTGTCGAAGTAGTTGATGCCGAGCTCGAGCGCGGTCGAAACGGCCGCTCGTTGCTCCTGCGCGCTCCCCGCGACCATCAGCCCCGCGTTGCCGCCGCAACCAAAACCGATCTCGGAGACGCGCATACCGGTGCGGCCCATCGTTCGCTTGTTCATACGCCGTCGTTCGTACAGGGAGTCGATTTGTCCTGAGGAACTTGGGAGGATGATCACGCCTGAAATGAACGCTCGGCTGACCCAGATCGGACCGGGGACGCCGTGCGGAAATCTCATGCGCCGTTACTGGATTCCGATCGCGCCGTACGCGCAACTGCTCGAAAATCCGGTGCGCAAGGTGCGCATTCTCGGCGAAGACCTCGTGCTCTACAAAGACAAGAGCGACAATCTCGGGCTCATCGGAGACCGCTGTCTTCATCGATTGGTCGATCTGCAATACGGGATTCCGGACGAGCATGGCTTGCGCTGCCCGTATCACGGTTGGCTTTACGGCGCGACGGGCAAGTGCCTCGAGCGTCCCTTGGAAGCGTCACCGCAACGCGACGTCAGCCGGCAACTCAAGGGATATCCCGTGCAAGAACTCGGCGGGCTCGTCTTTGCGTACATGGGCCCGCTGCCGGCGCCCGCGCTGCCGCACTGGGATCTTTACGTTTGGCCGAATTGCATCCGTCAGATCGCCATCAACGTGCTCGACTGCAATTGGCTGCAGTGCCAAGAAAATACCGGTGACCCCACCCACAGCGTGTGGGTGCACGGACGCATGTTCGAATACGTGCTCGAGAGGACCGACCAGCTCGAGAGAGCCCAGAGCGACGACCATACGATACATTCCCGGCTCAAGATGGGCGTCGGCATCAAAGAGCTCTACGCGGAGCGGACGCAGTACGGGATGCGGAAAGGGATCGTCTATTCGAAGGAACTCGGCGCCGACTCCGACCGTGTCAGCGAGCACTCGACCGTCATCTTCCCCTTTTACACGCAGACGGGGAAAGCGGGCGCCGCGCGCAGCGAGTATCAAATCCGGGTTCCGATGGACGACACGCACACCTATCACATCTGTTACCAAGTGTATGCCGCGCCGCCCGGCATCGACGCGCCGCATCAGGAGGTCGTTCCCTGGTACGAACCGCCGACGGTCGACGAGAACGGACGGCCGATCCTTGACTACGTCCTCGCGCAGGATGCGCTCGTGTGGGTCGCGCAGGGGCCCATCGTCGATCGGTCGGAGGAGCTGCTCGGCCGGACGGATGTGCCGATCAGCCTATTGCGAAAGCAACTCGACGAACAGATTCGGCTGGTCGAAGAGGGGCAGACGCCGATGAACGTGTTCGCGGAGTCGCCCGACGTCATTCACTCTTCAGCCGAGCGAAAAAATCCGGATCTTCTTCTCGCCGGCAACTACCGCAGGATGTATCACAAGGGCTTCGGGACGGACGATGTTGACCGCTACGGGCCGGCGATCGAGCTCGTCAAGGACCTTCACCGGCGCATCGAGCAAGCCGAGCTCGCGCAAGTGCGCTGACGTGCGACGCCGGCATCTCCTGTTCGACCTGATTCGACTCTCCGCGATTGCACCGTTCTTCTGTGCTTCGGTGGCGAACACGGCGAGCGCGCAAGAGCTGCACTCGGTACGGGTCGGTCTTGCAGAAGGCGACGACGCGACGCCGACGCTCTATGCGGTCAAAACCGGCTTGTTCAAGAAATACGGTCTGGACGTTCAAGTCACACCGGCGCCGAGCGGCGCGGCGTCGCTCGCCGCGCTGGCCGGCGGGTCGATCGACATCGCGGGGACGAGCATTCTTCCGTTTCTCTCCGCGCGCTCGCGCGGGCTGGCGCTGGAGATCGTCGCGCCGCTCGCAGTGTACTCGCCGGAATCCGTTTATGCCGCGATCATCGTAAAAAAGGACGCGCCGTATCGCACCGGTCGCGACCTCAACGGGAAGACGATTGCATCGCCGGCGCTGAGGGACTTGAACTGGGTCGCAAGCATGGCGTGGATCGACCAGAACGGCGGCGACTCATCGACTGTTAAATCCGTCGAAATCCCCAGCTCGGCCATCCCCGTCGCGCTCGACGAGGGGCGCATCGATGCCGCTACCGTCACGACGCCGCGCTACGTGCAGGCCCTGCATACCGGGAAAGTGCGCGTTTTGGGAAAGTCGTACGAGGCGATTGCGAAGCACTTTGCGATTGCGGCCTTCGTCGCGCAAGCCGAGTATGCGAGCAGGAATCCTGACGTCATCGCACGCTTCGGCCGAGCGATCCGCGACGCGACAGCGTACACGAACACGCATCACTCCGACACCCTCGAACTCTACGCGGCATTTGCGAAGATCGATCCCAAAGACATCACCGACGCGCCTCGTGCCGTGAGCTCACGGTACGTCGAGGCGAAGGACCTGCAGCCGATGATCGACGTCGCGGTGCGCTACAAGATCCTCCCGCAGCCCATCGATCCGCAGACCCTGTTGAGTCCGGCGATCTTAAGACCAGGCGCCTAAGGCGAGCCGGGGACTCGCCTATTTGACGACGGCTGCGCCTGCCTTGCAGACAATCCCGTCTTGCGCGCCGGTGCCGCCGCTGCAACCGATCGCGCCGATCAATTTACCGTTCGCAATGAGCGGGATACCGCCGATCGAAGCCACCAACGCTGGATCGAGCGTCCCGACGTACGGATGGCCGCTCTCGAAGGCATCGAAGAACACCTGCGTCTCACGTCGGAAGCGTGCTGCCGTGCGAGCCTTGTTCTGGGAGATCGTGACGGAAGCAAGCTGCGTGTCGTCCATCTTCAGAAAATAAGTCAAGTCCCCTGACGGGCCGACCACGGCGATCGCCTCAGGCCACCCTCTTTTCTTGGCCTCCGCCAGCGCCGCTTCGGCAGCCTGCTTCGCCATGTCGAGCGAGATCGGCACCCCATACGGAATGTTGAAGGGTAACTTATCTGGGACTGCCGGTGGCGGCTGCTGCGCGAACGCACGCGCGGAGAATGAGAAGGCTGCGCACGCCGCAAGCAAGATTATGCTGAAAATACGCATCAACAGATCCTCAAGAGTTAAAAAGATGGGCCCGGGCGAAAGCCTGGGTCTCGCGGAGGATCATAGCAGAAAATTGCGTCACCTGGCTATTCTTGGACTTCTCCTGCTCGCAATCTCGCCGGCATGGGGCCAAACTGCAGCGCAAACGTGCGGCGATCCCAACGCGACGCCGGATCAAACCATCGCTTCATGCACGCAAATTCTTCAATCCGGAAAGCTCAGCGGGAGCAGTCTCGCCGTCGCGTACAACAACCGCGGCGTTGGATACCTCGACAAACGTCAGCTCGACGAGGCGATCGCCGACTTTAGCC
>DATNIC010000033.1:0-2441 GCA_035604635.1 Binatia bacterium
CCGACGTGATCGGCCGTCACCATCTGCTTCGCAGCGCTCACCGGATGAAACAACGGAACGTGAACGGTCCCGAAGACGGTGATCTGCTCGGTCTGCGCGAGCAGACCCGTCGCCCACGTGAGCGTCTCAAACGAGGTCCCCTGCCAGTCGGTCTCGCCGCCGTAGCCTTTCCAGCGCCCGATCGGGAGCAGAAAGTCGATGCCGCAGGCGTCGGCCATCTGCGCCATCGCAAGCGTCTCGTCCCAGTCCGCTTTCCAGCGTTCCGGCACGGTCGTCAACGAGCGGCCGCCGGAGCAGTTCGCGCCGAAGAGACCGAGCTTGAGTTTGTTTCCGCGGTCGAGCGCCAAGCGGTTGGAGACGGGTTGTGAGAGCGTGGTCATCGGTCTATGCCTTTTTGGGATCGAAGATCATCTCCCGCGCGGCGAAGCGCTTTGCCACATAGCCGTACTTGGCCGCGATATCGATGACGGGTTGTATCTCGGCGACAACCAGGGCCGTCCCGCCGACCGGCCAAGTCATCCGCGCGATCGTTGCCGGCGGAAACCCGACGAGCTCGGCGATCAGTGCGGTGAGCTCGGTGTGGTGCGCATTCGTGTACGCAGCGGACGCGACTACGACGTCGGCGAAGCGCTTCACGGCATCCTTGTGGCCTTCGGCCCAATCGCGTATTGCAAAGTAGGCCGAGAAGAGCGAGCGCGGTGCGATGAAGCTCATCACCGGCGCGACCGCGCGGTACTTGCCGGTCGCGAGCGCCTCGTCCATGATCGGTGCCGTCAACATCGCGCCGTCGACGCGGTGATCGTCGAGCGCGGGTGTCATCGCGCTCATGGTGATCTCGACGTACTTCACTGCATCTTTACTCTGACCGTGTTGTTCGAGCCACTGATTGATTGCTAGGCGATTAGGCGAGGTGAGGTCGTTCACGGCGATGACTTTCCCGTTCAGGTCGGCGACACTTTGGATTGCCGAGTCCTTCGCGACGATCAACGCTGAATTTGGCGATTTTGCATCGTAGACGGCGCCGGGTGCGATCACCGTGATTGGGACACCGTGACCGAACGCGCTTACGAGCGTCGGGAAGCTCGATTTTCCCACGTCGAGATTCCCGCCTGCGACCGCCGCTGTGATCGCCGCACCGTTCGGCAGCCGGCCCAACTGCAGATCGATCCCCGCCTTCACAAACATTCCGGTCCTTTGCGCGTAGAGGATCGGCACCGCGTCGTAGTAGATCGGCGTGATCGTGGCACGGATCGGAATAAGCCCTTGTGCGCGAGCGCCGCGTGGCACGACGGCCGCCAGCGCGCTGAGCAGAACTGAGTGGGCGAACGCGGCGCGTGAGAGACGCAGCATGCCTCTGCTACTTGGTCACGGCGAGCTCGCTGCTCCTGTTCTGTGGTACACTCGTCGTACGATGAAGCGTGCCGAGAGTATCGCCGTCCTAGCTGCGGTCTCGCTCCTTGGGCCACGGCGCGCCTTCGCACAGGAGCAGCCGGTGCTTCACGCGGCCGGACCTCCGAATGACGGTTTCAAAGCGATGTACTACGGCGCGCGCTCCGGCATCTTCGCCAAATACGGATTGACGGTCGAGATCACCCCCACGAACAACGGGTCGGCGGCGGCAGCTGCATTGATCAGCGGCGACATGGACGTCGCAATGGTGAACATCTTGACGCTGATCCAGGCGCACCGCAAGGGCATTGCCATGCGCATGATTGCGCCGAATTTTTGGATCACGAGCGATAAGCCGAACATTTCGGCGCTCGTGCTCAAGGATTCGCCGCTCCGCGGCGGCCGCGATCTGGCCGGCAAGACGATCGCCTCGCCGGGACTCGGCGACATCCTGTCGGTTGGAACCCAAGCTTGGATCGACCAAAACGGCGGCGATTCGAGGACCGTACATTTTATCGAGCTTCCCAGCTCGGCAGCCGTCCAATTCTTGGAGCAAGGGCGCGCCGACGTGGTGACGGTTATCGAACCTTTCGTCGGCCAGGCCATGGCGACGGGGAAAGTCCGCATCCTTGCGCAGCCGATGTACGCGATCGCCAAACAGCTCCAGGTCGGTTCCTATGTCGTCATGGAGCCCGTCGTCCTAAAGAAGTTCGACGCGATGTCGCGTTTGGCGCGAGGCTTACACGAGGCGTCGCTCTACACCAATACGCATCTGGCGGAGACCGTCGAACTCGTCGCGTCCTACAGCGGCGCCTCTCCGGAGGCGATCGCAAAGATGAATCGGGTCGTCGACCCGGAGTACTGCGAGGTGCGCTATATCCAGCCCGTGATCGATGCCCTTGCGAAATACGGGGCGATCGACAAAGGCTTCCCCGCCGGCGAGATCATCAGCTCCGCTGCGCTGAAGCCCCCGCGTTGAACATGTCGATCGGGGTTTGACGCGGCCCTAGGCTCTCGTAGTATTGGTTTGTTTCGGGGACATAGCGGCCTTG
>DATNIC010000034.1:0-7419 GCA_035604635.1 Binatia bacterium
GGCGAGGGCCGGTTCATGGAGGCATACAATTCCGGCAAGTATCCCAGCATCACGATCGTCGATCGAGAGTACTTTGCACCCGGCGACGTGAGCATTGCGGCGCAGGTTGCGAAGATCGAAGCTGTCAAGGCCGACGCGATATTCCTCACGACTGTCGGGAGCGCGACCGGGACGGCGCTGCGATCGTTCAAGGATGCCGGCCTCGATCTGCCGGTCATCACGAACTTCGGGAATCTTCTCCACGCGCAGCTCGATCAGTATACGGGGTTCATGCCGAGTCAGATGTACTTCGCGGCACCGCGTTTCGTAGCGCGCGACATCTCAGGCAGCGGTCCCGTTCGCGATGCGCAGTTGGAGTTCTATCGCGCCTTCAACGCGCAAGGAATCGATCCCGACGTCGGTAACAATCTCGCTTGGGACGCGACCCTCGTCGTGATCGACGCGCTGCGGCACGTCGGCACGAACGCGACGCCGAAGCAACTTCTCGACTACATCGAGCAATTGCACGGCTTTGCCGGGACGGACGGGATCTTCGACTATCGAGACGGGAGTCAACGCGGCGTCGGCCTTACGGGCCTCGTGATCGCGCGCTGGAATCCGGCCAAGAAAACGTGGGGAACGGCCAGCGCCGTGGGGGGGAAGCCGCTAGTTCAGGCGCGGTAGAAATTTTAAAGACGCGTTTGGCGTTCGTCTCGAAAAGCTTCGTCTTGTCGTCTTCGGAGAGCGGCATTTCTTCCACTTGGCGGACCGCCTCTCGCTGCTGCTCGAACGGGTAATCCGTGGCATAGAGAACTCTGTCGATCCCGACCACGTCGATCACGGATTTCAGCTGTGGCCAGTAGTTCATTCCGCTGGTCGTGACGTGAAAATGCGCTGCGAAATACTCGCTCGGCAGCCTTGGCAGACGCGGCTTCCCGCGCGACGAGGCGAGATAGCGATTGTCGATGCGCGGAAGCCAAAACGGAATTCCTTCCCCGAGATGGCCGAGCACGATCTGCAGCTTGGGCAACTCGTCGAAGATGCCGGAGCCGATCAGTCGCAGCGCCTGCGTTCCGGCTTCGACGGCGTAAGCCCAAGCTGCACCGCTCAGCACGGGACTGTCGTAGAATGAGCGATTCATCGGCGCCACCGGCTCGCGGGGATGAATGTAAACGGGGACGTCTAAGGCCTGTGCGGCTTCGAAGATCGGGCGGTATTTCGCCGCATCGAGATACTCATCGTTCGTGTGCGAGTTGATGACTGCGCCGTGGAGCCCAAGACGGCGCACGGAGCGTTCGAGCTCCTCAGCCGCGGCGCTCGGGTCCTGGGGAGCGATCGCCGCCAGACCGGCAAGCCGGGTCGGATGAGCGCGAATGGCCTCGTGCAGATAATCGTTTGCGTCTCGCGCCATCTCGACCGCGGTTTCTTTGTCGAAAACTTGGACGCCGGGAGCACTTAGCAACAGCAACTGCATGTCGATTCCATCCGCATCCATCCCTCGAATCCGCTCCTCACCGACATCGACGAGTTGCCTTGCGAGCTCCGCGAAGCGTTCGTTCGGTGCGCGGTCGGGCGGGACCAGGAGCGCGACGCCTGGACGGGGCGGCACCTTCGCGTTCGCAAGGAGGAGGGCGGGAGTCATGAAGCCCTCTTCGCAAGCGATGCGCCTGTACGGCCGTGAAATCTTTTCCATGCTTGAAACATGAGTTTACACTATGCGTGATTAACTACGCAACCTATTTTATCGACCGAGAACGTCGAGGGAACATGATCGAGGAGAAGGATATCAAGGTCGCGATGCGCGACGGCGTGGAGATTGCGCTGCGCATCTATCGTCCGAATGGCAGCGGGCCTTTTCCCACGCTGTTTGCCGCCTCGCCCTACCGTTACGACAACAACCTGCTGCCGTGCTCACCGCTGTTTCTTTGGCGCGAGACCGGTCCAATCGAGTGGTACGTTGAGGAACACGGATACGCATACGTGCACATGGACGTGCGCGGCTCGGGCGTGTCAGGCGGCGAGTTCGGGCTTTGGAGCAAGGACGAGCAACGCGATCTTTATGAAGTGATCGAATGGATCGCGGCGCAGAGCTGGTCGAACGGGAAGGTCGGAGGCATCGGGCAATCCTACTTCTGCATCTCCCAGTGGCTGATGGCAGTGCAGAATCCGCCCCATCTTGCCTGCATCGCACCCTACGATGGGCTCAACGACCCGTATCGGTTCGTCGCTTATCACGGCGGCATCGAAAGCAATTTCGCGCTCTACTGGTTCAATTCGAGCGTCCGCGTCCCGAATCAGTATCCTGCGAACGGCGACAACCCGCGCTCGATGCCGACGGACATGTACTATGTGATGGCGCAGCATCCGCTGCGTGACGACTTCTGGACGGAGCGGTCGGCTTGGGAACGCCTCGAGCAGATCAAGATCCCCGTCTTCTCGGTCGGCGTCTTCGCCAAGCAGGATCTCCACCTCGTCGGTAACATCGACGGTTTCCTGCGCGCATCGAGTGTGGAGAAGAAGCTGTACATCACCGGTACCGCGACGCCGATCACTTCGCAGAGTGACTACGCCAAGATCGAGTTTCATCGCGACCTGTTCCTGCCGTTCTACGACAAATATTTGAAGGGAAATAAGACCGGCTGGGACGATCGGCCGCGCATCAGCTACCAGGTCCACAATACCGGGAACGTTCGCGTCGTCGAGCAATGGCCGCCGAGCAACGTCCGGAAGATGCGCTTTTTTCTCGCGGCGGGTCCGAGCGGCACGGTGAAGTCGCTCAACGACGGCGCGTTGACGTCCAAGCCGCCCTCGAGCGGAAGCGGCTCGACGAGCTACGACTATCCGCACCCAAGCTGGGTTCTCGGGAACGTGCACGTCGGTCCAACGGGTCCCGATCCTGCCGCAGGCGTCCTCACGTTTACGAGCGAGGCGCTCGAGCGAGACCTCGAACTCGCGGGTCACGGGAAACTGATCGTCTACGCTTCGTCCAACCGCAAGGACATCGACATTATCGTGAAAGTCTCGGAACAATTCGCGCAGCCGGCCGAAGAACGCGCTAAAGGAGTACAGCCGCGTTACGCCATCGTGACGAAGGGCTGGTTGCGTGCATCGCATCACGAAGGACGCGACAGCCGATTCAGCTCCGACGATATTCCCGTCTATACGCATGCGAAGGCGACCCCGATTCTCGCCGGCAAAGCCTATCGACTCGAGATTCCGCTGCTGCCGCACGCTTGGCGGTTCTCGCAAGGTAGCCGCATCCGCGTCGAGCTCTCGTGCGCCGACTCGCCGGTTACGGACTTCCTATTCAGCCACATCTACCGGCCGGACAAGCACGGGACGGACACGATCCATCACGACGCCGAGCATCCGTCCGAGCTCATTTTGCCGGTCCTCAACGACTGAAAGGCGTACGGTATGCAAGCGATCTACAAGTACATCCGCTTGATCAAGCGCAAAACCAGCGCGTCGCCCGATCAGTTCAAGCGCGGATGGGTTGAAGGTTCCGTCGACGACGACAAGCGCGCCCTCGGCGCTGCGCCTATTCGCCGCATCGTCAAGAGCATCGGCACGGGCGAAGTTGCGCTCGGCGGAACTGAGCCGCCGTTTGATGCGATGATCGCGGTCTACTTTGACACCCTAGCCGACGCTAAGGCGACCGCATCCTCGGCGAAAATCGACGCGCTGTTTCGCGAGAACGCGGAACTCGTCGATAGCGGCGCGTCGATGCAAGAAATGATCGCCGAGGAATACACGATGGGTCAGAAGGCGGATGCCGATACGGTCCTCTCGGGCGACAGTAGCCTCAAGATCATCCGCACGGTCTACCGCCGCAACGACCTCGACGGCCGAGCGTTCAAGGACTACTGGCTGCACAACCATTCAAAGCTCGAAGACGTGGTCATCACCCGATCGCCGGTCGTTCGCATCGTCGCGACGTTTGCCGTTCCCGACGGACTCGAGGGCAAGACGCCGCCATTCGACGGAATGGTCGAGCTCTATTTCCGTTCGCCCGCGGATATCCGCACGATGTTCGCTTCGGAGATCCCCGCGATGATGCGCAAGGACGAGGAGAACTTCGTGCAGATGGATGCGCCGGCGATCCGCTTCATAGCCAACGAGTTTATTACGGCAAAGAGCGGTTAGGGCAAGAGCTCTCTTGCCGAGAAGGGCTCGTCGATGTATTTGTATTTCGCAGCAGCGTCGATCGCGGGCTGAATCTCTCTTGCGTCAACCGACGTTGCGTTCGTAAGCCGATTCATCTTCCTGATGACGTCGGGGTCAAGGTGGGAATAGTCGGCGAGCAGCGGGACCGTCTCGGCGTGATGGGCATTCGTGTAAAGCGTCGCCTCACGCATCGCGCGGGCGAAGCGCTCAACGACGGCGGGAGATCGAGATACGTAGTCCTGCGTGCAGAACCACCCGGCGATGAGCAAAGGCGCCCCCAGCCCCTCATATGCGTCGCCGAACGTGCGAAGCTCTCCGGTAGCCAAGTTGGCCGCGAGGACGGGATTGCTGATCGCCGCCATGTCGGCTCTGCCTTGCTCGAGCGCACTCAACATCGCCGAGAACGGCAGTTCGATAAACTTGACCGTGGCCGAGTTGCCGCCCCGTTTGTCGATCAACGCTTGAGTCCCAAGTTGATCGAGCGAGCGCAACGCGTTGCAAGCGATCGTCTTGCCGTTGACGTCGGCAAGCCCCTTGATGCTCCCCGTCTTCAATGCGCACAGTTGGTTCGTCGGCTCACGCGCCAAATATTGCGCCGCGCCCGCGACGATTTTGAAGCGCACTCCATGAGTGTAGGCCGAGATGAGAGACATCAAGCTGGACTTCGCTATGTCGACGACCCCCCCGGCGACGGCTGAGGCCAGCGCGGCGCCGCTCGACGAGCCTTGGAGTTGAACGTCGAGCCCGAACTTTTTGAAGATTCCGGCGTGCAACGCGTAGAGCGCCGGCGTAATGCCGTCGTCGAGGCTCGCCCCGAGCCGAACGGTGGTTAGCGATTGCGACCAGGACGGTATGGGGGCCGCGAGCACCGCCGTCGCTCCGGCAAGTTGAAGCACGGACCGCCGGTTCAAGAAGCGACGAGCTCCTTTGCATCAAACGTTCTGTTGATAAATTTGTATTTGTATGCCATGTCGATCGACAGCTGAATCACCGTGGAATCGAGTTCGGTCGCGTTGGTAAGTCGATTCATCTTTCGCACCACCTCCGGATCGATGCCGGCGTATTCGGCGATGATCGCTACGGTTTCGTCGTGGTGCGCGTTCGTGTAGAGCGTCGCTTCGCGCAAAGCTGCAGAGAAGCGACGAACGATGGCTGGGTTGCGAGTGACAAAATCCGCCGTACAAAACCAGCCGGCGATGAGAAAGCGTTTTGCGATTGCTTCGTAGGGGTCGCCGAAGGTGCGAAGCTTGCCGCTTTCGAGCGCCATCTGAAGGACGGGGTTGCCGATCGATGCGACGTCGGCCCTGCCCGTTTCGAGCGCGCCCAGCATCGCGGAGAACGGCAACTCGATAAAATGAACCATCGCGGAATTCCCGCCGTGCTTGTCGATCGTCGCTTCCGTCGCCATGTGGTCGAGAGACTGGAGCGCCGAGACGACGACGGTTTTGCCGTTGACCTCGGCGAGCGACTTGATGCCGCCATCCTTGAGCGCGACCAGCTCGTCGGTCGGCGTCAGCGTGGAATGAATCGCCGCCCCTGCGATCAGCTTGAAATAGACTCCGTGCGTGTAGGCGGTGATGAGGGACATCAGCGTCGACTTGGCGATGTCCACTGAACCGCCGGCGACGGCGGAAGCCAGTGCCGCGCCGCTCGCAGCGGAGGTGAGCGTAACGTCGAGGCCGGCCTTCTTGAAGATCCCGGCTTTGATCGCATAGAGCACAGGGGTGAGTCCGTCGTCTAGACTTGCGCCGATGTGCACGGGCAAAGACGACTGTGCACGCGCTCGCAAGGGCACTGCAGTCGCGAGCGACGATACGCCGAGCAGCCGTAGCGCGGTTCCGCGAGTTAGGATGGGCGCGTCGCTCCGTTCCGGCGCGGATCGGTCAAGAAGGGGAGTCGCCCCTGCCATTTGCGTTCGACTTCCGCAAGGTAATCAGGATCAAATGCGTTGACCTTCGGGAATTCGTCTTTCCATCTATAGGGGCGGACTGCGTAGATGATGATGCGGCTGCTGGTGATGTCGCCGGCCGCGCGCTTTTCCGGGCTGATCATCGGATCGATCTCGCCCGACCATCCGCCGTCGATGATATCGGTCTGCGACTTCGGATCCCAACGGGTCGCCAGGGCCCACATGACTTCCGCCTGGTCGGTGATGTCGATATCCTCATCGACGATGATCGTGATGCGGCCAAGATAGGCGCTCGGACCCGCTCCCGCCGCGACGAGCCCGACGCTTTTGGCGTGGCCGTCGTACATCTGCTTGACGGAAATGATATTAACGAAGCGAACGCCTCCGCCGTCCGGCTTCCAGACTCCGGTGATCCCCGGCAGACCGGCGGCCTCGAGCGCGTCCCATATTGCAGCCATGCCGCCCAGACTCGGCTGTCTTCCGGGGAACGTCGGTTTTGCGGGCGGCTGGCCCGTGATGATGGGATCGTTACGATGGTAGATCGCCCTCACATCGAGCACTGCATCGGGATGGGCCGTCGATGCATAGTAGCCGGGCCATTCCGCGAACGGGCCTTCGATCCGCGATGCCTCATCCAGCGGCGGCATGAAACCTTCGAATGCGATCTCCGCGGCGGCCGGAATGGGAAGTTTCGTGATCTCTCCCAAGACGACGTCGATCGGTCGCCCGATCAGGCCGCCGGCGCTTGCTAGCTCCGAGACGCCGTATTTCGACGCGGTGCCGGCTACATTGCCCAGCACCGGCGCCTGTCCGACGACGACGACCATCGGGCAGGCCTCGCCGCGACTCCAGAACTTCTTGCGAATGAGGTCACCGTGCTTCCCGTCTTCAATGAAGACGGAGAGCGTGCGCTCGTCCTGCACCTGGACCCGGTACGTCCCGACGTTGACCCAGTCGCTGTCCGGATCTTTTGTGATGACCAGGCATTCGGTGCCGATGTAGTTCCCGCCGTCTTCTTTATGCCAGTGCGGTGCGGGAAACGCGCGGATGTTGATCCCCTTGCCGGTCACGACGTTGCTGCAAATGGGCCCGGAAGGCACGATCGCAGGCGCAATGGGTTGCCCTTCCCATTTGCCTCGCTTGCGGTACGCTTTGAGCGCTTCGAGACTCAGCTCGCCGACAAAGATTCGGGAGAAGCGAACGTTGACGACCACCCGGTACCCCGCCGGATAGCCGAGTATTTCGTCGAAGAGCAAAGTACGCGGATAGCGATCGCGCAGGCTGAGCTCGTAGAGCGCGCCGATCTCGAGATACGGATCGGCGCCGCGGATGATCTCCAACTCGCCGCGCTTTTCTGCGAGCTT
>DATNIC010000035.1:0-4831 GCA_035604635.1 Binatia bacterium
CGAACGTCATGTTCGTCTCCTTGGCCGGGACGACGACGCCGGGCCGCTATCGCGTCGAGGACGTCTCCCCGCTCCCGGAGCGTCGCGTGGCGACGTTCGGCCTTGCTTTCGGTCCGTTGGTTCGTTCGAAGCTGCCGCGGCGAGGTGAAGAGATCGACGTGCGGTACACGGTGACGCCCGGTGTCGACGACGCCGTCGCTGCCGTCGCCAGCGGCCCGCTCCTGCTCAAAGACGGAAAATGGTATGAAGATCCTCATGCGCCGGCGCCGGGCGAACGCGAGGTACGCTGGCCGGTCGTCGGCGTCGGAACGCTTCCGAGCAAACGGCTCTTGTGGGTGGCGGTCGACGGCCGGTGGTACGACGTCTCGATCGGAATGACGCGCCCGGAGTTCGCGGCGCTGTTGCAGCGCTTCGGCGTCAACGACGCGATCGCGCTCGATTCCGGCGGCTCGGTCACGATGGTCTCGCGGGTCCCCGGCGACGATGTGGCGACGGTGCGCAATCATCCGTCGGACAGCGGCGGCGAGCGCTGGGTCGCGAACGGCCTTTTCGTCTACAGTTCGGCGCGCCCGTCACCGCTCGCAGACGTACTGAGAACGCGCACGCTGGGCGCGCTACCGTAACCCGACTCGCGCTCTTCGCCGTTCCCCACAGGAGGGCCGCTGGCGCTGGCCCAAAGTCGGCCCGGTGACCCTTTCCCCCGCCTCCTCAAGCGCGATCGAAATGCGTCCGCTTGCGTTCGTCGATCGCGCTCTTTCCAACGGCCTTCGCGTCCTCATGCTCGAGAACCGGCGGACGCCCACCGTGGCGATCAGCGTCGCCTACCATGTCGGCGGCAAGGACGATCCGCCCGGGCGGTCCGGATTCGCGCATCTCTTCGAACACCTGATGTTCAAAGGGACCGCGCATATGGGCGCCGAGACGATCGACCGCCTGACCGAGGACATCGGCGGCTACAACAATGCCTATACCGCCGACGACTTGACCAATTATTACGAAGTCATCCCATCCAACTATCTCGAGACGCTGCTGTGGGCTGAGGCGGAGCGCCTAGCTGCGCTCCACATCGACGAGAACAACTTCACCACGGAACGGGAAGTCGTCATCGGTGAGTACGACCAGCGCGTCCTCGCCGATCCGTATGGGATGCTCGACGAAGTGACGAATCGCGACGCGTTCACGACGCATCCGTACAAGCGCGGCGTCATCGGCGATCCCGATAACCTCAACGCCGCTTCGCTCGAAGACGTAAAGCGCTTCCATTCGACGTACTACCGGCCCGACAACGCGGTCCTCGCGCTCGTCGGAGACTTCGATCTCGAGCGCGCATTCGGCTGGGTCGAACGGTACTTCGGCCCGATCGCTCATGCGCCCGCCCCCGTCCCGCGCGTCGCGGTCGTTGAACCGCCGCAAACCGGAGCGCGCCGGCTCGTGTACAGCCGGGCGAATGTGCCTCTCGCCGCCTATCAATGCGCCTACCACATACCGCCGGCGACGTCGCCGGATGCCTACGCGCTCGACCTGCTCGAAACATTGCTCAGCATGGGTCGCAGCTCCCGACTCTATCAGGGGCTCGTCTTCAAACGGCTCGCGACCCGCGCGTACGGATACGCCGATCTTCGCGAACAGAGCGGACTCTTTGAGTTGCGCGCGATCGCGAACGACGGCGAATCGGTCGAGACGCTCGAGCGCGCAGTCGAGCGCGAGATCGAGCGCGTTGCGAACGAGCCGATCGATTCGGTCGAGCTCGAAAAGGTCAAGACGCAGGTCGTGAGCGCACTCGTGCGCGGGCGGCAGACGGTGAACGAGGTCTCGCTGGCATTGACGCGCGCGGCCGTCGTTCAAGGCGACCCCGAGACGGTCAACACCGATTTGGAGCATTACCAAGCGGTGAGCGCCGCCGACATTCGGCGCGTCGCGCAAACGTACTTGACGGCGGTCAATCGGACGTCGTGGTACTATCTGCCGCCCGGCGTCGACTCCGCAGCGGTCGAGCTCGAGTGATCACAACGCCTCCGGCGCCGAGTGCGGCTCGCCCGATGCATTTTCCCAAAGCCGTCGAGTTAGCGCTCGCAAACGGATTGCGCGTCGTCGCGGTGACCCAGCGCAACTTACCGCTGGTCGCGGCGCATCTCATCGTCCGTTGCGGCGCGACCTCGGATCCGCAAGACCATCCCGGTCTCGCGACGATGACGGCGACCTTGCTGACGCAAGGCGCAGGCGCGCTCTCAGCGACGCAGATCGCCGAGCGCGTCGACGCGCTCGGCGCGCGCCTCGATGCGACCGCGGGATTCGACGCGTCGACGCTCTCCGTGATGGCGATGACGACGAAATTTCGCGCTGCGCTCGAACTCGCCGGGACGGTCGTGCGCAGCCCATCGTTCACCATCGACGATTTGGAGCGCGTGAAAGCGAAGGCGCTGAGCGATCTGAAGCTGACGTACGGATCGCCGAACGGGTTAGCGCGGCTCGTCGCAACGCGGTTGGCGTTCGGAGAAGGGCCCTATGGCCATCCGCTCGCCGGGACCCCGGCTTCGGTCGCCGCACTCTCGCGCGACGACGTCGTCGCCTTTCACCGGAGCCACTACGTCCCGTCGCGATCGCTGCTCGTCATCGGGGGCGATCTCGATCCCGAAGAAGCGTTTGCCCTCGCGAGTGACGTCTTCGGCGGCTGGGACGATCCCAAAGACGTTGCGCCTGACATCCGCGAAGTCGCGCCCCCGAAGCCGCGCTTCGTCGTCGTCGATCAGCCCGCTGCCGGCCGCACCGCGATCGTCACCGCGAATCCCGCAGCCCGGCGGCACGCGGACGACTATTACGCGGGCGTCGTCGCGACCGCGATCCTCTCAGGTTATTCCGGGCGCCTCAATCAGGAGGTGCGGATCAAGCGCGGGCTGTCGTATGGTGCCGGCGCGCAGCTGATCGCACGGCGAGCGGCCGGTTTGTTCACTGCGGCGACACTCGTCGACCATCGCAAGGCGGCGGAAGCGACCGAGGTCGTTTGTGCGACGCTGCGCGGGCTCCTTGAGTCTCCGCCGCCGCCCGGCGAGCTTGCGACGCGCAAGACGAACGTCTTAGGCAACTTCGCGCGTTCGGTCGAGACGATCGAAGGGTTGATCTCGGCGTTCGGAGAGTACGCACTCTACGACGTCGGGCTCGATGAGATCAAGCGTTTCGAGGGGACGATCGGTGCGATCGGCGCGCCGGCCGTCGTCGAATTTGCCCGCCGCTACGTCGCCGTTGAGCCGTCGATCGCGCTCGTCGGACACGCGGTCGACTTCATCGAGGACCTCGCGCGCTTCGACCGCCCGATCGAGCGGATCCCGTTCGAAGCGGTCGATCTCGGTAGCGCCTCGCTGCGCGCCGGCTAGGGGAGTAAGAGGACCTTTCCGGTCGTCTTGCGCGCCTCGAGATCGCGATGCGCCTGTTGTGCCTCGCGCAGCGCGTACTCGTGACTGATCCGAACGTTCAATGCGCCGGAGCGAATCTGATTGAACACTTCGCTCGCGCGCATCAGCGTCTCGGCTTTCGTGCGCGTGTAGTGGACCAGCGTCGGACGCGTGAAAAAGAGCGATCCCTTCGGTCCGAAGATATTCGGATCGACCGGTCCGACGGTGCCGCTCGACGTCCCGAACATCACCATGTAGCCCCGGATGCGCAGCGAGTTCAGGCTCTTCTCGAACGTCGTCTTTCCGACCGAATCGTAGACACACTCGACGCCTGAGCCGCCTGTCAGCCGCTTGACTTCGGCTTCGAAATCTTGCTCGACGTAATTGATGACGTCGTCGGCACCCGCCTCACGTGAGAGCGCGGCCTTCTCGGCGGTCGAGACGGTGGTGATGACGCGCGCGCCGCGCGCCTTGCACATCTGCGTCAGGAGCAAGCCGACGCCGCCCGCGCCCGCATGGATTAAGACGGTGTCGCCGGGCTGCACCGGATAGGTGCCGTGCGAGAGGTAATGCGCGGTCATCCCCTGCAGCATCGCGGCACACGCAAGCTTGTCGTCGATTTCCTCGGGGATCTTGACGAGCCGGTCGACGTCGACGGCATTGTGCTGCGCGTAGCTGCCTTCGTTCGAACCGGCCCATGCAACGCGATCGCCGACCGCGAGATCGCTCGACGTCTCGGGGCCCAGCGCTTCGACGACTCCGGCGCCTTCGCTGCCCGGAGTGTACGGCGGCTTGATCGGATACAATCCCATGCGCACGTAGACGTCGCGGTAATTGACGCCGATGGCGGTGAGACGGACGAGCGCTTCGCCCGCCTTGGGCGAGGGCGTCGGCAGATCGGCAACCTCCAAGACCTCAGGGCCGCCGTTCTCGCGAACAAGAATCGCTTGCATGGATACTCCGCTAGTTGTTAAGAAGCGACGGTTGCGTTCGGGATCGTTGTCTCACTTCCCGCGAGGGTCGCGCGCGTGATGGCGGCGGCAACGACGATCAGCGCGACCGCGAAAATCTCGGCAACTCGTCGATGGTGCCGAATCGAGCGCTATTTTAGCAAGAAGGCGGTCGGGCGGGCGGCACTGACATAGGTCCACTGACCCGCCTTTACCGTGTAGAAATAGAGCTCGGGAAGCACGGGATCGCCCGAAGGTGCGAAGGAGAACGGGCCGACGACGGTGTCGAGCGGCGTGGGGCCGTTGAGGGCGCGCGCCAGCGACAGACGGTTGTTCGCTCCCGTCCGGCGGACCAGCGTGATGATGATCTGGGCGGCCGCGTACCCGAAGGCCGACAAGGGCGTCATCGGGCCGTACTGTTGTTCGAAGGTGTTCTTGGCCACGAAGGCCGTCGGTGCGAAATTGAGCGGCGGCATCGAGCTCGAGACGACG
>DATNIC010000036.1:0-2749 GCA_035604635.1 Binatia bacterium
CGAGTCGACGAATGCCTCGAACCCGTCCTCGCCGGTGTAGCCGGTACGCGCGAGAACCGCCGAAACCCCCGCGACGCGCATCTCGGCGCAACGGTAGTTCCCGATCGCGGCGACGTCGCCATCCGCGAGCTCGCTGACGATCGACGCACTGCGCGGGCCTTGGATCGCGATGAGCGCGCGCTCGCCGTGGCAGTTCGCAAGCTCGACGCCGTCGACGCGCCGCTCGTCGAGATAGGCCCACATCGGCGCGGCGTTCCCCGCGTTCACCACCACCAGCCAGCGCTCGGGCAGCCGGTAGACGATGACGTCGTCGCGCGCTCCGCCGGCGTCGTTGGTGAAGATGTTGTAGCGCGCGAGGAACGGCCGCATCGTCGCGACGTGGTTGACCGTGAGTCGGTCGAGCCACTCCGCTGCACCCGGACCCCGCACCTCGAATTGCGCCATGTGCGAGAGGTCGAAGATGCCGGCCCGTTTGCGGACGGCGGCGTGCTCGGCGAAGATGCCTTCGTATTGCAGCGGCATCTCGAACCCGCCGAACGGCACGATCCGCGCCCCGAGCGCACGATGCGCCTCAAAGAGCGCGGTACGCCGGAGCGGATCCCCGTTCACGCGAAAACGTCGCCTTCTTTTGCCAGCTCTTGTCGGAGATACAAGGGGAGGCTGAAGAGCCGGCGGTGCGTCTCGCCGTCGTAGAAGAAATTCTCACCGCGCAATTGGGTGACGTACGCGTCGACCTGGCGCGCGTCGAGCGCGGCGACGTCGACCGCGTCGCTGCACGCGATGAAGGCCCAATCGTTATCGAACGCGGGCACGTGGGTGTAGAAGCTCGAGACGTGGGCGAAGTGGGCGCGCAACGAGCGCGCCATCTTGGCATGGAGTGCCATGTTGTGGAAACCGGCCGTGCTGGCTTGCAGGACGTATACGCCGCCGGGCGCGAGCCGCTGCTTGATGTCGCGGAACACCTCGCCGTTGAAGAGCGGGAACGACGGCGAATCGGGGAGCGGCTCGGTGAGGTCGGAGACGATCGCGTCAAATGTTCCCGGCTGCTTGATGAACGTCAGTGCGTCGCCAATGATGACGTTCGCCCGCGGATCGTCGAACGCGCCGGCCGACCACTCCGGGAGATGGCGCTTCGCGAGCGCGACGACCTCGCCGTCGATGTCGACCATCGTCGCGCGGACGACGTCGGGGTGGCGCAGCACCTCGCGCAAGGTCGCGCCCTCGCCGCCGCCCAGGATCAGCACTTCGCGCCGCGCCGCCGCCGCGGCGAGCGCCGGATGGACGAGCGCCTCGTGGTAGATCCGCTCGTCGGCTTGCGAACTCTGCGTGTCGCCGTCGAGGATCAGCATCTTCCCGAACGTCGCCGTGCGCAGCACTGCCACCGATTGGAACGGCGTCCGGCCGGCGTAGTACACCTCCTCGATCGCGTGGTGGTGCAACTCCGTCGGCGAGAACTGCTCGACGTACCATTGATAGTGCTCGGTCTTGGGCATCGCGGAACCTCAAATGCGACAAGACGCCCGCCGGTTCCGGCGGACGCCCTGCATACGGGGAAGCTTCCCCGAGGGGAACCTGCAGATCAGGCGATGCGCGCGAGCTCGCGAACGTCGTGGTCCGTGGTGACCACGTGGGTGTAACGGTCGGCGCCGGCCTCGATGCCGCGCTTGACCTCGGTCGTCGTCATGACCGTGGCGACGAGGGCTTTGGCCGCGTACTCGCAGGCCGCCCAAGGATCCGTGTGGTCGCCGCACGTGTAGAAGTCCATCGCAGCGTACCCGGACTCGGGCCAGGTGTGGATCGAAAGGTGCGACTCTTGGATCACGACGACGCCGGAGACGCCTTGGGGTTGAAACCGGTGGAAGGCTCGCTCGATGACGGTGGCGTTGGCCTCATGGGCTGCCTGGACCATCATATCGGCGACCGCGTCGACGTCGGAGAGCTTGGCCGGATCGCAGCCCGACAGCTCGCAAACGATGTGCGTACCAAGTGCTTTCAATTACCGTCTTTTCTCCTCGGGTATCGGTTGGGAAATCCCACCTCCAGGCGTGTCGTCGAGCGCGTGCCGTACACCATCTCGCTCGCGACCTATCAGCGGACTCTGGCTGGTCGTGCATCCTACTATGCACGCGAACGTCCCGCTGCGATGGCGCGTTGGGCGCGCCGCCCCCTCCGTTGGACTGCAAAGACCCCGGCTGCCGCCGAGGTCCCCAAAGTCCAGGCCCCATAATACCCCCCCACCCCCCTGGTGTAAAGTAGCTTGGGCGGGTAATTTTCCAACCTTAGCAAGCACAAAGATAATTAAGATAGGCCTGGACTATCTTGACGAACCCATGGGGGAGGGGTAGGCTTAATCAGTATGGCCCTAGACGTAAAAGCCACGCCGCAGGCGTTGATCGAGGACTACCGGCACGGGTTCCACGATTCCGAAGAAAACTACGTTTTCAAGTCGGAACGGGGCCTCACGCGCGAGATCGTCGAGCGCATCTCGGCCATGAAGGGCGAGCCCGAGTGGATGCTCGCCTTCCGTCTCAAGGCGTACGAGATTTTTCGCAGCAAGCCCATGCCCGCGTGGGGCGACACCGCGCTGCTCGAAGAGATCGATTTCGACAACATCCGCTACTTCGTCAAGGCCGGAGAGCACACCGAGAAGTCCTGGGACGACGTCCCCGACGACATCAAGAAGACGTTCGACCGTCTCGGCATCCCGGAAGCCGAGCGCAAGTTCCTCTCCGGCGTGAGCGCCCAGTAC
>DATNIC010000037.1:0-6636 GCA_035604635.1 Binatia bacterium
TTTGGATTGCCGCGATTGCGACGCCGGCATCCTTCGAGATGGCGGGGCGCCTCGGTCACGCCGTGATGGCGATCCCGATGGGCGGAGCAGACATGAAGCACTTGCTCGACACCTATCGCAATGCATGGCGCGCGGCGGGCCATCCGGGAAACGGGCGGATCATGCTTGCATTTCACATGTTCTGTGACGAGGACCCGAAGGAAGCCGCGCGGATCGCGCGCGAGCCCCTCAATCGATACCTGAAAGCGCTCGTCGAGGCGGCTGGTCATTGGGTGACGGGGACAAAGTCCAAAGACTACGTGGGCTACGACAAGATCATCGCGAAACTGCGCGAGGACACGTTCGAGTCGCAGGTCGCGCTGGGCGGCGCGCTCGTGGGGACGCCCCGGATGATCCTCGAGCAGCTCCGCTCGTATAGTGAGAAAATCGGCGGCTTCGATATTGCGTCGCTGCAGGTGAATTTCTTCGACATTCCGTTCGAACCCGCGCGGAAGTCGATGGAGCTTTTCGCCCGCGAGGTCATTCCGAACGTCGGCGCGCTTGCGGTCGCCACGTGAACGTTCTACGCTTCTCGAAAGCGAGGCCCCGATGATTGCCAACGAAACGCTCGAAGAACTCCGTCACGATGCGCGGTCGTGCGAAGCCGATCCGTTGTGGATGGCGTATGAGAGCGTCAGCCCGTCCGATCCAACGCCGAAAGCGACGCCGTGGGTCTGGTCCTATCGTGACCTCCGCCCGTTGCTCGATCGGGCGGGGCGCCTCATCGGGACGGATAAAGCGGAACGGCGCGTCCTCATGCTCACCAACCCGGGTATCGGGAAGATCCCGTACACGACGGATACGCTGTTTGCGGGCCTGCAGCACATCCTTCCGGGCGAGGTCGCGCGCGCTCATCGTCACGTAGCGTTCGCGCTGCGGTTCATCATCGAAGGCGAGCGGGGCTTCACCGCGGTCGGCGGGGAGAAGGTGACGATGTATCCCGGCGACGTCATCTTGACGCCCAATTGGGAGTATCACGATCACGGGAACGAATCGCAAGGACCGATCGTGTGGCTGGATGGACTCGATATTCCGATCTATCAGGCTTTCCCCGTGCACTTCACCCGGCGCTATTCGCAAGCGCGCTATCCATCGAAGCCCGCACCGGAGCATTCGCGGCTGCAGTACCCTTGGAGCGAGATGCAGGCAAAGCTCGACGCCGCTCCAGGGCCGTTTGCAGCGATCGAATACCGGCATCGCCAAACCGGCGGGCCGATTTCGCTGACCTTGGGCGCGCAGGCCGAACGCGTCGATCGTGGAGCCCGTTCTCCGCGCCGGCGCCAAACGGCTAGCTGCGTGTATCACGTTCGCTCGGGACGAGGCCGGACGCAGGTCGGTGATGTCGTCCTCGAGTGGGCGGAGCACGATACCTTTGCCGTCCCCGCCTGGACGGCGTTCGAGCACGAGAACGCAGGCAACGAAACTGTTTATTTGTTCCGGTATGATGACGCGCCCGTGTTGAAAGCGATCGGCGCGTACCGCGAGGAAGGCGAATAACTGCAATGGCAAAGATCGTCGCAGGAATAGCTACGGTGCACAGCCCGCACGTCAGTACGCTTCCCGAGCAATGGGATCTGCACGCGCAACGCGACCGGAACAATCCCGATATCGACTTCGAAGGCTTAGCCAGGGCGGCACGGCCCGAGATCCATGCGGAACTGGCGTCAGAGGTCTATCGAAACAAGTACGATCGCTGCAACCGTGCGATCGACGAGCTCAGCAGCGCGTTGCTCGAAGCGAAACCGGATGTCGTCGTCATCATCGGTGACGATCAGCATGAGATGTTCCTCAACGATTGTATCCCGGCATTTGCCATTTTCCGCGGCGAAGAGATCCTGGACATCCCGGAGGATCTGGCCACGATGGACCCGTCGATTCGGGCTGCCGATTGGGCGCGACACGTCAGGGGCGGCGAGGCATATCCGTGCGACGCGGAGCTTGGCCGGCACCTGACCGCGCAGCTCTCCCAGGCCGATTTCGACGTCGCACAGCTGAGCCGGCAAGGCGAGGGCCGCGGGATCGGGCACGCGTTCAGCTTCATACGCATCAGGCTTATGAGGGAGCATCTCATTCCGATGGTCCCGATTTTTGTCAATTGCTTCTATCCGCCTAATCAGCCCACGCCCGCACGATGCTACGCGTTCGGTAAGGCACTCGGACGAGCAATCGAATCGTGGGATCCGAACAAGCGCGTCGCGATCGCGGCATCAGGGGGATTATCCCACTTCGTGATCGACGAAACGCTCGACTATCAAGTCATTCGCGGCTTGATCGAGAAACGAGCCGACATTCTCACGCAGCTACCGGTCGAAAAGCTCGTCTCGGGGACATCGGAAATCCGGAACTGGATCGTCGCGGCGGCGGCGCTCGAAGCGTTCGACATGGAACTGGTCGATTATACCGCAGCATACCGTTCGGCCGCTGGAACGGGCTGCGGAATGGGATTTGCGCGTTGGAATGCCGTTTCGGCGAGCGCGGAGAAAGGCCGGCTGCAAAGCTCTATCGCCTAGCCAGCGCTCGACAAACGGAGGTCCTTATGATCCGCATCGGTGTCGCCGCCGTCCTTGCTGCCGTTTTTCTCACGTCGCCGAGCTTCGCCGCCGACATCGTCACCGTCCATCGCCTCTCGGCTGCCCTCGCGGGAGAAGCCGTGATGGCGGCGGTCGCGACGTGCGCGCAGCAGGGCTATAGCGTCACCGCCGTCGTTGTCGATACCGACGGCGTGCAGCAGGCGACCCTGCGCGGCGATACGGCCGCGATCCACACGATGGAGGCGGCCTATGACAAGGCGTATACCTCGATGACGTCGCGCGTCGACACGCTCGCGCTGGTGGAACGTCAGAAAGCGGGGACTCTGCCGCCCGTGATGCTGCGCCCGCTCGATCACTTGCTCGTCGGACAGGGCGGACTCGTCATCAAGATCGGCAACGAGACCGTCAGCGCGATCGGAGTCAGCGGTGGACCGGGCGGCGACAAAGACGAGGCCTGCGCACGTGCGGGCCTCGAGCGGATTCGCAGCCGGCTGAACTAGCTACTGATCCAGACGCGCGAGACGGACGTCGAACGGCGCTCCGATGAGCGGCTGGATCGTTTCGCGGAAGCGCACCGTCGTCGGCGTGCCGAGATGCGCGTCGTATGCCGCACGGTCGCGCCAAGTCTCGAGCATGATGAAGTGATTGGCCTGGGCAGCCTCTTGCAGAACCTCAAAGCGCACGGCGCCGGGTTCCCTGCGGCTGTCGACGGCATATTGCTGCAACGCCTTCTCGCCTGCGGCAGCGTTGCGCGGCGTGAAGTCGACGTGCGTTACGACGTACACGGGGCCGGCAGGCGCCGGACTTTGGGCGACGGTCCTAGCGGGGACGACAAAAAGGACCGAGGCGATCGACACTGCGATGAAAGCGACTCGCATCATACCGTGGACGATTTTGTCCATTTGAAGCATCGCCTTCATGACTCTGTACGGGGTGATCGTTTGCATATCGTTCTCCTCTTCGTATGTTCGGTTGACGGTGCTCTTGTCAGCCGCCGGCCATGGCTCCCACCACGAGAAGGGGTTCAGCCCCCGCCGCGACCGCTTCGGGCAGCGGAGCGTCCGGAAGTTCGTGTGACAGATCCTGCGCGCAGGCAAAGAACCTCACGAACGCTCGGCGCTTTTGCGTGACGTGGTCGCGCATCGTCCCACGCAGCACCGGGTACCGGGCCTCAAGGGCGTCGAGGACCGTGCGCTGCGTCGCCTGACCCTCAACGTCAATTTGCACCTCTCCGCTTACTCTCGCGAGCGTTCGCAGATGCGCGGGGAGGACTACGCGGATCATGGCAGCGTCTGCACCTCGACGGACAGCACCGAGGGGAGATCTCGTACGATCGGTGCCCAACTGTCTCCGGCATCGGCCGAGGCGTACACTTGTCCGCCGGTCGTACCGAAGTACACGCCGCACGCATCCAGCGAATCGACCGCCATCGCGTCGCGCAAGACGTTGACGTAGCAGTTACTTTGGGGGAGACCCTTCGTGAGCGCCTCCCATTCGTTTCCGCCCTTCCGGCTGCGGTAGACGCGCAGCTTGCCGTCGAGCGGAAAATGTTCGGAGTCGCTTTTGATCGGTACGACGTAGATCGTGTCCGGCTCGTGCGCATGGACGTCGATCGGGAACCCGAAGTCGGTCGGCAAGTTCCCGCTGACCTCGCGCCACGATTCGCCGGCGTCATCACTGCGCATGACGTCCCAATGTTTCTGCATGAACAGCACGCCCGGACGTGAGGGGTGCATCGCGATGCGGTGGACGCAGTGGCCGACCTCGGCGGTCGGATCCGGAAGCTGTTCGGATTTCAGCCCCCGGTTGATCGGATGCCACGTTTTGCCGCCGTCATCGGTCCGGAATGCGCCCGCGGCGGAAATCGCAATGAAGATTCGCTCGGCATTACTGGGATCCAACAGGATCGTGTGCAGACACATCCCGCCGGCGCCCGGCTGCCAGCGGGGCCCCGATCCGTGGCCGCGCAGTCCGGAGAGCTCGTGCCACGTTTGCCCGCCGTCCGTCGTGCGAAACAACGCGGCGTCTTCAACACCGGCATAGACGGTGTCCGGATCAGTCAGCGATGGCTCCAGATGCCAGACGCGTGCGAACTCCCATGGGTGCGGCGTACCGTCGTACCACTGATGCGTCCCCGGAACGCCGTCGTACGCGAACGCGTTGCCGACGGGTTCCCATGTCTTGCCACCGTCGTTCGAGCGCTGGATCTGTTGCCCGAACCACCCGCTGGACTGCGATGCAAAGATCCGATTCGGATCGGCCGGAGAAGCCTTGAGATGGTAGATCTCCCAGCCCGCAAAGTGCGGACCGGCGACGTCCCATCGTTCGCGCTTCCCATCCGCCGTCAAAACGAAAGCGCCTTTGCGTGTACCGACGAGGACCCGTACCCCACTCATGTTCCGAACCTCCTTAATAGCGCACCGTCGGGGAAGAACATTGTACGCCGTGACGGAACCTCATTTCATGCTCGAGAACCAGAGTCACGCGCGCATCGTCGCCATGGGCGTTGCCCTTGTGCTCGCTGGGGCCGGTGGCCGGGCGAACGTCGCGAGCGCGCAGTCCGATCAAGTGATTCACGTCGGCGTGAGCGCATTCGAGGCGCACGGCGACGTGTACTATGCCCAAGACCTCGGTCTCTTCAAGCGAGCAGGCCTCAACATCGAGGTGCAGCAGTACCAAGGCGGATCGATCGTCGTCGCAGCGATCGTCAGCGGCGCCTTGCAGATCGGTGCCGGAAGTCCGCTGCCCCTCGCGAGCGCCCGGAGTAGGGGACTCCCCGTCGTCCTGATCGCCCCGGGCTACATCTATGACGCAGCTGCGCCGTCGCCGATCGACGCGCTTGTCGTTGCCGCAAATTCGCAGGCTCGAACCGGCAAGGACCTCAACGGCAAAACGATCGGAGTCACGGGGATTCGTTCGGTCGACCACATCGCGGCCTTTGCTTGGATCGACCAGCACGGCGGCGATTCCAGCACGGTGAAAGTCGTCGAAGTGCCGCAGAGCGCGATGCCCGACGCGGTCGCCGAAGGCCGGGTAGACGCAGCGATGATCGGCGATCCGGCACTCTCTGCCGGGATAGATTCCGGCAAAGTGCGTATCCTCGGCAAAGCGTACGACGCGATTTCGAAGCGCTTCTTTGCCGCTGGCTGGTTTTCAACCGAAAGCTGGGCTGCAAAAAATCCGGAGATCGTTCGCAAGTTCACGGCCGCGATCAACGCGGCATCGACTTGGGCGGTCAGAAATCCGGAGCAAGCCGCGCTCGTCCTCCAAAAATACATGAAGGTTACGTTCTCGCGAGCGCATGAGTATCACGCTCGGGCGCTCGACCCGGCACTGATTCAGCCGCTCCTCGATGCCGCCTTGAAATACAAATTCCTCGATTCCATGAACGCAAACGACCTTATTTGGAAAGGCCAGCCCTCCCAATAGAGGACCACCATGCGCCGCAGCACCGACCGGATCGTTACCACTCATACGGGCAGCCTGCCGCGCCCGCCGGAACTCGTCGCGATGTTGCGGGCCAAGGACTCGGGCCAGGCCTACGACGAGGCCGCGCTGGCAGCACGGGTTCGGGCGTCGGTGTTCGAGGTCGTCCGCAAGCAAGCCGCGACCGGCCTCGATGTCGTCGACGACGGCGAGCACAGCAAGTCGACGTTCACCGCGTATCTTCGAACGCGCTTGAGCGGGCTGTCCCAAACCGAGCAGACGTATAACGCCGGCACGGCTTCGACGCGCGACTACCTCGCATTCAAAGCTGCCTACGACGAGGCCGCCGTGATGCTCGCCGCCCGGCCGGTGACGCTGCGCAAGCCGCCGCGAGGGACGCGCAACACGGCGTGCACCGGACCTCTGGAGTACGTCGGGCAAGCCGAGCTCGCGACCGATCTCGCTAATCTGGGGGCAGCTCTCGCAGAGGTCAAGGTCGAGGAGGGCTTCGTCACGGCGCTCTCGCCCAACAATCTCGAGACCGTGTACCGCAACGACTATTACGCGACCGAGGATGAATATCTGCGGGCCCTAGCCGACGCGATGAACGTTGAGTATCGGGCGATCGTCGACGCCGGCT
>DATNIC010000038.1:0-10672 GCA_035604635.1 Binatia bacterium
CGCCCACGTAGACGTGGCGCAGTTGACCGCGCGTTGCGGCCTTGCGCAGCGCAGCGAGCGAGAGCCGCTCATCGGCCAGTGCCGAGAGCGGGACGAGTGCCGAGCGCGGCACGCCCGGCTCAAGGTTTCGCGCGACACCGCGTGCGATTAGATATGCGAGCGGGATCGCGTCGCCCGAGTCGGCGCGGATGCGCGCGCGCCGGTAGGCGCGTGCGTCGCGCGGGAGTATCGGCGCTAGCGGAAGTCCGAGCCGAACCAGCGCGAGGCCGAGCAACAGGCGAAGCACGCGTCCGTTTGCAAGAGCGAACGGGCGCAAGCGGTCGAACCGCTCGTGCATCGCCGCGAGCCAGACGAAGGGTGATTCGTGCGGCGGCGGTCCGGCTGCGAAGCGATCCGCAAACGAGGCAACTTCGCGCGCGATCATCGCCGGGGGCGTCGCGACGGCAGCACCTGCCGGCGCAGCGAGGCGCGCGAGGCGCCACGCTCCCGCGTCGCGGGCTGCCGGCTCGACGAGCGCAAGAGCGGCGCAGACATGGACGTGGAGTGCGCGCAGCTCGGCGACGGTGAAGACGGGGCGGCTGGGCCGCTGACGGGCCACCCAACCCAGGCCCTGGCCGTAGCCCCAGACCAAAAGGTAGTCGCGAAAAGGCCGGGTCCCGCTGACGATCCCGCGCTCGAGCAGCGACCGCGTCTCCGCCAAGGTCAAGGTGGCCCCGGCCAGCGCCGACGAGGCCCAGATCTCCTGGGTGCGCTGGGCTCGCGTGATCTCGGCGGGGCGCCCGCGGTGCTCGGCGATCGACGACTCCAGGGTCGCCAGCCGGCGCTCGATGGGTCTCATTTGCCAAGACTACGCCAACTAGGACAGAATATCCGCGCGAAAGGCTCGTGTGAATCCGATCATTGCTGGAAACGATGCAAGGCAACGACTTCCTAAAAGCCCTCGACGAACGGGTCCTCGTCTTCGACGGCGCAATGGGGACCCAGGTGATGGCTCGCGAGCTACGGCCCGAGGCCTTCGGCGGCGACCACTATCATGGCTGCAACGAGGCACTCGTGCTCGAGACTCCGGGCGTCGTCGAGGAGATCTACGACGCATATCTCGAGGGCGGTGCCGACGTCATCGAAACGAACTCGTTTACGGCGTCGCGGCTCAAGCTCGATGAGTATGGGCTAGGCGCGCGCGTCGCGGACATCAACCGCATCTCGGCGGCGATCGCGCGAGGCTGCGCCGATCGCTTTACCACGCGCGAGCGCCGGCGCTTCGTCGCCGGCGCGATGGGTCCGACGGGGATGCTGATCTCGTCATCCGATCCGACGCTTTCGAAGATCACGTTCGACGAACTGGCGGCGCTCTACGAGGAGCAAGCGCGCCATCTCATCGAGGGCGGCGTCGACTTGCTCTTGATCGAGACGAGCCAGGATCTCTTGGAAATGAAAGCCGCGATCGCAGGGATCGTCCGCGGCTTCGAGCGCGGGATGCCTCGCGTCCCGATCGCCGCACAGGCGACACTCGACGTGACCGGACGCATGCTGCTCGGAACCGACATCCGCGCGATCTGCGCGACGCTGGACGCACTCCCGATCGACGTCATCGGGTTGAATTGCTCGACCGGCCCAACCCACATGCGCGACGCGGTCCGCTTCCTGACCGAGAACTCGCGCTGCTACGTTTCGGTGATTCCAAACGCCGGGCTCCCGCTCATGGGACCCAACGGCGAGACGATCTATCCCGAGACGCCAGACGAGATGGCGCGCGAATTGCGCGCGTTCGTGGTCGACTTCGGCGCGAACATCGTCGGCGGTTGTTGCGGGACGACGCCTGCCCACATCGCCGCCTTTGCCCAAGCGGTCAGCGGTTTGAAGGGGCGCTCGCCGGAGCGCAAGCCGCTCCAGTTCGCCGCCTCGGCGATGACGGCCGTATCCCTCGAACAGGAACCGCGGCCGCTCTTGGTCGGCGAGCGGATCAACGCCCAGGGCTCGCGGCGCATCAAACGTCTATTGCTCGAAGAGAACTACGATGAGATCGTCCTCGTGGCGCGCGAGCAGATCGAGGGCGGCGCGCACGTCCTCGACATCTGCACCGCGCTGACCGAGCGAAGCGACGAAGCTCTGCAGATGGCGACGGTCGTCAAGAAGCTCGCGCAGTCGGTCGAAGCGCCGCTCATGATCGACTCCACCGAGCCGGGGGTCATCGACGCGGCGCTCAAGATCTGCGCCGGCCGCGCGATCGTCAACTCGATCAATTTGGAGAACGGGCGCGGTAAAATCGACGCCGTCATGCCGCTCGTTCGCGAGTCGGGGGCGGCGGTGGTCGCGTTGACGATCGACGAGACCGGGATGGCGAAGACCGCGCAGCGCAAGCTCGAGATCGCGCAGCGCATCGCGGAGATCGTCACCGGAGAGTATGGCGTGCCGCCCGGGGCGCTGATCTTCGACGCGTTGACCTTCACCTTGGCGACAGGCGACGCCGAGTTTCTCACTTCGGCGATCGAGACGATCGAAGGGATCAAGCTGATCAAGGCGCAGATTCCCGGCGTCCTCACGTCGCTCGGCGTCAGCAACGTCAGCTTCGGCCTCAAGCCCGCGGCCCGCGCTGCGCTCAATTCCGTCATGCTGCATCACTGCGTCGAAGCCGGACTCGATCTGGCCCTGGTTCACGCCAAGGAGATTCGACCATACGCCGAGCTCGACGCGACGGAGCGCGAGCTCTGCGACGACTTGGTGTTCAATCGGCGTCCGGACGCGCTGCAACGCGTGATCGAACACTTCGAACAGCATGCCGGTGCAGGCGCGAGCGGAGGCGCCGGGCCGCTGGACGACGATGCCGAGGCGCCGGTCGAAATACGGATTCATAACGCGATCCTGCGCCGTCGCAAAGATGGGATCGAGGCCAAGATCGATGAGGCCTTGAAGGCGCGTGATCCCGTCGACGTGCTCAACAACGTGCTGTTGCCCGCGATGAAAGAGGTCGGCGACAAGTTCGGAGCCGGCGAGCTGATCCTACCCTTCGTTTTGCAGTCGGCCGAGGTGATGAAAAAGGCCGTCGCGCATCTCGAGCAGTTCCTCGAGAAGAAGGAGGGGACGTCCAAAGGCAAAGTCGTCCTCGCGACGGTCTTTGGGGACGTACACGATATCGGCAAGAACCTCGTCAACACGATCCTCTCGAACAACGGCTATACCGTCTACGATCTGGGCAAACAAGTCCCGATGAGCAAGATCCTCGAGAAGGCCGTTGAGGTAAAGGCCGACGCAATCGGTCTCTCGGCCCTCTTGGTTTCGACGTCGAAACAGATGCCGATCTGCGTTCAAGAACAGGCGTCTCGTGGTCTCGCGTTTCCGGTCCTCGTGGGCGGCGCCGCGATCAATCGCGATTTCGGACGCCGCATCGCGCTGCTCGACGGCCAGCGCTTTTTCGAGCCGGGACTGTTCTATGCGAAGGATGCGTTCGAAGGACTCGAGATCATGGAGCAGCTCACGAGCGATCCCCAGCGTCGCGCGTCGCTCGTCGAACGTGCGCGGACCGAAGCGTTTGCGCTGCGCGACGCGGTCCAGGCGACCGCAACGCTGACTGCGGGCGGGAAGAGCGCGCGTTCGAGTCTTGCCGTCGCCGAAGTCCCCGAGGCGCCTTTCCTCGGTCTGCGCACGAGCGAGGTCGACGTGCGCGAGCTCTGGCCGAACTTCGATCTGAAGAGCTTGTTTCGGCTCTCGTGGGGCGGCGCGAACGTCAAGGGTGCGCAGTGGGAAGCGCTCGTGCGCGACGAGTTCGAACCGCGCCTGGCGGAGTACCAGCGAGCTGCGGAGCGCGACGAGATCTTGACGCCGCTCGCCGTCTACGGCTACTTCCCCGCGGCGGGGATCGGTGACGACGTCGTGATCTACGACGTGACGGATCGACGGCGCGAGATCGCGCGCTTGCGCTTTGCGCGTCAGGTCGGCGGCCAGCACCTCTGCTTGGCGGACTACTTGCGCGAACCCGAGGACGGCGGCGCGAGCGATCTGATCGCCCTACAAGTCGTCACGGTCGGGCGCGCCGTCTCGGAACGGATCGACGCGCTGCAGGCGGGCGGCGACTACAGCGCATCCTATTTCTTGCACGGCTTCTCCGTGCAGGCAGCCGAAGCGCTGGCCGAGCACACGCACGAATCGATTCGAGCGGAACTCGCCCTGGGTGACGGGCGCGGGAAGCGCTATTCCTGGGGCTACGGCGCATGTCCGGATCTAGCGCAGCATGAGATCGTTTGGCGTCTCCTCGACGTCGAGCGGCGGATCGGCGCTTCCTTGACCGAGGCGTATCAGATCGTTCCGGAACAGTCGACGGCCGCGATCGTGATCCATCATCCGCAGGCGGCGTACTTCAACGCCGCCGCACAGCGCGAGCTCTCCGTGGCCTAACGTCGGCAAGGGAAGGTCGGCGGCTCGGCGTACAACGGAGTCATGCGCCGCACTTCTTCCTATCGCGTGACGGCTGCGCTCGGCACGGCAGCGTTCGCCTTGTCGGCCGTACTTGGTTTCGTCCCCGCGCCGGCCGTCGCGGCGGATCCGGTGATCAAGATCGGCATCGACTTGCCGGTTTCAGGCGCCGACGCGTCGATCGGGATCCCGACGCAGAACGGTGCGATCCTCGCGATCGAGCAAGCCAACGCCAAGCACGCCGGCGGCAACTACACGTTCGCGCCCTACGCGCTGGACGACGCCGTGCAGGGCAAGCACGATCCGGCCCAAGGCGCACAGAACGTGAAGACCTTCATCGCGGATCCGGCGGTCCTTGCGATGATTGGTCCGTTCAACTCTAACGTCGCGGTCGCCGAGATCCCGCTCACCAACGATGCCGGCTTGGTGCAGATCGCCGCGTCGACGACGAACGATACGCTGACACGGCCGCCCAATGCAGCGAAGCTGCGCAGCACGCATCCCGATACGAACGCATTTTTCCGAGTGTGCACGGTCGATTCGCGCCAAGGGTCGGCCGGTGCGCAGTTTGCAAAGAGGCTCGGATTCAAGCGCGCCTTCATCATCGACGACAACGAGACGTACGGTAAGGGACTCGCCGACGTCTTCGATGCACAGTTCAAAGCACTGGGCGGGACGGTCGTCGACCACGAGCACATCACCTCGAATCAGCAAGACTTCAAGGCGCTCCTGACCAAGGCGCACTCGATGAATCCCGACGTCATCTTCTACGGCGGGACAACGAGTACGGGCGGGGGGCTCGTCCGCAAGCAAATGGCCGACGTCGGGATGAAAGGCGTCGCGTACATGGGCGGCGATGGAATCGGCGACGAGGAGTTCGTGAAGGTCGCCGGCACGATGGCGAACGGGACGTACTATTCGATTGCGGCGCCCGAAGCGACCCGGCTGCCGAGTGCCACGGCCTTCGTTGCCGCCTACAAGAAGCGTTTCAATGCCGACGTCGGACCGTACAGCGCAAATGCTTACGCTGCGGCGCAGATCGAGATCGCCGCGATCGTCAAAGCGATCAAGGCGAGCGGGGGAAAGATGCCCACGCGCGCGCAGGTCCTGCGGAACGTGGCCGAGACGCGCGATTTCGACTCGCCGATCGGGAAGATCGGGTTCGATAAGTACGGCGACACGACGAGCCCGATCCTGAGCCTCTACGAGATTAAGGACGAGAAGAAGGTCTTCGTCAACCAAATCAGCTTGACGTCGACCTGAGGCTGCGCTCCACAGCTTGGACGTCTTCCTTCAGCAACTCGTCAACGGTCTCTCGCTCGGCGGGATCTATGCGCTGATCGCGCTGGGTTACACGATGGTCTACGGGATCATCGAGCTCGTTAACTTCGCACACGGCGACGTGTACACGCTCGGCTCGTTCTTCTCGCTGGCGGTCCTGGGGCTCATCGGCATCCAGGGCGAGCTCCACGGCGCACCGCTCGTCGGGGTCATCGCCTTCACGATCGTCTGCGCGATGCTGCTCTGCGGGTTGGTCGGCGTCTTGCTCGAGCGCTTCGCCTACCGGCCGTTGCGCAATGCGCCGCGCTTGGCGCTCTTGATCACCGCGATCGGCCTCTCGTTCATCCTCGAGAACATCATGCAATTTTGGAAGGGGCCGTCGCCCGTCCCGTTTCCGGGTTTTTTCCCGGATGCTGCGGTCACGCTGGGCGGCGTCTTGATCGAGGCCAAGCAAGTCATCGTCGTCTTTCTCGCGATCGTCATGATGGCCGGCTTGCAGTTCTTCGTCTACAACACGAAGCTCGGCAAGGCGATGCGAGCGACCGCGCAAGATCGCGAAGCCGCGCAGCTGATGGGGATCAACATCAATACGACGATCGCCCTGACGTTTCTCATCGGCAGTGCCCTCGCGGGCGCTGCCGGCTTCGTCTCCGGGGTGTACTACGGGACGACGTGGTTCTTCAACGGCTTCTCGGCCGGGCTCAAGGCCTTCACCGCGGCAGTCCTCGGAGGGATCGGCAACCTCGCCGGTGCGATGCTCGGTGGATTTCTCATCGGTTTGATCGAGGCATTTACGACGCAGTTCATCTCCGACCAATGGAGCAACGTCGTCGTCTTCACCGTCCTGATTCTCGTGCTGGTATTCCGGCCCGCGGGCCTGCTCGGCGAATCGCTCCCGAACAAAGTATAGTGCGCGCGTTCTTTGCTCGCTCGGACGTGCGGGCTGCGGAGATTTTTCTTGCGGTTGGGCTGATCCCGGTCGTCGATTTGAACGGCGCGCACATCAACTTCCTCACCGATGCGGGCGCGTTCGTCTTGCTCGCTCTTGGTCTCAACATCGTTGTCGGGTTTGCCGGATTGCTCGATCTGGGTTACGCCGCGTTTTTTGCGATCGGCTCGTATGCGTATGCGATGCTCGCGTCGCCCCAGTTCGGAATTCACATTCCGTTTTGGATCATGCTCTTCGGCGCGTCGTTCATCGCAGCGATCTTCGGGATCTTGCTCGGTGCGCCGACGCTGCGCTTGCGCGGCGACTATCTCGCCATCGTGACGTTGGGATTCGGTGAGATCGTCCCCCAAACGTTCCTCAATCTCTCGCAGTACACCAACGGCCCAAACGGAATCGGGACGCTCGACCAGCCCACCGTCTTCGGACTGCGCTTCGGCTTCAACCCGGTCCCTTATTTTTACCTGATCCTGGCGCTGATCGCGCTCGCGATCTGGCTTGCGAACAACTTACGCGCCAGCCGGCTGGGCCGTGCTTGGATGGCGATCCGCGAGGACGAGCTCGCGGCCGCGCACATGGGGATCAACACGACCGCCGCCAAGCTCGCCGCCTTCGCGCTTGGCGCGTCGTTCAGCGGCTTAGCGGGCGTCGCATACGCATCGAAATTGCAGCTGGTCTCGCCCGACCAATTCCAGTTCAACGTGAGCGTCTTCGTCCTCTCGATGCTGGTCCTAGGCGGGATGGGCAACATCGCGGGTGTCGTCCTGGGGAGCCTCATCCTCTCGTCGGTCGACCGCTTCATCTTGCCGCAGCTCACGAACTTCGTCCACGGGTTCGGACTCGATTGGGATTTCACGAACGCGCGCTTTCTGCTCTACGGAGTCATCCTCGTGGGGATGATGCTGCTGCGTCCCGAGGGGCTGCTCCCCAGCCGCCAGCGGGCTGCGGAGCTGCACGCCGACCGGAGCGATCCAGGTGCGGCTGCGCAAGAGCAAGAGCTCTACGAAAGGGCCCTCTGATGGCGCTCTTGACGCTGGAGAACGTGACGAAGCGGTTCGGCGGCCTCGTCTGCGTTCGCGATCTAAGCCTTTCGGTCGACGCCGGCGCGATCGTCGCGATGATCGGACCCAATGGCGCCGGCAAGTCGACGGTCTTCAACCTGATCACCGGCATCTATCGGCCGGACGAGGGCTCGATCGTTTTCGACGGCGCCCCGCTCGGGCACGCGCACATCGACGCGATCGCCGGGCGCGGGATCGCGCGGACGTTCCAGAATATCCGCCTGTTCGCATTCGTGTCGGTGCTCGACAACGTGATGACCGGCCGGCACGCGCGGATGCACGCGCACTTGTGGGATTCACTCCTGCACACGCCGATGCAGCGCAGGGAGGAGCGCGACGTGCGCGAGCACGCGCGGGAGCTGCTCCGTTTCGTCGGCTTGGAAGCGCAAGCCCACGCATACGCGCGCAACCTGCCGTACGGCTCCCAGCGGCGGCTCGAGATCGCCCGCGCCCTGGCGAGCGATCCGAAGCTCCTGCTGCTCGACGAGCCGGCGGCGGGGATGAACCCGCGCGAGAAAGACGAGCTCGTAGCGCTCATCGAGCGGATTCGGGCTCGCGGCGTCACCGTCTTCTTGATCGAGCACGACATGCGCTTCGTTATGCGCGTGAGCGAACGGATTACCGTCCTCAACTACGGCGAGAAGATCGCCGAGGGACTCCCGCAAGAGATTCGAACGAACGAACGCGTCGTCGAGGCCTATCTCGGGAAACCCGCATAGTGGCGCTGCTCGAAGTGGAGAACGTCGAGGCACGGTACGGGCGGATCCGCGCGCTCGCCGGCGTCTCGCTCTACGTCGAAGAAGGCGAGATCGTTACGTTGATCGGTGCAAACGGTGCCGGAAAGTCGACGACCTTGCGAACGATCAGCGGCCTGATGCGCCCGTCGGCGGGCACGATCCGCTTCGATGGGCGCGACATCACCCGTACGGCGCCGGATGAGATCGTCCGCCTGGGGATCAGCCAGTCACCGGAAGGGCGGCGCGTCTTCGCCCGCATGACCGTCCGCGAGAACCTCGAACTCGGTGCGTTCACGAGGAAGGCAACTCGCGAAATCGCCGAAGACGCCGAGCGAATCCTCGCGATCTTTCCGCGGCTGCGCGAACGGCTTGCGCAAAAGGCCGGGACGCTTTCGGGCGGGGAGCAACAGATGCTCGCCATCGGCCGTGCACTGATGTCGCGACCGCGCTTGCTCTTGCTCGACGAGCCGTCCCTGGGCCTTTCGCCGATCCTCGTTCAGACGATCGGCGAGATCATCCGCGAGATCAACCTGCGAGGCACGACGGTGTTGCTGGTCGAGCAAAACGCGCAACAAGCGCTGACGCTCGCGTCGCGCGGCTATTGTCTGGACGTCGGGACGATCGTCTATGCCGATAGCGCCGCGAACCTGCTGGCGAGCCCCGCTGTTCAGGCGGCCTATTTGGGTGGTGCGGCCTGAAGGCTACGTCGCGGGGCTGGGCGCGGTCTTGGTCGTCAGCTGCGCGCTCCCGAACACGGGGACGCCGCCGACGATCGTCGCGATGACGTTCAAGTCGGCGTCCCACACGCCGACATCGGCGCGCTTGCCGGCAGCGATCGTCCCGAGCTCCCGCTCGAGACCGAGCAGCTTGGCGGGCGCCGAGGTCGCATTGACGATCGCGGTCTCGAAAGGGAGGCCGCTGTAAGACATCAGGTTGCGCACGGCTTGATCGATGTGCAGCGCGCTCCCGGCGATCGTCCCGTCTTCCGCGCGGACGACGCCGCCTTCGATCCTCAAGTTGTTCCCGACCGGCGGCATGTTGTCGGTCGCGAGGACGAGCCGTTCGCGCAACGTTCGGTAGAGCAAGTCGACCATCGGCGGGGCGACGTGGTAGCCGTCGCAGATCAGCTGGACCGTCGTCCGTTCTTCCTGTATGAAGGCCGCGAGCAGCGACGGGTCGCGGTGATCGAGCGGCGGCATCGCGTTGAACGCGTGGGTGAGCGTCCGAAAGCCCAGACCGATCGCAAGCATCCCCTCGCGATACCGGGCCGCGGTGTGGCCGGCCGAGCAGACGATCCCATGATCGAAGAAGAAACGTGCGCACTCGTCAACGCCGTCGACCTCGGGCGCCATGGTCACCATGACGAGCGCTCCGCTGCACGCTTCGACCATCGCGCGCGCCCGTTCGAGTGACGCCGTGACGATCCAATCGTTGCGATGGACGCGCCGGAACTTCGCGTTGAGGAAGGGCCCTTCGAAGTGCACGCCCAGACAACGCGCGCCGCTCGGCGCGCCGTTCTCTTCCAGCTGATTGGCGGCTTCGGAGACTTCGCTCGCCGCATGCAGCATCGATTCCCACGGCGCCGTCATCACCGCAGCAACGAAGCCGGCCGCGCCCATTTGCGCGTATGCGCGCGAGGCCGTCTGGACGGCATGACCTTGGTCGCGGTTGAACAGCAACTGCTCGGCGCCGTTGGTGTGGACGTCGATCAGCCCCGGCGCGATCGTCGCGCCGTCGGGAACGCCGACGTCGCTTCGGCCGTCACCGGGCAGTAACGCCGTGATCCGGCCCTTCTCTATGGCGAGGCGACCGTGCGTCAAAGAACCGTCGCCGATCGCGATTTTAGCGGGGCCGAGGATGTAGGCGTCAGCCACGCCGGGTCCTTCCGCTTTCAACGCAGACTAGCCTCCGATGATCGCAAGCGCCTCGTCACGATGCTGCTCCATCAAAGCCTTCGTATCGCCTTCGACGTTGAGGCGCAGGAGCGGCTCGGTGTTCGAGGGGCGCACGTTGAGCCACCAATCCGGATAGCTCACCGTGACCCCGTCGAGATGATCGATCTTCGCGTCCCGGTACCGTTCTTCGATCGCCTTCATCTTGCCGGGTATGTCGCGGACCGTGCTGTTGATCTCTCCCGAGCGGAAGCGGTTGTTGATCGGCGCGATCACCGCGCTCACGGGCTCGTTTGCTTCGCTAAAGAGTTCGAGGGACTGCATGAGCGCGATCATCCCGGAGTC
>DATNIC010000039.1:0-4254 GCA_035604635.1 Binatia bacterium
GGACGGCATCTTTGCGGACGAAGAGCTTGCGCCAGTAGGCTTTGCCCGACAACTTCGCGATAAGGTCGGAGGCGTGGCGGGCGTCGACGGTGCGCCCCGCGAGCTGGACGCGCACCGTGGGTTGGCCCTCGTCGCCGAGCAGCGGCAGACGGTGCAACAGCTGTTCTTGCGAATCGCTCCACAAGTCGTCACCGTACCGCGATCGCAGCTCGCGCTCGCAGGCTTCGAACGTCCCGAGGTCGCTTTCGGCATTGAACTCGGCGGCCAGCCCGTATACCGTCACGCGTTCCCGCAGCGCGCGGGCGGCTTCGATCGGGAGCGTGCGCAGCGCGTCGACGACGCGGAAGTCGTCCCAAGCGAGAAACTCCTCGATGTCGTCGAGCCGGCGCGGGTCGGGCCAGAGCTCGCGCAGACCGTCTCCCAGAACGCGCTCGAACGCGCGCGTCGTGTGGTGGAAGTAGATCGTCGCGAACATCATGTAGCGCGCGAGCACGAAACCTTCCAGCGCAACGACGCCTCGGCCGTCGACCCCGAGTTCCCACCGGCCGTCGACGTCGAAGATGCGCAGTGACGCGAGGAGCTGCTCGACGTCGTAGCGCCCGTTCTCGACGCCGGTGAAGTAGGCGTCCCGCAAGAGGTAGTCCATGCGGTCGGCGTCGAGGTTGGGTCCGCTCACCAGTTCGCGCAGCACCGGATAGGCGGTTGCGCCGCCGGTGATCAGCGCCAGCACGTCGGTGGGATCGATTCCCAAACGCTCCAACGGCTCCCGCACCTCGGGGCGCCGGAGGATCGCGACGGTTCGCTGCTCGTGACGGACGCCCAGGACCGCTTCGCAGGCGTGGCTGAACGGCCCGTGTCCGACGTCGTGGAGCAGCAGGCTCGCGCGCAGGAGGCGGCGCTGTGCCAAAAACGCGCGCTCGTCCACGAAGGCCTCGGGTGAGCTCGACCGCAGCGCTTCGAGGGCCCGCGTCCCGACCGCCAGCGCGCCGAGCGCGTGGGAAAAGCGCGAGTGCTCCGCCGACGGGTACGCGAGGTAGGCCAGCCCGAGCTGGCGCAGCCGCCGCAGACGCTGCACGACCGGCGCTTCCAGGAGCTCCACCTCGCCGGCGTCGAGCTCGATGAAGCGGTGGACCGGATCGAAGATCCGTTTCCCCTTGAGCACGACGCGACGTTTCGCCGCCGGACGGCGAAGCCCGCGCAAGTGGCCGGCGCCGGTCGTGTCGAACACCTGTGCGGTGCGGATCGACGACGGCGTGAAGCGCGAGGTCCTGGCGCGGATCGATATCGGCGAGTACATCGGAACGTTCGTTTCCCTGCGCAAACGCGGGAACGACTTGGTCGGGCTTTGCCCGTTCCACGGCGAGAAGACGCCGTCGTTTCACGTTCACCCCGACCGCGGATTCTTCAAGTGCTTCGGCTGCGCGGCCGGCGGGGACGTGATCCGCTTCGTGCAGCTCCACGACAACCTGGGCTTCGTCGATGCGCTCACCATGCTCGCGAAGCGCGCCGGAATCGAGATCGAAAGCGAGGATCCGCGCGCCGCGCGCGTGCGCAGCGAAAAGGAAGCGATCTACCACGCCAACGACGTTGCGGCGCGCTGGTTTCATCAAGTGCTCGTCAGCGACGCCGCCGGTGAGCCGGGACGCGCCTACTGCGCCGGACGCGGGATCGCGCGCGAGACGATCGATGCCTTCGGCCTCGGCTACGCCCCCGACGGCTGGCAGGGGCTGACCGACGCGCTGGGACGCGAGGACGTCGACCTGGAGCTCGCGGCCAAGGCCGGGCTCGTCAAACCGGGGCAGCGCGGGTTCTACGACTTCTATCGCGGCCGGCTGATGATCCCGACGCGCGCCGTGACCGGCGAGACGATTGCGTTTGGTGGGCGCCTCGTCGGCGAGGGCGAGCCGAAATACCTGAATACGACCACGACCCCGGTCTACACCAAAGGGCGGTTTCTCTTCGCCTTGGGGATCGCGCGGCGCGCCGTGCAGCGCGAGGCCGGGATCGTGATCGTCGAGGGCTACCTCGACTGCATCGCGCTGCACCAGGCCGGGATCACGAACGCGGTCGCGTCGCTGGGCACCGCGTTCACCCCGGAGCAGGCTCACGAGTTGCGCAAGGCGACGGAGCGCGTGTTCCTGTGCTTTGACGGTGACGCTGCCGGTGCGGCTGCGACGGCGAAATCGATCGACGTGTTGCGGGCCGAAGGCTTGCGGCCCTCGATCGTCGAGCTGCCCGGCAACGAAGATCCCGACACCTTCGTGCGCGCGCACGGCGGCGACGCGTTTCGCGCGCTGCTCGCCGCGGCGGTTCCCGCTCAGCAATACGAGATCGATCGCGACGTCGACGCGTTGGCGCGGGGTGAGTTGGGTCGAGCGGAGGTCGCCCGCCGAGCCGAAGCTCGCGTACGGGCCGAGCCGCGCGAAGAGTGGGACCGCTTGCGGGTCTACGTCGCCGGGCGCCTGGGACTCAACGTCGATGACCTGCGTAAGAGCCGGCTCTTGATTAACGCCACGCACTTCGCACCGCGGACGCCCGGCGCGTCGCCGCGGGGCCACATCACCCCAGCGACGGTCGAGCTGCCCAGCTTCGAGCGGGACGTCATCGCGATCGTCCTCGAAGAGCCGGCGCTGGCCGCCGAGTACGGCGAGCGCATCCCGGCCGAGCGCTTCGGCGATCCGCTCCTGCGGCGCGTCTACGGGCGGATCCTCGAACGAGCAGCCGAGCTGGTGCAACCGGCGGACGTCTTTGCCCTGTTTAGCGAGGATGGAGACGTGTCGGCGACCCTGGCATCGATCGCCGGGGGAGAACGGTCGCAGACCGTCCGCTTCGCCGACAGCGATGCGCGGCGCAGACAGCTGGACGGGCTCATCGAGCGCTTTGCGGCGGACGACCGGCGTCGTCGGGTTCGCGAACTTGAAACGCAGATCGCGGCTCTCTACGAAGCTGGCCAGGCTGTGCCCGAGGATCTGATACAGGAGCAAACCACGCTGTACCAGCGTCTCACGGGACTAAAAGGATGACCTCGGTGGCGGCCGAGAGAACCCGCAGCAGAGAAACAATCCGTACGGAAAGGGGGTGACGAAGAAGACATGGCGCGTAAGAAAACGGCAACCGCAACGGTTGAGGCACCCCCGATTCCGCTCGAAGAGCTGATCAAGAAGCTGATCGAGCGCGGGAAGAAGCGCAGCTCCCTGACGTACGAAGAGATCAACGCGGTTTTCGACAACGTCGAAGACGTCACGCCCGAACGCGTCGAGGAGCTCTTCGAAGAGATCGCCTCCCTCGGGATCGAGATCGTCGAGGAAAAGGAAAAGGACGAGAAGGCGGAGCCGGAGGCCGAAGAACCGGCGATCCCGGCGGGCCTCGCCCTGGACGATCCGGTCCGGATGTACCTCAAGGAGATCGGCCGCGTACCGCTCCTTTCGATGGACGACGAGAAGCGGCTGGCGATGGCGATCGAGGCCGGCGAGAAGGAAGCGCTCAAGAACGGGACCGCCGACAACGCCATCGTCTTTGCCGGTGAGGACGCGAAGCGCCGCCTCACGGAAGCGAACCTGCGGCTGGTCGTATCGATCGCGAAGAAATACGTCGGCCGCGGCATGCTCTTCCTCGACCTCATCCAGGAAGGGAATCTGGGCCTGATCCGCGCCGTCGAGAAGTTCGACTACCGCAAGGGCTACAAGTTCTCGACCTACGCGACGTGGTGGATCCGTCAGGCCATCACGCGGGCGCTTGCCGATCAGGCGCGGACGATCCGTATCCCGGTCCACATGGTCGAGACGATCAACCGGCTAATCAAGATCTCACGGCAGCTGCTCCAGGAACTGGGTCGCGATCCGACCGTCGAGGAGATCGCCGGTGAGATGGGGCTCACCCCCGAGAAGGTCCGCGAGGTCATCAAGATCTCACAGGAGCCGATCTCGCTCGAGACGCCGATCGGTGAGGAAGAAGACTCGCACCTCGGCGACTTCATCGAGGATCAGGAAGCGATCGCCCCGGCCGAAGCGGCCAGCGTCATGCTCCTCAAAGAGAAGATGCAAGACGTCCTCAAAAACCTCACCGAGCGCGAGCGCAAGGTGCTCGTGCTGCGCTTCGGTCTCGAAGACGGCCACCAACGCACGCTCGAAGAGGTCGGCCAGGAGTTCGGCGTCACCCGCGAGCGCATCCGTCAGATCGAAGCCAAGGCGTTGCGCAAGCTCCGTCACCCGAGCCGCGGCAAAGCCCTCAAGGACTACTGGTCGAACGAGTGAA